>JACQAE010000085.1 GCA_016195095.1 Pseudomonadota bacterium
GGTCTGCAAGGTACGCCTGAAGCGGCGCGCCGCGAGCAGCGCATTGCCAAGGCCAACGATATCAATCCGCCGCCGCGGATGCCGCGCTGGCCGGTCGCGGCGCCGGCGTCCGAAGACGTCGTCGATCCCGACACGCTGGCCTATTCGTCGGCCAACGACAATATCCAGGCGGCGCACGCGACGGTCAATTCGGCCGCAAAGCCTGCGCTTGCGGCAATGGTGTCGCTGGCGCCGGCGCGGCTTACCAGCGTGATCAAGAAGCAACTTGCGCCGCTGCGAATGGCGCGGGCGGCCGCGGCGGATGCGCCGCCGGATCCGGCGCCTTCGATGGATAACCCGTGGATCCGCGCCCTCATGCTGACGCCCGATATGCGGAATTTCATGACGACGTCGATTTTTGGCGCGCCCGATATGCACGGGCTCGGCATCATGATGAAGAAACCACATGCCGTCGTCGCCATTACGTTCACCGATCAGCGCGATGGTGCGCTGTCAGCCGACCGGTTCACTGGCAGTGCTTTTGCATTCCAGCCGACAATCGGCTTTCAGACGGCACAATTGCAATAGTTGCGAACGTGATTGGCGAACGCGCCGTCCGCTTGTGCGTGCCGATGTTTTCTCGTTCCAGCGCATTCGCGGCGGCGAACCGGTCGGTAATTTTCGCCATCCGGCTCCAGAGCCGGATCGCCGTTATCTAAACCGAGCGGTGGTTCTGGTATCCCCCATCCGGAGTCCGCTTTACCTGCCGCGTCTCTTTTGCGAACTTCGCAAAAGCAAAGGACACGAGAAAACGACGGTTCTCATTTGGTTTTTGGCGGCGATGTTCTCCTGATGAAAATGCCGTGGAGACTAAGGAGAGTTTCGCAACCACCACACCAGCGCGATCGCGGCGGCGAACCGGTTCTCGCTTTTCGAGCTCCGGTTCTCGGTTCAGACCATTCCCAACGCATGCATATAGGTTTCCAGGATCGTCTCGTATTCCTGGCGCGCGTCCTTGTCCTGTTTGCGCATGCGCACGATGGCGCGCAGCGCCTTGACCTCATAGCCGGTGGCTTTCGCTTCGGCATAGACGTCGCGGACATCGTCGGCGATCGCCTTCTTCTCTTCCTCCAACCGTTCGATGCGCTCGACAAACGCCTTGAGTTGGTCCTTGGCGAAACGGGTTGAAGGGCTCTCCTTGACGGCTGCGGCGGTGGCCATGATCGCTCCTGTGTCGCCTGCATTGACGCGCATCCGCGCGCAGCCAGGCGCACGCGGCTATATGTGTGAAATCCGGTGTTCAACCGAATGCGCTCGACCGCCGGGCGGCCCGGCACGATCATTGGCGTTGACGATTTTCGGGTCTGCGCCGCCCGCGTCAAGACGTTATGTCAGTCATCCACAGCAGCGCACAGGCGGCGGCGTGCGGTCAATGCTTGTGGGCTTTCTCAAACGCCGCCTGCTGCGCCGGCGTGGCGTCGTGCTGGTACTTCGCTTTCCACTGCGCGAACGGCATTCCATAGACCAGCTCGCGCGCGCTGTCCTTGGTCATCTCGACGCCGCGCGCTTGCGCGGCCTCCTGCATCCAGTTCGACAGGCAGTTGCGGCAAAAGCCGGCCAAATTCATCATGTCGATGTTCTGCACATCGCAACGGGTGGCCAGATGCTCGAGCAATCGGCGAAACGCGGCCGCTTCAAGCTCGGTGCGGGTCTTCTCGTCGAGGCGCATGGGTCGATCACCGTTTTGTTTTCCTACGCTAACACTTGGGCGCAAGGCAATCCAGCGCATTTGCGACCTCGACGCGCGCGTTCTTGTGTCGCGCCGTTCGCGCGGTAAAGTGGGCACAAATTGCAGCGCAGCCTGCCGCGCGAAGGGATTGCGTCGTGCCATGAGCGCCAGCGCCCAGATCGTCGTCAAGGATGTCAGCCACGATTACCGCCCGCCGGTTGGGCGCGTCGTGCGCGCGCTCGAAGACGTGTCGCTGAGTATTCGCGAACGCGAATTCATCGCGTTGCTGGGACCGTCGGGTTGCGGCAAGTCCACGTTGCTCTACCTGATCGGCGGTTTCCTGCGCATCGAAAATGGCCGCATTTGCGTCGATGGCCGCGCCGTTACGGCGCCAGGACCGGACCGCGGCGTGGTCTTCCAACATTTCGCGCTGTTCCCATGGAAGACGGTCAAGGGCAATGTCCTTTATGGGCTTGAAAGAGGCAAGTTGCCGCGCGCGGAACGCGAAACGCGGGCGCAGGCGTTCATCGACCTGGTCGGCCTGACCGGGTTCGAAGATAGTTATCCCTCGCAGCTTTCGGGCGGCATGAAGCAGCGAACCGCGATCGCGCGCACGCTCGCCTTCGATCCACAAATCCTGTTGATGGATGAACCGTTCGGGGCGCTCGACGCGCAGACCCGTAGCCTGATGCAAACCGAGTTGCTCGATATCTGGCAGAAGACGCGCAAGACCGTCATTTTCGTGACCCATGACGTGCAGGAAGCGGTGTATCTCGCGGAACGCGTCGCGGTCATGACCGCGCGGCCAGGTCGCATCAAAACGATTGTCGATACCGCCTTCGACAAGAACGACCCGCAGATTTATCGCGCGCGCACCTTTGTCGACAAGGTTGATGAGATCTGGGGTCTGGTGCGCGAGGAGGCGATCAAGGCGCAGGGAACGCACGCGCGATGAGGCGGACCGGCCTGCGCTATCTTCCACTGCTGTTGCTTGCGATCGCGTGGGAACTCCTCGCGCGGCTTGAGTTGATTTCAAGCTCCGCCCTGCCGCCGCTGTCGCACGTTGTCGTGGCATGGGTGGACCTCATGCGCAGTGGCGAACTCGTAAGCAATGGATATGCCTCGATCTATCGCGCCATGACCGGCCTTGGTCTGTCGGTGCTCGTCGGCTCGCTGCTCGGAATTTTCATGGCATGGTGGCGTCCGCTTAACGCGTTCCTCAGCCCGCTGGTCGAGATTTTCTACCCCATGCCGAAATCCGCGCTGATACCGGTGACTGTCATATGGCTTGGCTTCGGCGATGGTTCCAAGATCCTCTTGATATTCCTCGGCTGCATGTTGCCGGTGACAATCGGCGCGTTCAATGGCGCGCGGTCAAGCGAACAGGCGTTGGTCTGGTCGGCGCGCAGCATGGGCGCGTCGCGCCTGCGGATGCTCTGGGACGTCGTATTGCCAAGCGCGTTGCCGGAATTGCTCAACGGCATCCGCACGGCGCTTGCACTGTCGTTCATCCTGCTGGTGAGTTCGGAGTTGATCGTGGCGCGGAGCGGATTCGGCTATCTCATCGGATTTCTCGGCGCCGACGGCGCATACGAGCCGATGTTCGCGGTCGTGCTCACGGTCGCGTTTCTCGGCTTCGCCGCCGATCGCGCCTTTCAGGCATTCATGAATTGGATGTTGCGATGGCGCACGTGACGGGTGTGCGGGATCGAACCTCGCGCGGCTGGCGGAACGCGCCGGCGTCGCCATTCGTCGCGCGGATCGGGTGGGGCCTTGCACGCTCGGCATCGATTGTCCTGCTGTTGGCAGGTTGGGAAATCCTGGCGCGCAGCGGCACGTTCACGCCTTTCGTGCTCCCCGCATTGACGTCGGTGCTCGAGCGAATCCTCGCCGATGCGATGTCCGGCGATCTCTTTCTCGGCGCGTCCGCCACGCTTTATCGCGCGTTGACGGGATTCCTGATCGCCGCGGTTGGGGGAATTTCGCTTGGCATGGCAATGACGCGCAGCATTGGCATCCGTTGGTTTTTCGATCCGATCATCTCCGTTGGCTTTCCCATGCCAAAGATCGCCTTTCTCCCCGTGGTGATCTTGTGGCTCGGTCTATATGACGTTTCGAAAATCTCCATGGTCGCGTTCGAAGCGATATTCCCCGTGGTCACCGCCACCATCGTCGGGATCAAGGGGGTCGATCGCGAGATCATCTGGTCGGCGCGGAACATGGGGGCGAGCAACCGCGAACTGCTTTGCCAGATCATGTTACCGGCCGCCTTCCCGCAAATCATGACCGGCCTGCAGGTCGCGCTGCCGATTTCACTGATCGTGGCGATCGTCACCGAGATGCTGATGGGCGGCAACGGGCTCGGCGGCGGCATGATGTCGGCGTCCCGGTTTGCCGATTCGCCAGGCGTCTTTGCCGGCATCGTCGAAATTGCCGCCATCGGCTATTGCCTGATCAAGGGCATGTCCATGCTCAGGCGCCGCATGCTCCTATGGCATCAGGAAGCGCTCGAACCGAGCACCGTGTGACCGCGGCGGCGATGAGGCGTCCCGCGCCGGTGCTCGCGCTCCGGTCCAACGCCGTGGCAATTCCTTTCTTGTGTTGCGCGCCGTAATGCTTGGACGCGCCGTTCGCGGATGGTGTAATTTCCTCAATGACGACTTGGCGGCACCGGCACGGGATTTTGCGCGCTGGCGCCGCGACATGCGGGTTGTTGCCGAGGGTGATCGCCCGGATCGTCGGTGCGATGGCAGTTGCACAAGGAGGACAGGATGCGCATATTCAAAACGGCCTTGTCGGCGCTGGCGAGCCTCATGCTTGCCGCAGGCGCCGCGAATAGCGCCGAGCCGGTGAAGATCCGCGTTGGCTGGGTCGCTCCCGTCACCAACTGGGGCACAATCCTTCTGGAAAAGAAGGATCTCGCCCGGCATCTCGGCAAGTCCTACGTGCTCGAATCGATGCGCTTCGCCGGTACGCCACCGATGGTGACCGCGCTCGCCAACCATGAGCTTGAGATCGCCAATCTCGCCTATTCGACGCTGGCGATCGCGATTAAGAACGCCGGCATGGACGACATTCGCGTCATCGCCGACGAATTCCGCGATGGTGTGCCGGGCTGGTATTCGCAGGAATACATGGTTCTGGCCGATGGCCAGATCAAGAAAATCGAGGATCTCAAGGGCAAGGTCGTGGCGACAAATGCCGCCGGCAGCGCGGTCGATATCGCAAGCCGCGCGATGCTGCGCAAGCATGGGCTGATTGCCAACCGCGACTACACGCTGATCGAGGCGCCGTTCCCCACCATGCGCGCGATGTTGGCCGAGAAGAAGGTCGACCTCATACCGGCCGTGCTTCCGTTCGCGCTCAATCCGGACCTGCGCAAGATCGCCCGCACGTTGTTCGTCCAGCGCGACGCGATCGGCGTGACCGACATGATCGTGTGGACGGCGCGCAAGCCGTTTATCGACAAGAACCGTGCGGCGATGGTCGACTTCATGGAAGATACGCTGCGCATCGTGCATTGGTATCTCGATCCGAAAAATCACGATGAGGTCAAGGTCATCGCCGGACGCGTCGTCAAGCAGCCGCCGGAGCGGTTCAATTGGCTGTTCACGAAGAACGACACGTTCCGCGACCACGACATGCGGCCCGATCTCGACGCGCTGCAAAAAAATGTCGATATCACCCACGAACTTGGATTTGTGAAATCGCAACTCGACGTCAAGCAGCATGCCGATCTCAGCGTGCTTGAGGACGCCATCAAGCGGCTGAAATAAAGCAACCTATTCGGCGCGGGCGCCGACCGCGCCGGTTTGGAATATTCTCCAGAGCGTGATGCTGAAAAGTGCGCAGCGGATTGCGGACAACATTATTCTCCAAGTTCTGAGAGGCGATCACGTTGATAATTGTGGATCGATTCGATCCAATGGCATCGCGATCTAGGGCGTGACGGGCCGGTCAGGCAGGGGTTTGCCGGGTAACGGCGCGACGAACGATCGATCCGCCGCATCGAAACGCCGGTCGCGCGCAAGCCCCGCGCCCCACAGGCCGCGGTGCAGCCGATCGAGCAGAAGATAGATCACGGGCGTTGTGTAGAGCGTGAGCACCTGCGAAACGATGAGCCCGCCAATAATGGTGATGCCGAGCGGCCGGCGAATTTCGGACCCCGGTCCAGCGGCAATCACCAATGGCAGCGCGCCAAGAACGGCTGTCAAGGTGGTCATCAGGATGGGCCGGAAACGTTCGAGACAAGCGGCATGGATCGCCTGTTGTGCGCTCAATCCGTCCCGGCGCTGGGCGGCAAGCGCAAAGTCGACGAGCATGATTCCGTTCTTCTTGACGATCCCGATCAATAGGACAATCCCGATGAACGCGATGATCGACAGCTCGGCGCGGAATATGATCAGCGCGAGCAACGCGCCCAGTCCCGCCGAAGGCAGCGTCGAGATGATGGTCAGTGGATGCACCAGGCTTTCATAAAGCACGCCCAGCACGATGTAGACGGCGATGAGCGCGGCAAGAATGAGGATCGGTTGCGCCGCGGCGCTGCGGAGGAACGCGCGTGCCTCGCCGGCCGGCTCGGCATGCAGCGTATCGGGCAAATGCATCTCGGCGACCGCCTGGGCAATGGCATCCGACGCCGCCTCGATGGCGACATCCGGCGCGAGATTGTAGGTTATCGTGACCGCGGGAAACTGCCCCTGGTGATTGATGACCAGCGGCGAGGTTGATCGCTCGACGCGCGTCACCGCGGATAGCGGCACGAGCAGCCCCCCGGCCGCAGCGACGTAGACGCGAACGAGGTCGGAGGGATCGCGCTGGAACTGCGGATCGGTCTCCAGGATAACCCGATACTGATTGCGATGTGTATAGATCGTCGAGACTTGGCGCTGCGCGAAGGCATTGTTGAGCGCGTTGTCGATGTCCTGGATGCGCACGCCGAGGCGCGCGGCGCCGACGCGGTCGATAAACACGTCGGCCTGCAATCCGCCTTGCTCGCGGTCGGTGGCGACGTCGATGATTCCGGGAATTTGCCGAATACGCTCCTGCACGCGCGGTACCCAGGTCTGAATCTGCTCAAAATCCGGTCCCCACAACGTGAATTGAAACTGCGACCGGCTGTGCCGCCCACCGATGCGCACATCCTGCGATGCGAAGAGAAAAACCCGCGCGCCAGGCAGCGCCTGAGGCTGGCGGCGCAGGCGGGCGATGATTTGCGCCGTCGGCGCGTCGCGCTGCGCCAACGGCTTGAGGCTGATAAACAGACGTCCGTTGTTGACCGAACCGCTGAAGAACGATCCGCCAACCGACGATCCGACGCCGGCGACCGCAGGGTCCGCCTGCACAATCGCGGCCGCGCGCTGTTGCAGGTCGAGCATCGCGGCGTAGGAAATATCGGTGGACGCCGTCACCCCGCCGAACAGCAGTCCGTTGTCGTCGGGCGGAAAAAACCCCTTCGGCGTCTTGACGTAAAGGACGACGGTGAGCGTGATCGTGGCGATAAATACCAGCAGCACGAGCGCGCGAAAGCGCAGCGCCAATGCCAAGCTGCCGCCATATCCGCGCAACAAGGCCTTGAGAGCGGCCTCCACGATGCGATCAAGCCGCGTGGCGTCGCGGCTTGGCGGCGCGCGCACGAAATGCGCGCAGATCATCGGCGTGACCGACAAGGATACGACCAGCGATATGGCGATGGCGAAAGCAAGCGTCACGGAAAATTCGCGGAACATCCGGCCGACAATACCGCCCATGAACAGCAATGGAATGAATGCGGCAATGAGCGACAGGCTGATCGATACGACCGTGAACCCGATCTGCCGCGCGCCGGCAATCGCCGCACGCAAGGGCGAATATCCCCTTTCCAGGTTGCGGAACGTATTTTCGACCATGACAATGGCGTCATCGACGACAAACCCGACCGATACGGCGAGCGCCATCAGCGAAAGGTTGTCGATTGAAAAGCCCGCGAACCACATGGCGGCGCAAGTGCCGGCGAGCGAGAGGGGGACGGTCACGCCGGCGGCAATCGTCGCCGCCCGACGGCGCAAGAACGCGTACACGACCAGCATTACGAAAATCACGGTCGCCGCCAAGGTCAGCTGCATATGCTCGACGCTGGCGCGGATCGTCTGCGTGCGGTCGGATAAAACAAGAAATTGAATATCAGACGGTATCCAGCGCGACAGTTGCGGCAGCAGCGCGTGGATGGCGTCGACGGTCTCGATCACGTTCGCGTCGGCCTGCTTGGTGATGAACATAAGGACCGCCGGCTGCTTGTTGTACCAGGCCGCCGAACGGCGATTGCGCGTGCCCAGTTCGATCGTGGCGATGGCGGAGAGCTTCACGACGCCCGTCGGCGTGCTGCGCACGACGATATCGCCGTAGTCGCGCACCTCGCGCAGCTGATCATTGGTGGCAATGGTTTCTCCGATCGTCGTGCCGTCGAATGCGCCGAGCGGCCCGGCCGCATTGGCGGCCACGATCGCCGCGCGCACCTGTTCCATGTCGAGCCCCATCGCGGCCAGCGCCAGCGGTTCGACACGCACGCGAATTGCCGGCTGCTCGGCGCCGCTGACGCTGACGTCGGCGACGCCGGCGATCTGCGAGATACGCTGGGCGACGACGGTGTCGGCGGCGTCGTAGAGCGCGCTTGCCGGAACCGTCCGCGAGGTCAGCGCCAGGATGAGGATCGGCGACGCCGCCGGATTGACCTTGCGGAATGTGGGGAGCGCCGGTAGGTCGCTCGGCAGGTCCGACAGCGCCGCATTGATCGCCGCCTGCACGTCGCGCGCGGCGCCTTCGATGCTGCGGTTGAGGTCGAACTGGATGGCGATGTTGGTCGTGCCGAGCGAGTTGACCGATGTGAGTTCCGTCACCCCGGATATTTCGCCGAGCCGCCGCTCGAGCGGCGCCGCCACAGTTTTGGCCATTGTCGCGGGCTCGGCGCCCGGCCGGGTCGCCGATACCCTGATTGTCGGGAAGTCGACCGTCGGCAGGTTGGCGACCGGAAGAAAGTGAAAGGCCACAAGCCCTGCGAGAAACAGGCCAATGGCGACCAGCGACGTGCCGATCGGTCGGCGGATGAAGGGAGCGGAAAAATTCACGCCGTCACTCCGCCATGCGCCGTAGCCGTGACGACGCGTGATTTTCCCCGCGCAGCCGCGCCGCGGCGAGGCCGCCGGCTATCCGGCGCTTGAGCCGGTCGAGATAGAGGTAGATCACCGGCGTCGTGTAGAGCGTCAAGAGTTGGCTGACCATGAGGCCGCCAATGATGGTCACGCCAAGCGGGAACCGCAGTTCCGATCCGGTGCCGCTCTCAAGGGCGAGCGGCAGCGCGCCAAACAGCGCCGCCAGCGTCGTCATCATGATCGGCCGGAAGCGCAGCAGACAGGCCTTGACGATCGCCTCGCGCGGAGACAGTCCCTCGCTGCGCTCGGCCTCGAGCGCGAAGTCAATCATCATGATGGCGTTCTTTTTTACGATTCCCATCAGCAGCACGATGCCGATCAGCGCGATCACGGAAAGATCGAGACCGAACGCCATGAGCGCCAGCACCGCGCCGATGCCGGCGGATGGCAGCGTGGACAGGATCGTGAGCGGATGAATGAGGCTCTCATAAAGGACGCCGAGGACGATGTAGATGGTCACGAGCGCGGCAAGGATGAGCCATGGCTGGCCGGCAAGCGAACGCGCGAATTCAGCGGCATCGCCGGCATAGCTGCCGGTCACCGATGTGGGCATGGCAATTCCGTCCTGTGTGGCGCGGATGGTTTTCACCGCCTCGCCAAGTGACGCGCTAGCCGCCAGATTGAAGCTGATGGTTACGGCTGGAAACTGCTGCTCGTGCATGACCGCCAGAGGCGCGGTCGTGCGCTCGAGCGTGGCGATGGTGCTCAACGGCACGAGCCCGCCCCCGATTGCGGGTACATAGAGTTTGGACAACACGTTCGGGTCGCGTTGGTATTCCGGCTTGGCCTCGAGCACGACGCGATACTGGTTGGCCTGCGCGTAGATGGTCGAGATTTGGCGTTGGCCGAACGCGTTGTTGAGCGTATCGTTGACGATCTGCATCGAGACGCCGAGCCTTCCGGCCAATTCCCGATCAACCCGGAAAAATGCGCGCAAGCCGCCTTCCTGAGTTTCCGCGATGACGTCGCGCAGCATAGGGTTGCCGCGCAGGCCTTCCGCCAGCCGGCGCGCCCAAAGCGCCACCTCGCCCGCGTCGGTCGCGGTCAGGACATATTGGTATTGCGAGCGACTGGGCCGCGTCGAAATCTGGATGTCCTGCACCGGCTGGAAATAGACCGTGACACCGGCGATCGGCTCGACGGCACGCCGCAGCCGCTCGATGATCTCGGTGACAAAGGCCCGCCGCTCGTTGCGCGGTCGCAGCGCGATGGCGAGCCGCCCCGCGCTTGGCGTCGCATTGAGCGTGGTGACGCCGACAACGGACGCAACGCCAGCGACATCGGGATCGCGCCGGATCGCAGTGATCACCGCCTCCTGCAAGCGCTGCATTTCGCCGAACGACACTTCGGGGCCGGCCTCGCTGACCGCGTTGACGAGGCCAGTATCCTGCGCCGGCAAAAATCCCTTCGGCGCGACCATGTAGAGGAGGACGGTCGCGGCGACGGTCGCCAGGGTGACCAAAAGCGTCGCCCGCTGGCGTCGCAGCACCCAGTGTAGGCTCGTTCGGTAGAGTTCGACAATGCGGTCGGTGCAAACGTGGACCGCGCGGGCAATGCGGCTGGGCGCGCCGGTCGGCGCGTGCCGCAACAACCGCGCGCACATCATCGGCGTCAACGTCAGCGACACCAGCGCCGACGTAACGACCGCGATGGTCAACGTCAGCGCGAATTCGCGAAACATGCGCCCCACGAGCCCGCTCATGAACAGCAGCGGAATAAAGACCGCGATCAACGACAGCGTCAGCGAGACGACGGTGAAGCCGATCTCGCGCGCGCCTGCGAGCGCGGCCCCCATCGGGCTTTCACCGTCCTCGAGGTGGCGTACGATGTTTTCGATCATGACGATGGCGTCGTCGATGACAAATCCCGTGCCGATGGTCAGCGCCATCAGCGACAGGTTGTCGAGCGAGAATCCGCACAGCCACATGACGCCAAACGTCGCGATCAGCGACAACGGCAATGCAATTCCGGCAATGATCGTGGCGCGCACCGTGCGCAGGAACGCGAGCACGACGAGGACAACGAGAGCGACGCTGAGGATAAGCGTGAACTGAACGTCGCGCACCGATGCGCGGATCGTTCCGGTGCGGTCATGCACGATGTCGAGCGAGACGGCGGCCGGAATGGCGCGTCGCAGCCGCGGCAGCTCGGCGCGAATTCCGCCGACCGTGTCGATGACATTGGCACCGGGCTGGCGCTGAATGTCCAGGATGATCGCCGACCGGCCCTGGTACGACCCGCTGACCTTGCTGTTTTCAAGCCCGTCAACGATATCGGCGACGTCACCGACTGATACTGGCGCATCATTGCGATACGCCAGTACGATCGGGCGATAGGCGGCGGCGGCCATGATCTGGTCATTGGCGGCGATGGTGTAGGATTGCGCGGCGCCATCGAGGGCGCCTTTCGGGCCGGCGACGTTGGCGCCGGCGATCGCCGATCGCAGTTCCTCCAACGAGATTCCATAGGCGGCGAGGCGGGCAAGGTCGGCCTGGATGCGCACCGCCGGCTTGAGGCTTCCCTGCACCGACACGCGTCCAACGCCGATGACCTCGCTCAGCCGTTGTGTGATCAGCGTATCGGCAAAATCGCTTAACGCGCGCAGCGGGATCGTCTGCGACGTCAGCGCCAAGGTCATGATCGGCGCATCAGCCGGGTTGACCTTCGAATAGGTCGGCGGATAGGGCAGATTGCGCGGCAATGTCGCGCCGGCGGCATTGATGGCGGCCTGCACGTCCTGCGCCGCGGCGTCAATGTCGCGATTGAGGTCGAACTGCATCGTAATCTGGCTGATGCCGAACGAGGACGATGATGTCATCGCGGTCATGGCGGCGATCTTGCCAAACTGGCGTTCGAGCGGCGCGGTGACAAGCGCGGTGATCGTTTCGGGGCTAGCGCCGGGAAGCTGCGTGCGAACCTGGATGGTGGGGAAATCGACTTGCGGCAGCGAAGCGACCGGTAACCCGAAATAGCCGAGCCATCCGCCGAGCATGACCGCGACCGCGAGCAGCGACGTCGCGATCGGGCGGCGGATGAAGGGCGTCGATATGCCGGCGCTCCTGCTCATGCGCTCGCGCTCATCCACTGTCCCCGCGTCGCGTCACGGCGTGCTGGCCGGGCGTTGCCGTCGCCGGTTACCCTCGCCGGCCGGCGTGGCGGGAGCCGGCGTCGCGTCGCGACGGCGCGGCGATGTCGCGCCATCCGTCGCGGCGCCCGGCGCGGTTTCACCGCCGACGCTCACGCTGACCCCACCACCCTCCGTCAGGCGCGCAAAGCCCGACGTGACCACGCGCTCGCCGGCCTGCAATCCGCTGCCGACAACCGCCTGCGCGTCGTCCTGCAACGCCAGCGACACCGGGCGCACCTGCGCCTTGTCGTCGGCGCTGACGACATAGACGAACGTGCCGTTCGGCCCGCGCTGAACGGATGCGGTCGGCACGACGATGGCGCCCCGAAGCGTGTCGACGAGAAGCCGGACATTGACGAATTGGCCGGGCCAAAGCTCGCGCTCGACATTGGCGAACTGCGCCTTGAGCCTGATTGTGCCCGTCGTCTGATCGATCTGGTTGTCAACCACCTGCAACGTGCCGCGATCGACAACGGTCTTATTGTCGGGTCCGAGTGCCTCGACGGCGGGTGGACCGGCGGCCAACGCCTTGTTGACGCGGCCGAGTTGCTGTTGCGGCAGGGTGAACAGGACCGCGATCGGCCGGATCTGCGTGATCACCACCAGGCCGGTGGCATCGGAGGCGCGAACGATATTGCCCACGTCGATCTGCCGAATGCCGGTGCGCCCGGTTATCGGCGCGGTGATGCGCGTGTAGGCGAGGATAGCGCGCGCATTGTCGATCACCGCCTGATCCTGCTGCACCAAGGCTTCGAGCTGGGCAGCCAGCGCTTTCTGCGTATCCGCCTGTTGGCGATTGATGGCGTTCGCCGCCGCCAGACGCGAATAGCGTTCAACATCGGTGCGGGCATTGGTCAATTGCGCTTCGTCCTGCGCCTTCTTGGCGAGGGCCTGGTCAAGCTGCGCCTGGTATAGCGTCGGGTCGA
Source organism: Pseudomonadota bacterium (assembly GCA_016195095.1). Taxonomy (GTDB): domain Bacteria; phylum Pseudomonadota; class Alphaproteobacteria; order Rhizobiales; family Xanthobacteraceae; genus JACQAE01. The sequence goes on from JACQAE010000085.1 coordinate 12,949, forward strand.
TCCGCGCCAATAACGCGCCGCGCTCGACCTCCTCTCCTTCCTTGAATAGGATTTCGATGAGCTTGCCATCCACCTGCGGCTTGATGGTGACGGTGTTTAGCGCTCGCGTCGTGCCGACGCCATCGAGATAGACCGGCACGTCGGCGGCACGGGCGGTGGCGGCCAGCACCGGCACCGGGCCGTCGCCGCCGCGAAATCGGCCGGCACGCGGCTGATCGGCGCGCTGCGATTGCAACACGACCGCGGTGAGCGCGGAGATCACGGCCACGGCAACGACAATGGCAACGAGCGTGCGTCGATAGGGTCTTCGCGTTGCCTTGACATTCGCATCGTGCGGCGCGGCCGACGCCGGCATGTCAACAGTTTTATGCAGCACGCTTGCCCCCGATGGGCGGCGGCCACCCACCGCCGAGCGCCTGGAACAGCGCGAGAACGGCGTTGAAGCGCGCGAGGCGGACCTGGACCAACGTGTCCTGCGCCTGAAACAGCGTCTGCTGGGTGTTGAGTACCGTGATGAGGTCGATCGTCCCTTCGCGCAGGCGCGTCTCGGCGATCTCGAACGCGCGTCGCGCCGTCCGCACGACTTCGGCTTGCAGGCCCTCGCGGCGCGTTTCCTGTTGCAAGGCAACCAGCGCGCGTTCGACGTCCGCGAACGCGGATATGATGGCCTGGCGATAGGTCTGGACCAGCTCCTCGCGCCGGCCTTCCTGCAGTTGCAATTGGCCGACCAATTGGCCGCCGCGAAATATCGGCTGCGCCAGGCCGGCGGCAACCGCATATTGCCAGGATGCCGCGGTGAATAATGTGCCGAGCGCCGAGCTTTGCAGACCGGTCTCGCCGGTGAGCGCGATGGTCGGGAAAAAGGCCGCGCGTGCGGCGGTCACATTGGCATTGGCCGAGGCAAGCTGCGCCTCCGCGCTGCGCAGGTCCGGCCGGTGCAGCAGCAGATTCGACGGCAATCCGGGTGTCACGCGCGGGATGACCAGACGGTTGAGCGATCCACCGCGCACGTCGAATTGCTCCGGCGCGACGCCGACTAGAACGGCAAGTGTCGCGATTGTCTGGCGCAGCGCGATCTCAAGCGGCGGAACGGCCGCACGCTGCGTGGCGAGCAGGCTTTCCTGTTGTGCAACGTCAAGCGACGACGCGGTGCCGGCGTCGACGCGCTGGCGGATCAGGGCAAGAATGCGGCTCGCCGCCGCGACGTTTTCGCGCGCGATGCGCAGCCGGTCGAGCGCGGCCAGTACCTGGAAGTATGAATTCGACGCCGCGACGACAGTCGTCAGCGCCACGACTTCGTGATCGAAACGGCTGGCGACCGCGAATTGTTGCGCAGCCAGAAGACTTGCACGGTTCTTGCCCCAGAAGTCGATTTCGTAGCTGGCGTTCACCGCCGTGCCAAAGAGCGCGCGATCACGGCCGCCCCCACCGCCACCGCCGGCATTGGCGGAGGAGCGCGTGCGCTGCGCATCGGCGCTCAGATTGATCAGCGGTAACAGCGGCGCTCCGGCGATGCGCGCCTGCGCGTCGGCCTGAACGATGCGCGCGATCGCAATCGCGATATCGTGGTTATAGGTCAGCGCCGCCTCGATAACCGAGGTGAGTTCCGTGGAACGGAAACCCCGCCACCAGTCAAGCTTCGGCAGCGCGATCTGCGGGTCGTTGCGCGCGATCCGGTAGGCCGGGGGTAAAGGCAGACCAAGGTCGATCTTGTCGACATTGAGAATGCAGCCGCCAAGCCCATGCAGGGCGCAAAGGCCGCCAATCGCGCCACGCAGGCGGCGCCGCTCTTGCCACCAGCCCAACCTGACAATCGCACGCATGCGCACGCATCCCCCACGCCGCCGACACGGCCCCGACGCCCGCGCCAAACCCGGCCCCGCGCCTTTCACGCAACGATGCACCCGCGGCCGCCACGGCAATCCGCAAGCCTCGCCCGTCGCGCGGATTTCCACGCGTGGCAAGCGGCGTGCGGCCACCGTCATAGCGGACCTGGATCGCGCACCATGCTTAATGCTCATGGGTCCGCCGTCAACGGGTTGTCGCAACTTGTCCGCTGCGATTGAATGGATGAATGGCGCCAGCGCCGCCCAGGTCCAGTATCAATGCGCGATGTATCTGACCGCATGAGCAATAAGCCGCGTCCCCCACCCCGCATGGCCGCATTCTAAGGCTCGCGGGCATTCGCGCGCGTATGAATTATCGGTAAGCTTTTGGGCGGACCGCGGGCAGCGCTTTAACATATTGATATGATTTGCCTTATTCCCGATGCCGCGGGCGCACGTTGCGGCATTCCTTGCGCTGTCGCCAGCGGCGCTGCATTCGGGCATCATGGCGCTCCCGCCTCGCGCCTGCGCGGCGCGCGTGTCCACGAACCGCAAGAAATCCAGATCCATGACCGCCACCGCGATCGACTCCGCCATTTTTCGCGACATTTTTTCCACCGCGGCGATGCGGCACATCTTTTCTGACGAGAATCGGGTGCAGAAATACCTCGATATCGAGGCGGCGTTGGCGCGTGTGCAGGCACGGCTCGGGGTCATACCGGCGCAAGCCGCCGCCGACATCATCAGCCATTGCAACTTGGCTGAGTTCGACATGGCGGGCCTCAAGGCTCAGACCGAGCGCATCGGCTATCCCGTGCTTCCCGTCGTGCAGCAATTGGTCAGGCTGTGTCGGGACGACCTCGGAGAATGGTGCCATTGGGGGGCCACCACCCAGGACATCACCGATACCGCGACCGTCTTGCAGATCAGGGAGGCGTTGGCGCTGATCGAGTTGGACATCGCCGCCATAGCGGATGCGCTCGCGGAGCTGGCGCAAAAATATCGCGACACGCCGATGGCTGGTCGCAGCAACTTGCAGCAGGCGGTGCCGATTACCTTCGGCTATAAAATGGCGACCATTCTTGCCGCGTTCGAGCGCCACAAGCAACGTCTCGCCGAATTGCGGCCACGCGCGCTGGTTGGAGAATTTGGCGGCGCGGCGGGCACGCTTTCCTCCCTCGGCGGACGCGGTCTCGAAATCCAGGCGGAATTGATGCGCGAACTTGAGCTCGGTCAGCCGGAAATCGCCTGGCACACGCTGCGTGATCGAATCGCGGAGGTCGGATGCTTCCTTGGGCTGGTCACGGCGACCTGCGGCAAGATCGCGCTCGACGTCAAGCTGATGATGCAAACCGAGGTCGAGGAAGTATTCGAGCCGTTTCACGAAGGGCGCGGCTCATCGAGCACGATGCCGCAGAAGCGCAATCCAATCTCCAGCGTTTACATTACCGCGCTGGCCGCGGTCGTGCGCCAGCATGTCGCGGCCTTGCTTGACGCCATGGTCGAAGACCATGAACGCGCGACCGGACCTTGGGAGATCGAATGGATCGTGCTGCCGGAAATCTTCGCCATGTCCGCCGGCGCGCTGTCGCAGACCCGCAACCTGGTCGCCGGACTGCAGGTTGACGAAAAGCGCATGCGCGCCAACCTCGACTTAACGCGCGGCCTTATCGTTTCCGAGGCCGTGATGATGGGCCTTGGACCCTATCTCGGCCGGCAATATGCGCATGATCTTGTCTATGACATCTGCCGGCAGGTCGTTGCGACCGGACGGCCGCTCGTCGAGTTGTTGGCCGAGAACGGCGAAATCGCCCGCCACCTCGACCGCGCCGCGCTCGAGCGGCTGTGCGATCCGGCGAACTATCTTGGCCAGGCCGGCGAAATGGTCGATCGCGTGCTGGCCATGCGGCGCGCCTGACGCGCGATCGCGAATGGTCGCGGACCCTTGGCGCGGCGCGAGGCCGGGCGAACCACGGTATTGCGCCGGTTCACGCGCCGTTGCGTGCAAGCGCGTTGCCGAGCGGCGCACAGAAACGATCGAGCCGCGCCAGGTCGTCGTCCGGCCGGCGGTCGCTGGCGGCAATGCGCGCCAGTTGCTCGTAGAGCGCGGCACTGCCGGCGTAGATATCGGGCGCGCCTGCAACGCCATCGAGGAACGCGGCGATTTCCTCCATTTCCGCGACCCAGCGATAGGCTTTTGGATACATGCGCGGCAGCGCCCGCGACAGCCACGCAAGCACCTGCGGTTGGCTCTCGCCCAGCTCCTGGCGCAGCGCCGCCATGCAGCCGGCGCGCTCGGCGCCAAGCGCCATTGCGGCGCCGAGTGCGGTCAGCCCCTTGGTGATGCCGGCATAGGACATCTTCAGCGCCGACGCCGCCCCGATTGGGCCGTCAATGGCGCGCACGATCAAGCCATGGGCGTTGAGCCGCTCGAGATATTTTGCGCTGTCGCCGGCAACGTAATATTTCGGGCTGTAACCTGGCGTCGGCGGCGCGCCGATGATAGCCCCGTCAATATAGCGCGCGCCGCTGCCGGCAAGCATCGATCCAATTCGTGCGGCGGTCGCCGGCGCAACGGCGTTGAAATCGACATAATCGGGCTTCGCGGCCGCGTTGCCGAGCGCCGGCGCCAGCCGCTGCGCCAGCGCCAGCGCGTCGCCGGGCGGCACGATGGAAAAAACCGTCTGCGCCGCCGCCACGAGCGCGTCGGCGCTGTCGAGCAGGACCATCCCGGCGTCGCGCGCACGCCGAAGCGTCGCCTTGCTGCGACCTTCGAGCCAGGTTACGACGCGAATACCGTTTTCGGCGAGCTCGCGCGCGGTGGCCGCCCCCATTTCACCGGCGGCGATGATCGCGATCGTCTCTGCCATCGGCGTCCCGCGCGTGGTGAAAGTGGAGAGTGCGAGCGCCAATGTCGCAAAATGGCGGGTGCCGCGCCAGCGTCATTTGCGCTAACGTGATCACACGGGCCTGCCACGGCAGGCGGCAACAGGAGCCAAGCGATGCAGGCGATGCAGTCCCAGCCACGGCGACCGGCTTGGCGCGACCTGATTGCGCGCAAGGCGCCATTACTGTTGCCGGCGGCGCATGACGCCTTGTGCGCGAGGCTAATCGAGCGGGCGGGATTCGCCGCTTATTCGATCGGCGGCTTTGCCCTCGTGGGCGCGCGCCTGGCGCTGCCGGATATTGGCCTCGCCGGCTATGGCGAAATGAGCGCCGGCATGCGTGACATCATGGCCGCCTCGTCCTTACCAGTCCTCGTCGACGCCGACGACGGCTACGGCGACGCCAAGAACGTCACGCGCACCATTCGCAGCTATGAGCGCATGGGCGCGTCCGCGATCTTCATTGAGGACCAGCGCGCGCCCAAGCGCTGTGGGCACATGGCCGGCAAGGATGTCATCGCCACGGCGGACATGGTCGCCAAGATCAAGGCCGCGGCCGATGCGCGTGTGGATGCCGACTCATTCTTGATCGCGCGCACCGACGCGCGCGCCATTCACGGCCTTGACGACGCGCTGCGGCGCGGCGAGCGCTACCTCGCCGCCGGGGCCGACGGTTTATTTGTCGAGGCGCCGTTGAGCGTCGAGGAACTGACGCAAATTGGCGCGGCGTTCCGCGGCGTGCCGTTGCTCGCTAATATGCTGGAGGACGGACGCACGCCACTTTTGCCGCCGCAGGATCTTTACGCGCTTGGCTACGTCATGATTGCCTATCCGACGACGCTGATTTTCAGGGTCGCGAAAACTATCGAAAAGACGCTATCCGACCTGCGCGCCGGATCGCTGGCGATGTCGGAAGCCGGCATGGGTTTTGCGGGCTTTAACGCGGTGACCGCTCTCGCCGGCTGGGCGGAAATCGAGGACAGCGCCAATCGCGGGCCGGCGGTGGGCGGTTGAGGAGGAAACGATGAAGATGATCAGGATCGCGGCATTTGCCATTGCGGCGGCGTCGATGGCGGTGGCGTTTGCCGCCCCGGCACCGGCGCAGAGCGCCGGCACGCCCATCAGCGTGCGTCTTTCGGTTGGCGGTCAGACGGCATTGTTTTATCTGCCGCTGACGATCACGGCGCAGCTCGGCTATTTCAAGGATGCCGGCCTCGACGTCACGATTACCGATCTGCAGGGCGGCTCGCGCGCGCTGCAGGCACTGATGGGCGGCAGCGCCGACGTGGTCGCGGGCGCCTTTGACCACACGGTGCAGATGCACGCAAAGGGCCAGCCGATCCTCGCCATCGTTCAGCTCGGCCAATTTCCGGGCTTCGCGCTCGGCATCGTCACGGCCAAGGCGGCCGCCTACAAGGAACCGAAAGACCTCAAGGGAATGAAAATCGGCGTCACCGCGCCGGGGTCGAGCACACATTTCATGGTGGCCTATATGA
>JACQAE010000086.1 GCA_016195095.1 Pseudomonadota bacterium
GGCCGAGGCCGCGTCGCGCAGATACCGCGCCGGCGCGCGCGCAAGTGCGATGCACAATTCGTGGCGCGACCGTCGCCGGATTCCGCTGCGTCATGTGGTTGCGTAACGGGCGCGCCTTGAGGTTACCGTAATTTTGGCGCATGATTTCGTGCATACGCGTACAAGGAGGAAACGCCACAACACGAGGGAGGCCTGCGGATGAATACCCACGCAAGAATGTCCCCGCGTTCCGAGTTCTGTGCACCTTGCGCACAATGTGGTCAGCCGATCATCGCTCCGACCTGGTCGGAACACGTGAGCGAGCGTTGCGTGCGTCACTTATGGACGTGCGAAGCATGCGACTACACGTTCGAAACGTCCGTCTATTTCGCCATGGCTAAGGCGACGGTCGCGGCGACGGCTGCGGTGGCGTCAGCGTCGGCAAATCGTGGCGCGGAGCGACCGAAGCGGGCGGCGAAATCGCGGCGCATTGCCGCTTAAGAAATTCCCGCGACCTTGATTGCCCGCGAGGTTCGCGCGCGAAAAATTCGCGCGGTTTGGCGTTTGCGTGCAATTTTGTGACCTATCGTTTTCTGGCGATTGGTTTTCAAATACGCGTTACGTCCGCGTTCATGGCAACCGGCCGCAGGGCGGCGCGCAGGCACTTGCATTTCGAGGGCGCGCTTCGAGTGCGCCCTCGCCCAAATTTTCAATTTCAAACTGCCGTGACGCAAGCGCGGCGGAAAATCAGAGATTCGCAACCTCCGCGCACGCGCCGCCCGCGATCTCAGGTGCGCACGCCCAGCCCGCGCATGAACCGTTCGCGGATGCGCGCCGGGTCGCGCTCGGTCGTCGCCACCGCCGGCTGTGTATCGATGCGCGCGGCGATAAAGCTTGGACCGCCGGCAAGCGCCGCGCGCAAAAGGCGCTCGCAATCGCCTTCGTCGGCGGCCCAGGAGGCGCGCGCGATTCCGGCGGCGCGTGCCAGCGCCACGAAATCGGCGCTGGCCGCCGGCGTCGGCTGCGACCCGGTAATCTGATAGATGCCGTTATCCATGAGCACGATCGTGAGGTTGGCGGGGCCGAGCGTCGCCACCGTCGTCAGGCAGCCAAGCTGCATGAGCAGCGAGCCGTCGCCCTCGAGCGCGACGACGTGACGGCGCGGCTGCGCCAGCGCCACGCCGAGCGCGATCGGGACGGCCAGGCCCATGCTGCCGAGCATGTAGAAATTCTGCGCCCGCGGCCCGCACGCCCACAGGTCGAAATTGGTGTTGCCGATTCCGGCGACGACCGCTTCCTCGCGCTCAAGCTGCGCGAGAATACGCCGCGTCAGTTCGAAGCGATTCATCACCTTGGCGTTGCCAAGAGCGGCATTGTCGCCGTGCGGCATTGCGGGATTCCTATGACGCGAGAGTTTTCCCGCCGGTCAACAGCGGCGAGAGCAAGAGAGCGACCGGCGCCTGCGTTGCGACCGCCTGCCTGACCGAGCGGTCGACGATGAACTCCAATTCGTCGAGCCGCGTGATGGTGTGATGCGTGATCGCCAGCGCGTCGAGCACCGGACGCAGCGTGCGCGCGACCAGCGCCTGCCCGATATTGAACTCGCCGAGCACGCCGCGTTCGGAGATCAACATGATCAGCGGGATCTGGCAGGGCACGATGAGCGAGGCAAGAACATTGGCGAGGGTGGCGAAGCCGCTGGTTTGCATCATGAGCGCCCCGCGCCGGCCGCCCATCCACGCGCCGGCGAGGATGCCGGCGGCCTCCTCCTCGCGCGCGGTCGGGAATATGGTGACGTCGGCGTCGGCGTGCAGGCACGCGATAAGCGGGGTGAGAACACGGTCGGGTACGTAGGCGATGAGCCTCACGTCGTTGTTCTTGAGCGTTGCCGCGACGACGGCGTGCCACGCGCGCGCCGGCGCGCCGTCCTCACTCGTGCCCATGCAATAGTCCCCGGTCCGTCCCCTCTCGCCGCACGATCCATGCCGCGGCGCGCGCACCCCGAGCCTGTAGCATCGCCGGTGAGTTGCGCAAGTCCCTCCGCGGCGGCGATCGCGCCGATCATGTTTCCGCGCACGCGCCACATGACTTATGATCGCGGGATGGGCAAGACCCGGCACGACCAACGCACGCCGTTGCAACGCAAGGTGCGGCTCGACACGCTGCTGCGCCTGCGTTGGCTCGCCATCATCGGACAGACCAGCGCGCTGCTGATCGTGCAATTCGGCCTGGAATATGACTTTCCGATCTGGGAAGGCCTCGCGATCGTGGCGCTGAGCGCCGTGGCCAATCTGGTGCTGCGGTTGCGCTTCGGCGTCACGCGGCGCGTGAGCCCGGAGAACGCCGCCTGGCTTCTCGCCGGCGATATCATGGTGCTGGCGTTGCTGCTCTACCTCACCGGCGGCCAACAGAATCCATTCTCGTTCCTGCTCATCGGGCCCGTCCTCATCGCGGCGCCGGCGCTGCCGCCGCGGCTGACCTTGGCGTTGGCGGCGTTCGCCATGGCCTGCTCGACGGCGCTGACGTTCTTTCACCTGCCATTGCCGTGGGATGGTGGCGTTCCGGTCGAACTGCCGGCGCTATATGTCATGGGTGTGTGGATGGCGACGCTGCTCGCCATCGCCTATACGAGCATCTATGCCTGGCAGATCACCGAGGAGAGCCGCAAGCTGGTTGACGCGCTGGCGGCGACCGAAATGGTGCTGGCGCGCGAGCAGCACCTGTCCCAGCTCGACGGGCTGGCGGCCGCGGCCGCGCACGAACTGGGCACGCCATTATCCACCATCGCGGTGATCGCGCGCGAACTCGAGCGCACGATCGGCGGTGATTCCCCGCATGGCGACGACGTGCGCTTGTTGCGCGAGCAGGCGCTGCGCTGTCGCGAAATCCTTGGCAAGCTCACCGCCTTGCCGGTGACGGGCGAGCCGTTCGGGCGCATGCGGCTGTCCGAGTTGATCGAGGAGGTGGTGGCGCCGCACCGCCATTTCGGCATCGCCATCGAGGTGAATTTGTCGTCCGATCGCGCCGGCGAGCCGGTCGGCGCGCGCAATCTCTCGATCCTTTACGGGCTCGGCAACATCCTCGAAAACGCCGTCGATTTCGCCCGCGAGCGGGTCGTCGTGACGGCCGTGTGGGACGAGCGCGATGTCGCGGTCACCGTGGTCGATGACGGGCCTGGCTTCCCGCCCGAAATCATGGAGCGGGTCGGCGAGCCCTATGTGCGCAGCAGCCGCCGTCGGCGCATGCGGGCGGCAGGCGATGAGACCGGCCTCGGATTGGGTTTTTTCATCGCCAAGACGCTGCTCGAGCGGACGGGCGCGACGCTCGAGCTTGAAAATCGCGCGTTTCCCGAGCGCGGCGCCGTTGTGCGTGTGCACTGGAGCCGCGAACAATTCGAAGCTGCGGATTCGCCGCCGGGCGAGGCGCCAATGAACGAGACTTGAGCATCGCGCCAAGCATATCTATCTATGTCTCATGCGGATGCCTGTCATGCAAGATGCCAGTGATGCAAACGTGATTGACGCGCGTGTCCCGTATCGCAGGTTCGCTTCACCTTGCGGCGCCTCTTGAGCGAATTTCGCAATAGCAAAGGACACGAGAAAACAAAGATTCTCGCGCGGTCTTGGTTGCGAAGCGCGCCTGGTGAACCGGCGGCGAGGATCAAGGATAAGTTCGCCACCACCACGCGAGATTTCATGACGGAGTGATCGAATGACCATGAATTCCAATGCGCCCGCGCCCGACCGCTCACTGCTCATCGTCGAGGATGACAAATCGTTCCTCTCGCGCCTGGCGCGCGCGATGGAGGGGCGCGATTTCGTCGTTACCGTCGCGGAATCCGTTGCCGAGGGGCTGCAACATGTCGAACGCTCGGCGCCGGCCTTTGCGGTCGTCGACATGCGCCTCGCCGACGGAACCGGGCTTGACGTCATTTCCGCGATCAAGAAGCGCCGCCCCGACGCGCGCGCCATCGTGCTCACCGGCTACGGCAATATCGCGACCGCCGTCAACGCGGTGAAGCTCGGCGCCGTCGATTATCTCTCCAAGCCCGCCGACGCCGACGACGTCGTCAACGCCCTCCTGGCGATCCCCGGCCAGTCCGCCGATCCGCCGGAAAATCCCATGTCGGCCGACCGCGTGCGCTGGGAGCACATCCAGCGTATCTATGAGCTTTGCGGGCGCAACGTTTCGGAAACGGCGCGACGGCTCAACATGCATCGGCGCACGCTGCAACGCATCCTGGCCAAGCGCGCGCCGAAATAACGCGCTGATTTCGTGCCGGCGCGATGCGCGGCGCGGGAACGCGCGGCGCTCAGAAGCGGGTCGTCAGGTCGGTGAGCCATTGCGGCGAGAGATTCGCAAGGATCGCCTCGAGACGCTTATCGAGCCCGCTGAGGATGAGGATGCCGGCGGCCGCCAACAGCGCGCCGAGCGCGACCTTGAGACCCGAACCCGCCGCCAGGATATGACCGCGCCAACGCATCAGCGCGCCGCGCGAGAGCGTGCCGAGCACGATCAATGGCAGCGCCGCGCCGACGCCGAAAATCGCCATGACCGTCGCCACTTCGCCGAAATTGCGCCCCTGCGCCGCGAGCAGGGAGGCGGCTCCCAGCGTTGGGCCGACGCAGGGCGACCACGCTGCCCCGAGGAGAAGGCCAAGGGCGAACTGTCCGCCGGGCCCCGCCGTCGAAAACCCGCCGAAATGCTGCTGCGTCCAATTGCCGACGGGCGCGGCGGCAAGCGCGAAACGCGCCTGCAAAGGCGGCAACATCAACACCAGGCCGATGGCGACGAGCATCGCGGCAGCCACATAACGAAACGTATCGAAGTCGAGGCCGAGCGAAAATCCGATCGTGGCGACGAGGAGACCGACGGCGACATAGGCCAACGCCAACCCGGCCGCTAGCGCCGCGGGGCCGAAGCGGTGCTCGCCCACCGCCGCGCCGAGCACGATCGGCAGCAGCGGCAGGACGCAGGGCGACAGCGTGGACAGGAGGCCGGCGAGGAGCGCCAACCCGAGGCTTGCGACCTCCATCGCCCGGCCTCAGATCGCCTTTCGCAGCAAGGCTTCGATCGACGCCGGGTTGGTATCGCCAACCGAGCGGCCGGCCTCGGCGCGGCCCTTGAAGGCGATCAGCGTGCTTTGCGTGCTGACCTTGAACCGGCGCAGCAGGTCCTTCTGGCTGTCGTAATCGATCTTGAACATCACGTAATTCTTGAATTCGGGTCTGCCGCGCAGCCGCGTCAGGATCGGTTCCTGCGCCTTGCACACCGAGCACCAGGGCGCGTGCACCTCGATGAGGATCGGCTTTCCCGCCGCCTGCGCCGCCGCGAACGCGGCCGCGTCGAAGGCCGCGGCCGTGGCCGAACCGCTCAACATGAAATACGTGAAAACGGTGCTCGTCGCCGCAAGGCCGGCCAGCATGGATCGTCGCGTTAGCATTGGCATTCTACCCTGATCGCGCAATGGCGCCGCCACCCTATAGCGCGCCGGCGCGCCTAGTGCCGTCATATTCGCGCGCTCGTCGATCACATTTGCGCGGGTAGAATATCAATGTCTTGGCAACGGTTTGTCGGACGCTTGCGGTCAGGCCGGGGGTGGGCGAATGGCATCCGGGTCGGCGATCGCGCACAGGCGCAGCGCGGCCGTGCGCGCGAAGGCGAGCAGCATGCCGCGGCGCGTCGCGGCGTGCAGCTTGTGCTCGGGCGCCGGGCGCACGATCTCGGCGGCGAAGGCGTCGGCGATGATGAGGCCGGCATCGGGCGGAAAGATCGTGCGCGGCACCTCGGCCAGCGTGGCAAAGAACAGCCGGTCGCAGTGGCGGCGATAGTCGGGCCATTTCTGGTCGGCGCGCAGGTCGGCGAGCGAGGACTTGATCTCGACAATCCAGAATTCCCCGCGCGGCGAAAGCGCGACAAGGTCTGCGCGCCTCCCGGAGGCGAGCGCGAGTTCGCTCACCACGGTCAGGCCCAGCGTATGCAGAAGCCGCGTCGTTCCGCGCGCGATCGCGCGCGCCGCCGGCGACTGGCGGCCATCGACGAGCGGGTGCGCCGCGCCCGGCGGGACCGCGCTCACGGGGACCCCGCGCGCTCGGGAAACGCCGCCGCCAGCGCCGCGCGCGTCGCGGCGATCACGCCGCGCTCGGTGATCAGCGCGGTGACGAGGCGCGCCGGCGTCACGTCGAAAGCGTAATTGGCGACCGCCGATCCTTCGGGCACGACGCGCACGGTTTCGATGCGTCCGTCCGCGGTGCGGCCGGTCATGGTTGCCTGCTCGCGCCCGTCGCGCTGCTCGATCGGTATTTGCGCGATGCCGTCGCTGATCGCGAAATCGATGGTCGGCGAGGGCAGCGCGACATAGAAGCCGATATCATTGTCGCGCGCCGCCAGCGCCTTGAGATAGGTGCCGATCTTGTTGGCGACGTCGCCCCGCGCGCTGACGCGGTCGCAGCCGACGATGACGAGATCGACCATGCCATGCTGCATGAGGTGCCCGCCGGTATTATCGGCGATGACGGTGTGGGAAACCCCGTGCTGGGCCAGTTCCCAGGCGGTCAGCGCGGCACCCTGGTTGCGTGGGCGCGTCTCGTCGACCCACACGTGGATGGGGATGCCCTTTTCATGCGCCATGTAGATCGGCGCGGTCGCCGTGCCCCAATCCACCGTCGCGAGCCAGCCGGCGTTGCAATGGGTGAGCACGTTGACCGGCGCGCCCGGCCGTGCGCGTGCGGCGCGCGCGATAAGGTCGAGACCGTGGCGGCCAATGGCCTGGTTGGTGGCGATGTCCTGCGCGCAAATGCGCGCCGCGCCGTCATAGGCGGCGCAAAGGCGTTCGGCGATCGGCAGCGGGCGCAAAGCGGCGGTCATGCGATCGATGGACCATTTGAGGTTAATTGCGGTCGGGCGGCTGGCAAGCAGCATGGCCGCGGCGCGGTCGAGGGCCGCGTCGGAGGGGTCGGCGCGCACCGCCAGGCAGATGCCATAGGCCGCGGTGGCGCCGATCAATGGCGCGCCGCGCACCTGCATGCTAGCGATGGCGCGGGTCGCGTCCGCAACGCTGGCGAGCGTGATTTTGGCGAAACAATGGGGCAGCAGCGTCTGGTCGATCGTTGTGACCGTCTCGCCATCCGCCTCGACCCAGATGCTGCGCGTCGGCGCCCCGTCGACTTTCATGCCCGCTCCCTCAGCCTCCAGCGCTCCCGGCTCGTGGTGCGATTCGAGCCAGCGATCCGCGTCGGTTTGGATCGCTCGCCGCGCTGATTCATTGTGTTTGTGGGCTGACTTGTCCCGACATTCGGTGCCCGCATGAAGGGGTCGCGCCACCAGGCCCCAACCAGTATCAGGTCCACGGGTTTTCCGGCAATGCCGCGTGGCGCGCGAGCGGTGTCGCGCGGGCGCGTCGGCGGCGTGTAAGCGCAACGCCGAGGGGCGCGGCGCACCGGCGCGCGCCCGCCGCCGTCATCTAATTTTGCCGCGAAGACTCCCGTGCCTTGCCCCAATTCGGGCCCGGCGTTGTCGCGATGCGCGCAAAACATCGGCCCCGGTGGGTAGAAACGATTTGGAGGGGTAGTCATGCAGCGCATTGGCGCCAGGCTTGCGTCCTTGTTTTCGCCATTGTCCCGGCCGGAGGCGATGCCGGTGCTGGTCGAAACTGATTTCGTCCGCGATGTCCTCGGTGAGGTCGGCAGCCAACCGCTGGTCGTTAGCCAGGACCGCGCCGAGCAGATCGCGCTCGGCGCCTATCTCGATCGTGTGATGCGGCGACACGCGGCGCGCGAGGAGGCGCAGGCTCGTTCGTTGCGGCGGCGCATTGCGTTGCTGGTGACGCGGCGGCGCGAATTCCCGGCGAATGATCTGCGCCTGCTCAATGCGCTTTTGGCCGAGGCGCTGCGCCCGCGTGTCGAGCAAGGCGCGCCGCCGGCCGCCGCCGTTGGTGCCGCGGCCGACAGGCTCGCCGCCTGACCCCGCCACGTTGAACACGATGCCGGCGACGTAAGGGTCGCCGGCGCGGAATACTCCGCCGGCCGCGGCAACGCGCGCCGCTGCGTCGGGTGAGAGGCACGTCCATGTGCCTGCGTTACATGCCTCTCACCCCGTCACACGTACCGGACCGAGTGCAGGTCCAGCGGGCAGCGTATCCGCCCGCAATGTCCGGTGCGTGTCGCCCTCTCCCCGCTCCCGCGGGGAGAGGGCACCTCCGCAGTGCGCCTTGGCGCGATTGGGCGCCCCAGCGCGATTGGCCCTCGTCGCGCGTCCACGCGCAAGTGTGATCTCGGTAGCCGCTTGCCGCGTTCGTCCGCGCCGAATCGGTTTCGCGCAAAGTTCCAGTTAATCTGGCCGTGATTGTGTCCGATCAGCCGGCAACTTTTCGCGATCATGTGCCATCCACCGCCATCTTGCCCCGGCCGCGTGCTTGCCGCAATGTGGCGCGCCGCTGGCGACCGGGGAGGGCGCATGAACATCGACTACGAAGCCGAATACAATGCCCGCGCCCGCGTTCCCGATCACCCCCGTATCTTCGAGCGCTGGAAACGCGAGGCGGCGTCCTATCGCGCGCTCCTGAGCGGGCGCCGGCGCGCCGAACTCGGGCTGCGCTATGGCGACAGCGACCGCCAGATCATCGACCTGCTGCATCCCGAAGGCGGCGCGCGGGGGGCGCTGGCCATGTTCATCCATGGCGGCTATTGGCGCTCGCTCGAGCCGTCGACGTTCAGCCACATGGCGGCGGGACTCAACGCGCATGGGGTGAGTGTTGCCGTCGCCGGCTACGACCTCTGCCCGCAGGTCACGGTCGCGCAGATTATCGAGCAGACGGCGCGCGCCTGCCTTTATCTATGGCGGCGGTTCGGCCAGCGCATGTTGGTCTGCGGGCACTCCGCCGGCGGGCATCTCGCCGCCTGCATGCTGGCCACCGACTGGTCGCGGCGCGATCCCGGCGCGCCGGCCGATCTCGTCCCCACCGCCATCGCCATTTCCGGCATTTTCGACCTGGCGCCGCTTTTGGAAATTTCAATGAATGCCGACCTGCGCCTTGATGCCGAAAGCGCGCGCGCGAATTCGCCGCTTTTTTGGCCGCCGCCGGTTGGAAAAATGCTTGACGCGATCGTTGGGGCGGAGGAATCGAATGAATTCCTGCGCCAAAGCCGTGGCATTGCGCAGGCTTGGGGCAAGGAGGGCGTCGCCACCCGCTGCGAGGCGGTCGCCGAGCGGAATCATTTCACCGTGATCGACGCCCTTGCCGACCCGCGCAGCGCCATGGTCGACCGCCATGTCGCGCTGGCGCGGCTGTGTCAGAACCAATAGCGGTAGGCGAACACGCCGGTGAGGACTGCGCCGATCGCGGTCACCAGCACGCGCGCGATCGAAGCCGGCATCACCTGCGCGATGCGCGCGCCGACGAGCGCGCCGGCGAGCGAGCCGCTCATCATTGCGAGCGCCGGCCCCCACGCCACGGCGTCCTCGATGACGAAGACCATCGAGGCGATGGCGCAGTTGATGCTGCTGACGAAATTCTTCGTCACATTGGCGCGGCGGTAGTCGCCGCCGGTGCCGAGCGAGAGAACGCCGACCAGGAGGATGCCGGCGCCGGCGCCGAAATAGCCGCCATAGACCGATACCGGCAGCAGGGGGCCGATAATGCCGATCCAGCCCGGTCCCGTGCGCCCGGCCGCCGCCGCGCGCCGCCGCACCCAGGCGCTGATGCGCGCGGCGAAGGCGAAGAGGATGGTGGCGAAACCCAAAAGCAGCGGCACCAGCCAGGCGAATACGCGCTGCGGCGTTGCCATGAGCAAGACCGCGCCAAGCGCCGCGCCCGCCGTCGAGGCGCCGATCAGGAGTGCGAAGGATCGATCAAGCCTCGGCAATTGCGAGCGGTCCGCGAGCGCCGCCAGGAAATTGCTCGGCGTCAGCGCGATCATGTTGGCGGCGGCGGCGAATGTCGGGCCGAGGCCGGCGGCGATCAGCGCCGGGAACGTGAATATCGCGGCGCCGCCCGCGAGTGCCGAGAGCATGCCGCCGGCGATTCCAGCGGCGACGAGCAGGACAAGCGAGGCGGCATCCATCCGGCGCGGACTCGGTGATGGCCTGGAGCATGACGCCGAAAAGTTTGCAGCGGCTTTCGGACGGCATCATGCCGCAAGTGAAGAAAATCGGTCGCGTTTATGATCTTGGATCCGCTCGATCCGAAATCAACGTGATCGAGACGCGCAATCCGTCTCAATTGAAATGCAAAGCGCTCTAGAAGAACGCTTGGATGCCGGTTTGCGCGCGGCCGAGGATGAGTGCGTGGATGTCGTGCGTGCCCTCGTAGGTATTCACCGTTTCCAGATTGCACAGTACGCGCATGACATGGAACTCGTCGGAGACGCCGTTGCCGCCATGCATGTCGCGCGCCAGGCGCGCGATCTCGAGCGCCTTGCCGCAATTGTTGCGCTTCATGAGCGAGACCGCCGGCGCCGCCGCGCGCCCGGCTTCGAACAGGCGCCCGAGGCGCAGCGCGCCGGCGAGGCCGAGCGCGATCTCCGTCTGCATGTCGGCGAGTTTCTTCTGGATGAGCTGGTTGGCGGCGAGCGGGCGACCGAACTGCTTGCGCTCCAGCACGTATTGGCGCGCGCGATGCCAGCAGAATTCCGCCGCGCCCATCGTGCCCCAGGCGATGCCGTAGCGCGCCACGTTGAGGCAGCCGAACGGGCCGGCGAGGCCTTGCGCGTTCGGCAGCAAGTTTTCCTCCGGCACCAACGCATCCTCGAGCACGATCTCGCCGGTGACCGAGCTGCGCAGCGACACCTTGCCGTCGATCTTGGGCGTCGAGAAACCCTTGGTATCGCGCTCGACGATGAAGCCGCGGATGACGCCGTCGAGCTTTGCCCAAACGATGGCGAGATCGGCGATCGGCGCGTTCGATATCCACATCTTGGTGCCGGAGAGCCGGTAGCCGCCGGCCGTCTTCTGCGCCCGCGTCGTCATCGAGCCGGGATCGGAGCCGTGATCGGGTTCGGTCAGCCCGAAGCAGCCGACGAGTTCGCCCTTGCCGAGCTTGGGCAGATATTTCCGCCGCTGCGCCTCGCTGCCGTAGGCGAAGATCGGGTGCATGACGAGGGACGACTGCACCGAGAGCGTTGAGCGGTAGCCGGAATCGACGCGCTCGATCTCGCGCGCGATGAGGCCATAGCCGACATAGCCCAGGCCGGCGCCGCCATATTCCTCGGGGATCGTCGGGCCGAGGAGCCCAAGCGCGCCCATCTCCGGCAGCAGCTCGCGATCGACACGCTCCTCGCGCCAGGCCGAGAGGATGCGAGGGAAAAGGTCCTTCTGCGCAAAGCTACGCGCGCTGTCGCGCACCATGCGCTCGTCCTCGCTCAGCTCGGCGTCGAGATCGAGCGGGTCCTCCCAGTTGAAGGCGACGTCCTTGGCCGGCGGAGGCTTGCGGAGATTCAACTGTTCGGCGGGTTGTGACATGGCCGGTATCCTGTGCGTTTGTCGTTTGCGGCAGGCGCGCGATCGCGATGGGTGGCTTGCGGGTTGCGAAAAAATTCACGCGCTTTTCAACATGTCGATAAGGCAACGCAATTGACGTTCGATGCATCCGGCGCCGGCGCGAGGCCGTTGCGATGTCATTCGCCGTGGTGTTTCAACATCTTGAGTTCGCGCACGCTCCCTCGCGAAAAGCCCATGATTTTCCGGGAACATGTTCCCGGTCGCGACGGCATTATAGCCGCTTGGCGGCGGCGGCAAGAGACAAAGTGACCCGCCATGGTTAGCGCCGTCGCGCAGGAATCTCGACCGCAAGCCGGAATTTTTCCGCTTTGCCGGCGAATTCGGGCTATGCCGCGCGATATTCCCGCGTTGTGAGCGGCGTTGTCGGCGACTTGGCGTGCGGCGCTCCTGGGATGGCGCGCATTCCGGCCGCGTGGCGCGGTGGCGAAGCGCCGCCGTAATGTTGCCGCTGCCTCGCCGTTCGGCTATTGAGGGCGCCCGCGCGCCCGTAGCTCAGCTGGATAGAGCGCTGCCCTCCGAAGGCAGAGGTCACAGGTTCGAATCCTGTCGGGCGCGCCACTTCGGTATAAAACTGCGAACGCCAAACGTCGCCGTTTCTACGCTTGCGGCGGCCGCAAGTGTCCGTAGTAATTCGGTTTTCGATCCCATGATGCGAATCTCGGTGGGGTCAATCACCTCGACTCGCTGTGCCAC
>JACQAE010000087.1 GCA_016195095.1 Pseudomonadota bacterium
CGACGTCGGCGCCGGCCGCGCATGCCGCGACGGCTCCGGCGACGCGGTCGCGCGCCACGATGGTCGGCGCCGCGCGTGCCAGCAATAGCGGCTCATCGCCGACCGCACGCGCGTCGTGATGCGTCGGGTCGACGCGCACCGGGCCGGCCAGAGCGCCGCCATAGCCGCGGGTGAGGAAAACCGGCTGCGCGCCGCAGGCGGCTAGCCCGCGCGCAACATAGAGCGCAGTCGGCGTCTTGCCCGCGCCTCCGAGCGTGAGGTTCCCGACGCAAATGACCGGCACCCCGACACGCTGGCCGGGGCGGCCGATCCTCGCACCCGCCGCCAGGCCATAGATGAGACCGATCGGATGCAGGAGGGATCCCGCCATGCTCTCCGCGCGCCACCAGAAACGCGGATCACGCATGGCGTTGGCGCGGTTCGAGCCGCAATTGCATCAGGTAGGGCTCGAGTGCCGCGAGCGTGCGCTCGAGCGCGCCACCAAGGGCGGCAACCGTATCCTGCGCGCAAGCGGCAATGTTTTCGCGCGCCTGCGCGTCGGTAAGCCACGCACCGATTTGTACCGCGAGGCGACCGGTATCGCTGACCATCGCGGCGCCGCCGGCGGTGTCGAGCGCGGTATAGATTTCGGTGAAATTGCGCACATGCGGGCCATGCAGAACAGCGGCGCCGAGCTTGATCGGCTCGATCGGGTTCTGCCCACCATGGTTGACCAGCGATCCGCCCATGAACACGATCGGGGCCACGCGATAAACGAGGCCGAGTTCGCCGATCGTGTCGGCGACATAGACGTCGATGCCGCGATCCGGAAGAAAGCCGCGCGAGCGCGTGACGGCGTTGAGCCCGGCGGCCTTGGCGATGTCGAGCAGGCCGGCGCCGCGCTCGGTATGGCGCGGAACGATAATGCTGAGCAGATTGGGAAACGTCGCGCGCAGGCGGCGATGCGCCTCGACGATCGCGGCTTCCTCGCCGGGATGGGTCGAGGCGGCGGCGATGACGCGGCGACCGGACAGCGCGGTTTGCAACTCGGCAAGCTGGAGGCCGTTGGCCGGCGGCGCCGGCATGTCGAGCTTGAGGTTGCCGGTGGTGACAACGCGCGGCGCGCCAAGATTGGCGAAACGTTCGCCGTCGGCCGCGGTCTGCGCGAGGCAAATGTCGATGCGGTCGAGCAACGCCGCGATGGTGCGCGGCGCCAAACGCCACCGGTCGTAGGATTGTACCGAAAGGCGGCCATTCACCAGCAGTATCGGGACGCGCCGCGCCGCGCTCTCCATGATCAGGTTTGGCCACAAGTCGGATTCGACGAAGAGCGCGAGGTTGGGTCGCCAATGGTCGAGAAACCGCTTGATGAATGGCGGCGAGTCCATCGGAACAAACTGGTGGATGATGCCCGGTCCCAGGCGTTGCTCGGCGAGCACGGCCGACGTGACGGTGCCCGACGTCACCAGCACGGCGAAGCCTTCGTCTCGGATACGGTCGATCAACTGCATCGCGGCAAGCATTTCGCCGATGCTCGCGCCGTGCACCCAGACCAGCGGCCCAGCCGGGCGGGTGGCCGCGGTTTCGCCCTTGCGCTCGCCAAGCCGGACCGGGTGCTCCTTGCCGCGATTGAGCCGGCGGGCGAGGACCAGCGAAGCGAACGGCGCCGCCGCGATGGCAAGCCGGCGATAAGTACGCAGCGTGAGCGGCCGCTTATCCATGGGCGAAGCAACGAACGGCACTGGCCTGCGTGCTAGTCGGCTCGGCGAATGTGGGCATGCTCAACGTTCCCGAATGCAACAAAAAAGAAAAACAAGACGCCGTGCCGAACGGCGCGCTGGCGCCATTCCGGCGCGACCAGCCGGGGCGGTGCGCGAATACGCGATGCATGTCATTCCAATCACATTGCGATCCATCTTGCGCGCGAAAAAGGTCGAAGTTGGGTCAACATTGAGTGGCAAACGGTCGGGGAACTGCACGAATATCCCTGCGCCGGCGCTTACGGCGGTGGGCTCGCAGGCGCACTGGTCGCCGGATCGAGCAGTCGGTGCAGATGCACGATAAAGTAGCGCATGTGGGCATTATCGACCGTCTGCTGCGCCTTGGCCTTCCAGGCGCCATAGGCGGTCGCATAATTGGGAAATATGCCGACGATTTCGACCGTGCTCAGGTCGCGGAAGGTGACCGCGTCAAGGTCGGTCAATTCGCCGCCGAACACAAGGTGGAGCAACTGCTTGGGAGGGCGATCGTTCGCCATCGTGGCCGCCTTTGCGTTTCGCCGTCGATCGATTTCAGCAAAATTCGCGATGCCCGCCGAGCAATGCGATCAGCGCCCGATGGCGTGCACGGCCAGCCGCGACAAGCGCGCCATGGATGGGGTCGGGTCGATTATAGACCAGCGCCTTTCCCGACATTGTCGTCAATGTTCCACCCGATTCGTGCACAATCAGGTCGGCGCCCGCAAGATCCCAATCGCGGCTATTGGGGCCCACGAGCGCGCTGTCCAAGGCGCCGCTGGCGACTTGCGCGAGACGCAACGCCAGGGAGCGGCACTTCGGCATCGCGCAGATGCGTGGTTCAAGCACGGCCAGGCGCTCAATTCGGCGCTGCGGTCCGCCAATACGCGCGTCGGCCAGCGCGTCGCCTTGTGTCGCGTGGATCGCATGTCCGTTGCAGGTCGCGCCCTCGCCGGTGACCGCGGCGAACATTTCGTCGCTCGCCGGCGCCAGGATGGCCGCCAGGGTTGGCCTTCCGTCTTCCACCAGCGCGGCGGAAATCGACCAGTCGGCGCCGCCGCCGATGAACGCGCGCGTTCCGTCGATTGGGTCGACGATCCACAGCCGGCGCATCGTTAGCCGCGCCGGATCATCCGGACTTTCCTCCGAAAGCCATCCGAACTGCGGCGCGGCCTCCCGCAGCCGCCGCCTGAGTAATTCGTCGACCGCGATATCCGCCTCGCTGACCGGTGAATTGTGGCCCTTGGTCCATGTCTTGAGCGGTCGCGCGAACGACATTGCCAATCGTCCCGCCTCGCGCAGCGCGGCAATAAGACACTCGCTTAATCCGGCGCGATTGGTCGCTGATTCATACGCCGGCAACGGTCAAGCCCTCCACCCGCACGGTCGGCGCGTTCGTGCCATGGCGGAACCGCAGGTCGTTGGCGGGCGTGAGCGAAAGAAACATGTCACCGAGGTGGCCCGCGATTGTGACCTCGCTGACCGGGTAGGTCAGTTCGCCGTTTTCGATCCACAGGCCGGCGGCGCCGCGACTGTAGTCGCCGGTGATAATATTGGCGCCCATGCCGATGAGGTCGGTGACATAGAATCCCTGGGTGATGTCGCGGATCAATTCCTGTGGGCTGGCGGAGCCCGGCGCCATATGCAGGTTGCTGGGCGAGGGGGAGGGTGTGGAGGAGACACCGCGCTGCGCGTGGCCGGTGGTGACGAGGCCGAGTTCGCGCGCGCTCGCGCAATCGAGGAACCAGCTGCGCAATATCCCGTTCTCGACGATCGCGCGCCGCTCGCCGCCGACGCCCTCGGCGTCGAAGGGATGCGAGCGCAAACCGCGCGCGCGCAACGGCTCGTCGTGGATGCTGATCGCCGGCGCGAATATGCGATCGCCAAGCCGCTCGCGCAGGAAACTCGTCTTGCGCGCGATCGCGCTGCCGTTGGCGGCGGACGCCAGATGTCCGACCAACGATCCCGACAGGCGCGGGTCGAAGACGACCGGAACGCGACACGTGGCGACCTTGCGTGGGTTGAGCCGCCGGGCCGCGCGCTGCCCGGCGGCGCGGCCGACGTCCTCTGGCCGATCGAGATCGGTCGCATGGCGCGTGGCGGAAAAATCATAGTCGCTTTCCATGGCCGTGCCCGCGCCGGCGATGGCCTGCATCGATATGCCGTGCCGCGATGTCAGATAGGCGCCGGAAAAGCCGTGGCTCGTGCACAGCACGACGCCGCTGATGCCGGCCGACGCGGAGGCGCCACCGGATTTGCTGACGCCTTTCTCCGCAAGCCCGGCGGCTTCTGCCCGCAATGCAACCTGTTCGAGCTCGGCAACCGTTGGGACGTTGCGATCGAGCAGATCGAGGTCTGGAATTGTTCGCGCCAGCAATTGCGCGTCGGCGAGGCCGGCATAGCGGTCCTGCGGCGCGGCGCGCGCCATCGCGATCGCGCGTTCCACCAGCGTCGCGATTTCTTTCCCCGACACATCGCTGGTCGAGACGATGGCCTGCCGGCGTCCGACAAATACCCGCAATCCCAGGCTGTCTTCCTCGGCCCGCTCGGTTGCTTCCGCCATCGCGTCGCGCACGTCGACGGAGAGCGAGACGGAGCGCGCCGCGATGGCGTCCGCGGCGTCGGCACCGCCGCGGCGGGCGGCGGCAACAAGGCGTTCGGCAAGCGGCAGCAGGGCGGATTGATCGAGGAGCTGGGCGCTGGACTGTTCGAGGATCTGGGACATGTGCTCGTTGTATCGTTGAAGGTTGACGCTGGATAGTGGCATCGCGCGGGTTTGGCGGTTCCAATGCCAAGCGGGCTTCTTGCACGTGTCGCGCAGGAACGCGCCGACGCACGCGATGTCAATGCCGGCGCTCGCTGCAATTGTCGCGTTCGTGGAAATACTGCGTCAAGCATATCCCTCGATCGGCGGTGGCGTCTCGGCGCATGGCGCCGCCGGCCGGACCGTTGATCGAGCCCGCACAAATCAATGATTTTACGCGCGATCTTCGCGATCCCCGGCGCCGCGACGTGGCCCATGCGCCGATCGCAATCAGCGGTTAACCAGGGCCCTTAAGACGGTTGAGAAGCCGGTGTGACAAGGTGCGCGCAGACCGGGCCGACAGAGCCCGGCTGGGAGCGATGAGTTCGAGGCGTCACATGAGTTCCGGCTGGGCCATGCCTGCCGGGTCGAGCCGCGAGCGGCGGCTCGACCCGTTTACGCTACCGGTGCGCTTTCCCGCGCGTGATGGCGGCGCCGACGAACGATTGCGGTTTGTCGAGCTCAGCCGCGAACGCGTCACGATGCGCCGTGCCGTGCGCGGCATCCCGATGGCGGTATCGCTACCGCTTGCGACCTATCTCGGAATTGTCGTGCGGGTCGAGGCGGCTGGCGAATGCGGCGCCGCGACGTTCTCGGTCATGCTCGAACATCGCGACCAGGGATTGTCATTATCGCTGTTCTGCGGGCGCGATTGCGACGAGGCCGTCGTTGAATCGCAGGTCTGGGCACGCGTCCTCGGTTTGCCGCTGCTGGTCGACGAAAACGGTCGATTGCGTGACGCTAACGCGCGCGTCGGCGCGCTGCATGTGGGTACGGTAAAACCGCGCCGCCGCCGCCGCAGCGCGCTCAAGTCGCGACGCCCGTCGATCCTCCTGCGGCGCAAGATCGGCCGATCGTTGGCGGCAGCAAGAATCCATCGCGGTGAGCGCGAGATCATCGCGCGCACCTGACACGATCATAACAGGCGTCGCAGCGCCGCGTCGCCAACGATGCCAGCGAACAGGATGAGGCCGGCGTCGCGATTGGCGCGAAACAGCGCCAGACATTTTTGCGCGTCGGCGATATCGATGCCGCGCACCTGCCAGGCGAGGTGCAACGCAAAGGCCGCGAGGCCGATTGCGAAGACAAGACCCGCGCCAGCGGCGTAACCCGCGAGCGCGATGAGCGCGACGGCGGTCAAGAAGAAGAACCCCAACGCCGGCCGCGTCGCGCGCCCGAACAGAATGGCCGTCGACTTGATTCCGATCAGCGT
This sequence comes from Pseudomonadota bacterium, assembly GCA_016195095.1. Classification (GTDB taxonomy): domain Bacteria; phylum Pseudomonadota; class Alphaproteobacteria; order Rhizobiales; family Xanthobacteraceae; genus JACQAE01. Next base: position 5,732 of record JACQAE010000087.1, read on the forward strand.
GTCGTCGTCGCGGTCCTGGTGCGCGTAGATCGTGTCGTAGCCGATCACCCAGGCGATCGACCCGGCATAAAGCAGCAGGGCTGGCGCGTCGAGGCGCCCAAACAGCGCCGCCCATCCCATCAATGCGCCCCAGGAGAAGGCCAGCCCAAGAAAAATCTGTGGCCAGTAGGTGATCCGCTTCATGAACGGGTAGATCACGATTGTTGCCAGCGACGCGACGCCGACGAGGATCGTAAATCGGTTGAACTGCAGGAGCACGAGCAGGCCGACCATCCCCTGCAGGCAAAGGAAGGCGCCGGCGCCTGCGACGGAAACCTGGCCTGACGGTATCGGCCGCGACCGGGTGCGCTCGACGCCTGCGTCAAGATCCCTGTCGACGAGATCGTTCCATGTGCATCCGGCGCCGCGCATTGCGATCGCCCCGGCGAGGAACAGCGCGATGTGCCATGGATCGGGTCCGAAATTGCCTGCCGCGATCGCCGCCAGGCCAGCGGACCACCAGCATGGCAAGAGCAGGAGCCACCAGCCGATCGGTCGATCAAGGCGCGCGAGCCGCAGGTAGGGCCGCGCCCAGCCCGGCGCCAAGCTGTCCACCCAATTGCCGGTCGCGTCGAGAATCCGGCCGGCGCCTTCGCTCATCGCCTGAGCGCATTGCCGGTGAGCGTATCGAACGTGCCGCGACCGCCGCCCGATTGCGGTGGCGGCGTGCGTGACGTTCCCAGCGCATCGCTGAGGCTGGGCGCCGGCGGCTTGACTTGGGCGGCCGTGCCGGCAGCGCATGCCTGCGAACGGATCTTGCGCGTTTGCGTCAGCGATGCCTTCATCTGCGTGATCGCCTGCGGAGGAATCCCGCACCACGTGCCGTTGGTATCCGCGTATTTGACCATCTTGGCTTCCGCCGCTGCGAAATTTTGCAGCAGCTTGCAAATTTCCGCTTGCGGCGCGCGGCGCTCGCCGGCGGATTTGATGGCCAGGCCCTTCTTCTGTGCGTCGTCGCGCAGCGCGATAAACTCGTTCAAACACGGCGGCGGTTGCGCCCCCGGCTGCGCAAATTGCGCCTGCGCCGGCAAGGCCCAGACCAGCACAAGTACGGCAGTCACGATTCGGCGCATCGGCCAAGTCCCTCCCGGGCGCATGTTATCGCAGGATCGTCCGGTTCCACCATAAACAACGTGTGAAATCTGGCCACAACGCGGCAACGCTGCGATAAAGGGCCGCGCCCGGACGCCGGTTCGAGTAACGCCCATGATCCTGCAGGATTTCGCCAGTCCACGGCTTTTTGTCGATCACCCGCTTGCCGCCGAGAGTAAGGTGCCGCTCAGTCCCAGCCAGTCGCACTATCTCGCCAGTGTGCTGCGGCGCAAAGTCGGCGCGCCGGTGCTCGTGTTCAATGGGCGCGACGGGGAATGGCGGGCGGAAGTCGCCGCTCAAAACCGGGGCGCGGGCGTTTTGCGCGTCATCGAGCAGGCGCGGCGGCAGACGCCGCCCTGCGATCTGCACCTTTTGTTCGCGCCGCTCAAGCACGCAAGGCTCGATTACGTTGTCCAAAAGGCTGTCGAAATGGGCGTCGGTTCGATCCGCCCGGTCATGACCCAGCGCACGCAGGCGGCGCGGGTCAACCTCGCGCGCATGCGCGCGAATGTGGTCGAGGCGGCCGAGCAATGCGGCATTCTCGCCTTGCCGCCGGTCGACACTCCGGCACCGCTGGCGCTGGCGCTCAAGAATCTTGATGCCGGGCGGCTGCTGATATTTTGCGACGAGGCTGCGCCAAGCGGCGATCCCGTCGCCATGCTGGCGCAGGCGTTCACCAAATCAACGGGCGGCCCGGCTTCGCTTGCGGTATTGGTCGGGCCGGAAGGCGGGTTCACGCAGGACGAGCGCTTGGCACTCCTGCAGCGCGGGAACCTGGTGCGGCTGCGCCTCGGCCCGCGTATCCTGCGTGCCGACACCGCCGCCGTCGCCGCTCTTGCAGTAGCGCAGTCGGTGCTCGGCGATTGGCGATTTGAACGTTAGCGGCGCGCGCGCCCCTTGACCGGGAGCGGCGCGCGCGGCACCGTCGGCGCACTCGCAGAGGGGGCAGGGCATGGCCTTTCACGCCTACCGAACTATCGCGGCATTTGTCGTCGCCGCCACGACGGGTCTTGGCGTGGGGGATGGACTTGGCGCCAACATGCTGGAGAAGAATTTCTGGCTTTCGGGGCCGCGCTACGACGCGGTTGTGCCGCTGTGCGATCATTCCTGGGCGCTATTCAAGATTCGCGCGCGTTTTGGCCGCAAGGAAAGCCGCTTCTGGAGCTCCGACCTGCGGATCGAAGGGATAGAAGACATACGCGAGACCGCATTCATGCCATGGAGGCATGGGACGATTCCGCGTCGATTCTGCCGCGCCACGGCGGTCATTTCCGACGGCGCAAAGCGGCCGCTTTATTATTCGATCGCTGAAGACGCCGGCTTTATCGGGGCAAGTTGGGGCGTCGAGTGGTGCGTCGTCGGCCTCGACCGCAACTTCGCCTACAATCCGAATTGCCGCATGGCCAGGCCGTGATTGAAGGCCGGGGAACGGATGACTGCGGGTGCCCGTCAAACGGTGCAAAAAAACACTAATGTTCTTGAAATGTTCCGCGCCTTACCGTAGCCTACCGGTATCAATGTCGCGTTGGGAGGCGTCCATGGCGTCAGGCAGCTTTATGCGGGCGGCGGGTTGGTGGCGTTTTTTCGTATTTTCAATCCTTCTTCAAGCAGCGATCGTCGCCCCCTCGTCGGCGCAGGATCGGCGTCAAAACCAGGCCGGCGATTTCGATTTCTATGTCCTTGCCCTGTCCTGGTCGCCGTCCTTTTGCGAGGCGTCCTCCGAGCGCAATAGCGGGGGGGCCAATCGTTTGCCCAGTCTGCAATGCGGCGAGCGGCCATTCTCGTTTGTCGTGCACGGCCTGTGGCCACAATATGAAAAGGGCTTTCCCGAATATTGCCAAGTGCCCGCGCCACGGCTTGACCGCAACATCGTGTCCTCGATGCTCGACCTGATGCCGGCGCCACGGCTGGTCTTTCATGAATGGGACCGGCACGGCACGTGCTCGGGGCAATCTGCGCGAGGCTTTTTTGAGAACGTGCGCAAGGCGCGCGCCGTGGTGAAAATTCCCGAGCAATATTTGGACCTCAAATCCGCGCTCACCGTCACGCCAGATGAGGTCGATGACGCTTTTGTGAAGGCCAATCCGGGGCTCGCGCGCGAGGGCATCGCAGTGACCTGCGACAGCCGACGATTGCGCGAAGTGCGCATCTGCCTGTCGAAGGAACTGGGCTTCCGCTCCTGCGCGGAGATCGACCGGCGGGCCTGTCGCCGCGACAAATTGTTGATGCCGCCCGTGCGCGGCGGCTAGAGCATTTTCCGGCGAAGCGGGAACCGGTCCGCCGTCGAAGATGCGACAAGCCGATGAAAGTCGGGCGCTTTCCGTTTCTGTCGCACGGGAAGGCGCTTGCGAGCGTGGTGGCGGAAAATCGTAACCGGGCCTGCGGACAGATCCTGCTCGAACAAAAAGTTAGCGCCCGCCACTGATTCAAGCTGTATGGATCGGACTCTCGTGGCGATGGCGCGGCCGTGACCCGTGCGGGCGCTTTGGGTCGTGATCGATGAACTATCGCCATGCCTTCCATGCCGGGTCGTTCGCCGACGTCGTCAAGCACGTCGTCTTGACGAGAGTGCTTGTTCACCTCGCCGCCAAGCCGGCGGCGTTGCGCGTGATCGATACGCATGCCGGCGCGGGCATCTATGACCTCACCGGTCGCGATGCCGCCAAGACGGGGGAATGGCGGCATGGAATTGGGCGCGTGGCGCGCGCCGCTATACTGGCCGAGGCGCCGCGCGCGCTGCTGCGGCCCTACCTTGACGCGGTCGCAGCCTACAATCGGGACGGCACGCTCGCGCATTATCCAGGATCGCCGCTGATCGCCGTTTCGCTCCTGCGTCGGCGCGACCGCCTGATCGCTTGCGAGATTGTGCCTGGCTGCGTGCGGTCGCTCAAGCGCGCGCTGGGTCGCGACGCGCGCGCCAAGGTCGTCGAGATCGACGGGTGGCGCGCCTTAAAGGCGTTTCTGCCGCCGCGCGAGCGGCGAGGGCTGGTGCTCATCGACCCGCCATTCGAGGAGGCCGACGCATTCGCGCTGCTCGGACGGCATCTGGCCGAGGCCGGCCGCAAATGGCCAACCGGAATCTACATCGCCTGGTACCCGATAAAGGACAGGGTGGGGCCGGACGCGTTGGCGCGAATGATCAAGCGGTCGGGCCTTGCACATGTTTTGCGCGCAGAACTTCAGGTGCGCGCCGCCAACGATGAGCGGCTTAGCGGCAGCGGGCTATTGGTCGTCAATCCGCCCTGGACGCTTGAAAACGAACTCGGCCTGCTCTTTCCGGCGCTGGCCGACCTGCTGGGCGACGGCGACCACCCCTACCGGCTCGACTGGATTGCACGCGAAATGTGACCATGCCCACCGCGCGCCCCTTTCCAGTTTGCCCGCATTTTGGTCTACTGATGCGACTGGCGCTGACGTTCCACCTCCCATAAGGAGGCCGGCGGAGTGACCGCGGCCATAGCGGCCAACGCTTTCCCCGAATGCGAATGTCCGGCCTAGCCGTCGACTTGGCTTGTTTGGCGGCGAAGCAACATTGGGGAAAGGAGATTCCCGATGGCCATGACCGGAGCGGTCAAGTTTTTCAATGGCGAGCGGGGCTACGGCTTTATTAAACCGGATGACGGCGGAAGGGACGTATTTGTCCATATCACGGCCGTCGAAAAGGCCGGGCTCAAGTCACTCAACGAAGGCCAGCGCGTCACGTTCGACGTCGAGCCGGACAAGAAGGGCAAGGGGCCCAAGGCGGTCAACCTCGTCATCACCGGCTGAGGCCGCGGCAACGCAGTTGCGGTCGATGGCGGGTTGACGTCGGGCGATCGACGCCGGTCCTATGGTGGGTTGGCCAATGGAGGTGCCACGGGCTCACACGCGCGGCGGCGCCAATGTGACGCATCTTACGGCGACGTGGCAAATGGTCCGCCGCGGAAGATGGGACAACGCCAAGGAAAAATGAGCGCTTTCCGATTCACATGCAATGGAAAGCGCCCCAGCGAAATCAGAGACGGTGAGAATTCAGAAGCGGTAATTGACGCCGCCGCGCGCCACGTGGCTGGTGAAATCGACGGTACCAGGCGCGCCGAGGAGACTGCATCCCAGGCCGCAATTGAGCCTGCCGAGGTCGACATAAAGATATTCCGCCTTGGCGCTCCAGTTCCGCGTCAGGGCCACTTCGACGCCGCCGCCCAACGTCCAGCCGGCCTGCGTGTCGCTGACGCTCAAGAGGCCCGGCACGCGCGCACGCACGTCGCCAACCGCGAGACCGCCGGTGATGTAGGGCAGGAACTGGTCGAAGGAATATCCGATCCGCCCGCGCACCGTTGCCAGCCAGGAATTGCTAGTGCGGCAGCCAAGCGGGCAGACGAGCGAGGTGGTGCTGCCGCTAATGTCGGTCCAATCAACGTCGCCCTCAAGGCCCAGGACCCAGCGGTTGACCTGCCAGTTGTAACCCACCGTTCCACCGACCATGGCGCCGGAAACGTCGAAACTGCCGGTCGGGAAAACCGGCGAATTCCAGCGCGATGATCCCCACCCGCCGCCGGCATTGATGCCGAGATAAAAGCCCGCCCACGAGTAAGCGGGAACGGGGGCATAGGCGGGGGCCTTTGCCGGCATTCTCGGCAGGTCGGCCGCCGACGCGGATGCGGCAAGTCCGGCAATGGCCAACGCGCCGATAAACCGCGGCATGTAATTCATCATTCACTCCTCCATACGCTGGAACGCTCCCAGCTCGGGGCGCCCTCGAAAATTACGTCCGATCGTCAACCAAACGGACCGCACCCGGTCGTCGCAGCGATCGCGCAGCCAATCATCAAGTTGCTGCCCGCGACGACCGCCAGCGGGCCCGACTCCATTTCAAACCGCGCGCGTGCATTGCCGCGTTGCGATGAAATGTCCGCCGATTGGCGAAATGATAAATTGAACTTAACTGAAAGCATAGTGATGTCTAGCACAGAAAAATTATGTCTGAACACAGCATATTTGATGGTATAAAATACGTAAATTTGGCAATTCCGCCAACATATCGACAGATATATTCTATATTATTGCCATGAAAATTGCATTTTTTCCAAAAATGAGGCAATTTTCTGACGGATATGCGTTCTAAACGCGTCTAAGTCTGGGGCGGATGCAATTTCGCCCGCGCGTGAAGTCCGCGCTATTCATGGCGCACGTTGATCAGAATCGATAGTTCACCCCCAACCGCAGCAAGCTCGATTCGAGGCCGGTGCGCGTCCCGGTAATCGTGAAGCCGGTCTTGGCTAGGTCGACAAACAAGTATTCCGCCTTGGCCGACCAGCTGCGCGCCAGGCCCACTTCGACACCCAGCCCGGCCGCCCAGCCGATATGGACGTTGCTTTCCGAGACGCCGGCGAACTTGATGTCGCTACCGCCGAACGCCAGACCACCCGTCGCGTAGACGAGAACATTGCTGAAAGCGTATCCGACGCGTCCGCGCGCCGTGCCAAACCAGGGGTTGGAAAATTTGAACGCCGCGAAAGTGTCCCCTGCGCTTGAACCTTGGACGTCCGCCTCAACCCCATAGACCCACTGGCCGGTCTGCCAGTTGTAGCCAATCTGCAATCCGCCCGCGAAGCCGTTCGGATCGGCGCCGGTGGAGGTCGCGCGGCCCCTCTGATAGCCAAGATTGACGCCGACGTAAGGGCCCATCCAGCTATAGGTTCCAAACGGCGCCGGCGCCGCGTAGGGGGCCGTATTCGCTCGCATGTCGGCGGCCGCGGCCGCGCCGACGGCGACCCCCGCGCAGGCGATAATGAAAACGCCACCAACCGCTATCCTAACCACTATCGTGTCCCTTCGGTCCCAGGTCGCAGCTTGCCGGTGGCGCGAGCAGGTAAGGTGGATGCGCACGGGCGCAGGCGTTTGAGCGCGAGCGGTGTCGGGGAACACCGAACGGTCGGCGCCTGGACGACCGTACCTCTGCTACGCGTGGCAATTATCGGAACGACGCGGTTAAGCGGGCCTGAATCGCCACCGCAAATTCCGTGGCAATGCTTAAGCAGGCGTATACATTCCTCGCGCGTGGTGGCGAGGCGCGATCCCGTGGCGAGGCTGGGGCCACATCGCCTCCAACCGCTCTTGCGCGCGCCAACCCGTGGCGTCGGCGGCATGCGGGCATGAATATGTGACGGATAAGGTAATCATGAACTCCGCAAGCCGCTCCCGGCCGCGCGCCGCGCTCATCACCGGTGGGGCGCGCCGGATCGGTGCCGCGCTTACGCGCGCGCTCGCCGGCGCGCAATACGCGCTCGCCATTCATTGGCGCAATTCACGCGACGCGGCAGAGATATTGGCGAACGAGATCCGCCAATCCGGTGGTCGCGCCGCAACCGTGGGTGGCGATCTCGCCAACCGGGAAGACGTGCGTGCCCTGGTACCGGCGGCCGTGAACGCGATCGGGCCACTGACGCTCATGGTCAACAACGCCAGTGAGTTCGCCATGGATTCATTCGGGCAACTCGACGCCGACATCGTTGAGCGCCATTTCGCGGTCAATTTGCGAGCGCCCTTGTTTTTGGCGCAGGCTTTCGCCGCCCAGGCGCCGGCCGACGCCGACGCCGCGATCATCAACATTACCGACCAGCGCGTGCTCAAGCCGACGCCGCGTCATTTCTCCTATGCCTTGTCCAAAAGCGCGCTGCATACGGCGACGGTCATGATGGCTCAGGCGCTGGCGCCAAAAGTGCGCGTCAACGCGGTGGCACCCGGACCGATTTTTCCCTCGTCGCGGCAGCGACCGGAGGATTTCGCGCGACAGGCCGCCGCGGTGCCGCTTGCCCGTGCTCCCGGCGCCGACGAAATCGCGGCGGCCGTGCTGTTTCTGGCCCATGCCCGCGGCGTTACCGGCGAAACCATCAGCGTCGATGGCGGCCAACATATCGCGTGGCAGACGCCTGACGTTTGGGGCATCGACGAATAGGATGCTGGCAAGTCCGCCGCGTCATCGCGGAAAAATTGCCGCGATCGGCATTGCAGCGACGCGTCTGCCACCCGATGTTGCTATTGGCCTGCCGCAAGCGTTTGCAGTGATCGCGCATCACGCGTGATGACAATGGTTACGAGCAGGTGGTGATATCATCGGGATGCGCGCTACCATCGGCGCGAAAGTGCCGGTGCCGAATAAAGTGCAGCGCCGTGACGTACGGTGAATCGTGCCGCCATGACCGGAAACAAGAAAAACGTCGATTTGCAATTCGAGCCGCACGTAGTGCCGCGCGAGGCCATGCCCACGGCTGGCGATCATGTTGATTTTGCCGAAATCGCATCCGGGACGCTTGCCAGCGGCCGCGCGGCGATCGCGCGATATGCCAGGCTGGCGCCCGCTTCGGCGGGCGTTTACCGCATGATCGGCGCCGATGGCGACGTCCTCTATGTCGGCAAGGCGAAAAACATCAAGAAGCGCGTCCTCGCCTATGTCCGGCCGAACGCCTATGATTCGCGCGTCGCGCGCATGGTGGCGGCCACGCATACGCTCGAATTCGTCTCCACGCGCAGCGAGACCGAGGCGCTGCTGCTCGAGGCCAACCTGATCAAGCGCCTGCGCCCGCGCTTCAATGTCCTGCTGCGCGACGACAAGTCGTTTCCCTACATCCTCATCACGCGCGAACATCGCGCGCCGCAAATCCTCAAGCATCGCGGCGCGCGCACTCATGTCGGCGACTATTTTGGACCGTTTGCGTCGGTGTGGGCCGTGAACCGCACGATCACCGCGTTGGAAAGGGCCTTCCTGCTGCGTTCATGTTCCGACTCCGTCTATGACGCGCGCACGCGGCCGTGCCTGTTGCATCAGATCAAGCGTTGCGCGGCGCCGTGCACCGGAGAAATCAGCAACGACGATTACGCCGTTCTCGTCGAGGAGGCGCGCGTTTTCCTGTCCGGGCGCAGCCAGGCGGTTAAGCAGCAACTCGCCGCGAATATGGAAAAGGCGGCGCAAGCGCTCGACTTCGAGCGCGCGGCAATCTATCGGGACCGGCTCGCCGCGCTTGCCGCCATCCAGACGCAGCAGGGAATCAACCCGCGCGGCGTCGAGGAGGCGGACGTTTTCGCCATCCATCAGGCGGGTGGCTTCAACTGCATCGAAATTTTCTTCTTCCGCACCGGCCAGAATTGGGGAAATCGTGCCTTTTTTCCCAAGGCCGATCGTTCGCTCGGACCGGAGGAAGTTCTGGGTTCATTTCTGGCGCAGTTCTACGACGATAAGCCATGCCCGCGGCTCTTGCTCTTGTCGGAGAATATCCCCGACCGCGATCTGCTGACGCGCGCGCTTTCGCAGAAAAGTTCCCACAAAATCGAAATATCGACGCCACGGCGCGGCGAGAAACATGCGCTGGTCGCGCACGCCCACGCCAACGCACGCGAGGCGCTCGGCCGCCGGCTCGCCGAAACCGCCTCGCAGGAGAAACTCCTGGCCGCGCTGGCGGCGACATTCGGCCTGGAAACGGTGCCGCGCCGTATCGAGGTATTCGACAATAGTCACATTCAGGGTAGCAACGCCGTGGGCGCGATGATCGTTGCCGGTCCCGACGGTTTGCAAAAGGGCCAGTACCGCAAGTTCAATATTGGCAAATCCGCGCATGCGCCCGGTGACGACTACGCAATGATGCGCGAAATGCTGATGCGGCGGTTTAACCGGCTGCTCAAGGAGGCGCCGGCCGCCGCCGCGCTTGCGCTCGGCCAGGATGAGAGCCGTTGCGCCGATGGTGCCGGGGCCGTCGAGGCCGGCGAAGCCGACGCCGATGATGATGACGGCAACGAGGTCGAACAGGCCTGGCCGAATCTGGTGATCGTCGACGGTGGGGCCGGCCAGTTCACGGCGGCGCGCGAGATCCTCCGCGCGCTCGGTTTAGCTCAAATCCCCGTCATCGCCATCGCCAAGGGGCCCGACCGC
>JACQAE010000082.1 GCA_016195095.1 Pseudomonadota bacterium
CGTCGTGGCGCGCAGCTGGCTTGACGATGAACAAGCGGGCCGCGTCGCGCGCGAGGCCTGCGAAAAAGCGACCGTGGCGCTCGCCGCAGCGACGCCCGAACCCGACCTCGCGGCGCTGGTGCGCCATTTGCGCGCCAGCGGGCAGCTCAATGCCGGGCTCGTCCTGCGCGCGCTCTTGTCGGGCAATGTCGCGATGTTCGAGGCGGCGCTGGCCGATCTGGCGGAGCTGCCGCGCGCGCGCGTCGCCGGCATTCTCGATGACCGCGACGGCGCCGGATTCGTCGCGCTTTATCGCCGCGCCGGGTTGCCGGCCTCGATCTATCCGGCGTTTCGCGAAGCCGTCGGGGCCCTGCGCGAGGCAAGCCATCGCGACGAGCCGGGCAGCGGCAACCGCCTCAAGCGGCGTATGGTCGAGCGCGTGCTGACGCGTTGCGGCGAGGAGGCGTTCGAGGACATCGAGCCCTATATGACGCTATTGCGGCGCTTCGCGACGGAAGCGGCGCGCGAGGAGGCACGGCTCTATTGCGACGAACTCGTCGCCGGCGCGGCGCCGATCGCGGACCGCCATGCGGCCTGACGCGGCGCACGTGGCCGCGATGTCCGATATTGGCGCGGCCGAGGCGCGGGTTACGTTACGGCCGAGCCAGCGACGCCCGTGGAATCTCTAGATTCTGGTCGCTTCCGGCGCGACGTCGGGCGCCAATGGGGGGCTGAGAATGCCGTCCATCTCGTGCATGCGGTCGCGGTTTTCCACGCGCAGGAACGCATCCGTCACCTCGCGCAGCTCGCGCGTCAGGCGCACGGCGACGGTCGCGGCCTCGGGGCGGCCGTTCTCGCGGATGATGGCGCGCATCGCATCGACATGCTGGTCGACGAGGGGCGTGGGAATGCGCCGCATATCGGGCGTGTGCTCGATCAGCCGGCACAGGCTCTCGGCGGCAATCGCCACCATCGGATAGCCGAATGTCGCCGCCTCGCCCTTGATGTCATGCGCGGCGTGGAAGAGGGTTTCGTGTGTTGACGCGCTAAAACCGCGCGCGCGCACGGCCAATCGTGCCGCGTCGAGCCGCTTGCATTCAAGGTCCATCCACATGGAGAATTCGCTTGAGAGGAGCGCCAGCGCGCCTTCCGCGCGCGCGACCGGGTCCTCGTCATCCGGCCGCGCCGCCACGGCGGCATGGCGCAGCGGGTTGGCCGGGACGATGACCTCGTGGTCGGCGAAGGTCTTGAGCAGGGGCTGCTCCGTTTTCGTGCGTGCCATGACGTGTCGCTCCTGGTTATTTGGTCGACGTGCGGGCCTTCTCAAGCAGGGACGGTTGGCGGATGACGTCGGCGTTGCCGCCCTTGCGCCGTTCCGGGCCGGCATAGTTCTGGGCGTTGATGCGCCGCCGGTCGGGCCCGAAATAGGTTCTGGTCTTGATGAACGGACGCGGGTTGGCCACGATGTTGAGGACGCGCTGGTAGAGCGCCTTGGCCGAAATCGGCTTGGCGAGAAATTCGGTGACGCCGGTATCGCGCGCCGCCGTCACGCGCTTCTTTTCCGAATGTCCGGTGAGCATGATGATGGGCACATAGGGATTGGAATTGGCGCCCGGCTGGCGGATCATCTGCGTGAGCTCGAGGCCATCGAAGATCGGCATCGCCCAGTCGGTGATCAGGATGTCGGGCGAATAATGCGTGAAGGCCTCGAGGCCGGCGGCGCCGTCCTCGGTCTCATAGACTTCGCGCGCGCCGAAGCCGTGCAGCAGGGTGCGCACGATGCGGCGCATGTGCGCGTTGTCGTCGATGACGAGAAACCGCAGGCGGTGAAAGTCGATGCGAATCATGGCCCGTCCGTCAGGCGTCGGCACCCGGTAGGCGCAGGCTAGAGAGCGGGTATTAACGAATGGTTTACGATATCGCGCGAAGTGTCGGTTCAGGCCGCCGTGGGCGGCGTCCCCGGCCATGCGCGGACATTGCCGGCGCGCGGCGGCCATGCGGCGCCGGGCCTTTCGCGCCGGTGGGGATGCGCCTATGGCTGTCGCTGCTGACGCGGCCGCCTGTGTGGCCGAGTGCCGCCAGCCGGCGCCAAGCGTTCGGCCGTGGCGGCGCCGGGCCGCGGCGGGCGGACCGCCGCGACGCGATGCCGCGTCGGCGCCAAAACCGCGCAAACATCGCGCCGGTCCGATTTCGGCCGGCGCGTTCTTGTTCGCGAGCATTGTCTGGCCTTGATGCAATCAATACCGGTGCTCTCACTTTTTGTTTTGGCGCGTTTTCTTCACGCGAACCGGTACCCACTTCGCTCGAAAACGCTCTAGTGTGGTGGCCGCGAAGGTCGCCTTGTCACCGCCACCGATCCGCCAGGGGGAGGTCGCAACGACGTCGCAACCGGGACGGTGTGGAATTATCGAATTCCGGCGTCCCTCGACGCTATCGCTCCGCCGCCGAGCCGCCGACCGCGCCCGGCCCCACATGGATTGGCGCACGATGATCTTGCTCGATCCCGACGACGTGGTCCTGCACCGCACCGGGTCTGGCCCGCCGCTGGTGCTGCTGCATTGTCTCGGCGTCGATCACCGCGTGTGGAATTTCGCCCTCGAGCTCGCGCAGGATTTCACGCTCATCAGCTACGACCTGCCTGGCCACGGCGAGACGCCGGTGCCCAAGCGCGCCTACCGCGTCGAAGATCTTTCCTTGCAGCTCGCGCGGCTGCTGCAGCGCCACGGCATCGATCGCGCGCATGTCGCGGGGATTTCGCTCGGCGGGCTCGTCGCGCAGCATTTCGCCGCGCATCACCGCGATCTCATTGACCGTCTCGTCCTCATCGATACGACGCCGCGCTACAGCGACGAGATGCGCATGATGTGGGATCGGCGGGCGGCCACGGCGCGCAAGGAAGGGGTCGGTCCGCTGGTCGAGGATGTGATGCACGCGTGGTTCACGGACGCCTTTCTCGCCGCCGACCCGCCGGCGGCGCGCTACGCGCGCGCGCGGCTCAAGAGCACGCCGGCGGACGGTTATGCCTTGGCCTGCGAGGCGCTGGCCGCCGCCGACCTGCAGGCCGATGCCGCGCGCATCCGCGCGCCGACCCTGGTCGTCTGCGGCGACGGCGATACCGCGAGCTTCCGCGATTCCGCGCGCTGGTTTACCGCCAATATCAAGGGCGCGCGGCTGGAATGGTTGGCCAATGGCCGCCATGTCGGGATGCTCGAACATCCCGATCGCACCGTCGCGCTGCTACGCGACTTCCTGCGCCGGGTTGGCCGCGGTCAATAGCCGAATTGTTCGCGCAGAATGCGCTCGTCGAGGCTGTGGCCGGGATCGAACAGCATACGCATGGACACGGCGCGGTCCATGTGGATGTCGACGCGCACGACCGCGCGCACCTCGGCATGGTCGGCGACGGCCGCGAGCGGGCGCTTGTCGGCGTCGAGCGCCTCGATGGTGACGCGCGCGGTGTTGCGCAACAGCGCGCCGCGCCAGCGCCGCGGCCGAAACGGGCTGATCGGGGTCAGCGCCAAAAGCGGCGATCCAATCGGAATGATCGGGCCGTGCACGGAGAGATTATAGGCGGTGGAGCCCGCCGGCGTCGCCAGCAAGACGCCGTCCGCCATGAGGTCGGAAAGCCGTTCCTTGCCGTCGATCAGGATGCGCAGGCGCGCCGCCTGGTGGGTCTGGCGAAACAGCGATACCTCGTTGATGGCGCGGTGTTCATGCACGAGGCCGTCGGCGTCGCGCGCGCGCATGACCAGCGGATGGATGGCCGTCATTTCCGCCGCCGCCAGCCGTTGCGGCAGGGCGTCCTCGCGGAACTCGTTCATGAGGAAGCCGACGGTTCCCCGGTTCATGCCGTAGATGGGCTTGCCGGCCATCATGAACTCATGCAGGGTTTGCAGCATGAGGCCGTCGCCGCCGAGCGCGACGATGACGTCGCAATCCTCGGGGCGATGGTCGCCGTGGCGGCGCACGAACAGGTCAAGCGCCTGCCGCGCCTCGGGGCTCGAACTGGCGACAAAGGCGATCCGCGCGTAGCGGGATTTGCGAGTCATGGCCGCGGGCGAGTTGCGATGGCGTTGGCTGGCGCGCGCGCGAAGCGCCGCCTCGGTCGGGGAGCGTGGGGAGCATGGAACGCGCGATCATCGTGTATACGACCTACCCTTCGCTTGTCGAGGCGGAGACGGCCGGTCGCGGCCTGGTGGAGAGCCGGCTGTGCGCCTGCGTCAACATCCTGCCGGGCATGATTTCGCATTATTGGTGGCAGGGCGCCATCGAGCGCGGCGAGGAAGTCGTCATGTTGATCAAGACGCGCGCCTCGCTGGCGGCGCGCGTGCGCGAGGAGGTCATGCGAACGCACTCCTACGCGACGCCGGCGCTCATGGTGATTGCGACGCGGGACGTGGAGCCGGCCTATAACGCCTGGATCGTCGCCGAAACGACGCCGGCGACCGAAATCGGTTGAACCGGTGCGCGTGCGCCGCGTCAATAGGTTGCCGTCCCCGCGATCGCGGCCTTGAGCTGGGTGTATTCCGCGCAGGTCTTTCCACACACGGCCGCGAGCGCGCCAAGGTAATCCGCGGCCTTGCGCAGGTTGCCCTGTTCGGCGTGCCACATGCTTGGCGTCGTCATAGCGGCCGAGCTTGCGATTGGCGTAGCCGATGAGATTGGCGACATCAGGGTCGCCGTCGCGCCGCAACGCGTGGAGCCGGGCGAGGCCGAGGGCAAAATCACCTTGCCGGTAGATCGCGGTGTAGGCCGCGCGGTAGCCGGGATCGGCGGCGGGCAGGGCGGATGATTTCTGCGCGCGGGCGCGCTTGGGCTTGTGCCCCTTCTTGCGGGTGCTCTTGCCGGTCGACGCCTTTTGCGCCGGCGCGACCGCCGCCGGTTTGGATGGCCGCGCGCCCGGGTCCGCCGGTTCGAGCGGCACGGCATTGACCCATCGCGGAGCCGCGAGCAGGGCCGCCGCGACGAGCGTGCAAGCCATAACGAGACTGCGCATCGAGGTCACGATATCGTCCTCCCTATCGGCCGCGCCGCGACCGCCGTCCGGTTCAATAGCTCACGGTGCCCTCGATCGCCCCCTTGAGGTCCTTGTATTCCTTGCACGCGACACCGCCGCACAGCGCCTCGATGCGCTTGAGAAAATCGGCCGCCTTGATGAGGTTGCCCTGCTCGGCGTGCCACATGCCGTAATATTGCCAGGTGCGCACATGCGCCGGGTCGGCGGCTAGTGCGCGTTCGTACCAGGCGCGCGCGTCGTCGTAGCGGCCGAGCTTGCGGCTGGCAAAGCCGATCAGCGTCGCTACGGCCGCGTCGTCGTCGCGGCCGAGCGCGCGCAGACGCGCGATGCCGGCGGCGTAATCGGCGTGCGCATAGATGAGGGAGTAGGCGGCGCGATAGCCGTCAAGCGCGGTCGCCGCCACCGGCGCGGATAAAGCCGGCGCTTGGCTCTTCTTGTCCTTGACCGCGTCGCCCTTGGTGGTGGCGCCGCCGCCGCCCTTGTCGTCCTTGGTGGTGGCGCCACCCTTGTCGCCGGCCTTGCCGTCGGTGGCGGCCTTGTCGCCGGCGGGCGTGCCGGTGCTGGCGTCGGCCGGCGCCGTGGTTGGCGGGGATGCGTCGGCGCGCGCGCTCGCCGGTTGCATGAAAAGGGCGGCGATCGCGATTACGGCAGGCGCGAAGCGGGCGAGAATGCGCGACATCGGATTCTCCATGGGTAGCCGGTTGCACGCATGATACGACGGAATGCGCGCGCCTTGCGCGCCGTTTTGCGCCGGCGAAAGAAAATTGATCGCCGGCGCCGCCCGTTGCCGGACCGTCGCGGCGCGTGCCGTCTTGACTCCTGGCGTCTTGACTCAAGGCGTCGCGGCGGGGATGCTGGCCGCGTGTTGGTTCCCCGGTCCAACCGGGGAGGCAAGAGGGAACACGCAAGGTCGCATAATCACACGATCCGCAATGGTGAAATTCGGCGATGCGTCCACTCGCGCGTGAAAACGCGCGATCAGGCCGCGGCGCTCACCTCATCGTGGCGAATTTGGTGACGACGACGATCGCAACGTGGCTGCCCCCGCAACTGTCAGCGGCGAGCCCGCGTCCAATTTTGGCCACTGGGAAACTGGGAAGGCCGGACGTTTGGGTACCGACCCGCGAGCCAGGAGACCTGCCAGCACAGTCACCCAACCGGTGGGCGGGGCGTCCACACGGAGCGGTCTTTCGCAGCGGTGACGTCCGAGCCGACGCGAAGGCCGTGCGAGATCTGCATCTCCCACGACGCCAGAAATCGTGCGCGGAGTGGGGTCCGATCGTTGCGTCGCCGGCATCCACCGGCAGCGCGGCCTTGGCCGCTCCGTCACGCCCTTCGCGCGGCATCCATGTCCGCCACGCCGGCGCGTCCGGCGCGGCAAGCGCGAAGGAATATTTCGATGCAACGCAACAAGGATGACATTTCACATCTCAGTCGCGGCCGCGTTCGTTGGGGCGGCGTTGGTTTCGGCCGCGCCACGGCGGCGCTCGCCATGGCGGTGCTGGCGGCGGCGCCGGAGTGGGCGTGGGCGCAGGAGGCGGTCGCATTGCCGGGCCTCCTGGTCACGGCGAGCCGCCTCGGCTATGGCGGCGCCGGCGCGCAGTCCTACGGCATCGCCGGCACTTCGACCACGGTCGTGACCGCGCAGGACATCGCGCGCTCACCCGCGCAATCGGTGCAGGATATTCTCGCGCGCGAGGCCGGCATCCAGGTGCAAAGCCTGTTCGGCGGCGTCGCCGGCGCGCGCACCAGCGTCGATCTGCGCGGCTTCGGCGCCGCCGCCACCTCCAACACGCTCGTTCTCGTCAATGGCCGTCGCCTCAACGACATCGACATGGCCGGCGTCGATTTCACCGCCATCCCGCGCGAGAGCATCGAGCGCATCGAGATCACGCGCGGCAATAGCGGCGCCGTGCTTTATGGCGACAACGCCGTCGGCGGCGTCATCAATATCGTCACCAAGTCGGGCGTCGGCCGCCCGGCGTCGCTGCGCCTTGAGGGTGGCGCGGGGTCGTTCCGCCTGCGCGAGGGCGCGGTTTCCGCCAATCGCTCGTCGGGCCCGTTCTCGGCGTCGGTATTCGGCAACGCCATCAGTTCCGACGGCTACCGCGTCAACAACGCGCTGCGCCAATATAATGGCGTTGGCGAATTGCGCTACGAAGGCGAGCGCACCAGCGCCTACCTCAACCTCTCCGGCGACGACCAGCACCTGGGCCTTCCCGGCGCGCGGCGCGTGACCGCGACCTCAAGCGAACTCGTCACCAATCGACGCGGTACCTCGACGCCGTTCGACTTCGCCGACAAGCAGGGAATCAACGCCACGCTCGGCGTGACCCACCGGCTCGGCGAGGGCGCCGAGATCGTCGTCGATGGCGGCGTGCGTCACAAGGCGCAGCAGGCCGGTTTTTTCGTCGGCGGATTTCCGCAATTCGACCGTTTCGTCGATGCCACGCTGACCGCCGCCTCGTTCACGCCGCGCATCTATATCGACCAGGCATTCGCGATGCTGCCCGCGCGCACGATCATCGGATTCGACTTCTACCAGGGTGATTATCAGTCCGACCGCTCGGTGCATCGCGGCGACCGGCCGGTGCACCGCTATGACCTCACGCAGACCTCCTATGCCGGCTATGCCCAGACGACGATCGCGCTCACGCCGCGCACCGATATCGCGCTCGGCGCGCGCGTGCAGAACACCAACCTCAAGGCCACCGACCGCTTCGACATGACGGCGCCGGGCGGCGCCTTCGACGCCATGGCGACGCCGCTCGACAAGGGCCAGGCCAATCACGCCCTGCATGTCGGCATCGAGCATCGGCTCGTTGGACCATTCACCTTATTCGCGCGCGCGGCGCGCAGCTTTCGCACGCCCAATGTCGATGAGCGGCTGGCGCTGCGCTCGTTTCCGACCAATTTCGATCTGCAAACGCAGACCTCTTATGATGTTGAGGGTGGTGCGCGCGTGCGCTGGGGCGGCCTCGACTGGCAGACCAGCGCCTACCTGATGGACCTGCGCAACGAAATCCACTTCCGCCCCGACCTGTTCGCCAATGTCAATCTCGATCCGACGCGCCGCCATGGCGTGGAAACGAGTGCCACCTACCAGCTGATGCCGAGCGTGCGGCTGCGCGGCGCGTTCGCCTATACCCGCGCCAAGTTCCGCGCCGGGCCGTTCGCCGGCAACGACGTGCCGCTGGTGTCGCGCTCGAGCGGCAGCGCCGGCGCGGCCTGGGACATCTGGCACAAATACGTCGTGCTCGACGCGCAAGCGCGCTTCGTCGATACGCGCCGGCTCGACAACGATCAGCGCAACGTGCAGCCCCTGATCCCTGCGCACGCCATCCTCGATCTGCGGCTTGGCGGCGAGATTGAGAAATTCTTCTGGTCGCTCGCCGTGCTCAACGTCTTCGACAGCCGCTACTTCGATTACGGCGTCGCCAGCGCTTTCACCATCGGCACGTTCAACGCCTATCCGCAGCCGGGCCGCCATTACGCGTTCAAGGCGGGTGCGGTTTTTTGAAACGCGGCCGGGCGCTTGGGCGCGTTGCGTTTCCGCGCACGCAACGCGCCTCCCGTTCCTCGGCCGGCCGTGTCTGCCGCCGCGAACGGATTCCCGCGCCGCCAATAACGACCCTACCCGCGCGCGTCGCGGCGATACCAGGGGAAGTAGCGGCGCGTGATCTTGTTCATGGCGCCTTCGAAGGCGAGGCCAAAGGCCGCCAACATCAGCACGCCGACCACGGCCTCGTTGTGCTGGTAGGTGCGCGTATGCGCCAGGATGTACAGACCAAGCCCGTCAAGCGAGACGAAGAATTCCGCGATCACCGCGCCCACCAGCGCGCGCCCGGCCGCCAGCCTCATGCCGGCGATGAGATAGGGCAGCGAGGAGAACAGCGTGATGTCGAACCAGACCAAATATGCCGGCGAGCGATAGGCGCGCGCGACTTCCAGAAACTCCGGCGGCACCGAGCGCGCGCCGTCGCGGGCATTGATGGCGATGGAAAAGAACGCGGCGAAAACGACGGTCGCCAGGCGCGCCTTGTCCTCGTAGCCGAACCAGATCGTGAGCAGCGGCAGCACGGCGATCATCGGCATCGTGTAAAAGCCGTTGATATAGAAATTGAGCAGCCGATCGATGATCTTGACCCGCCCCATGGCGACGCCGATGACCGTGCCGGCAATGAGCGCGATGGCGAGCCCCTGAAATACGGCCGACAGCGTGTAGTAGGTCGCCATGAGGAATTCGCGCCCGGCCAGCACGCCCGGCATCACGGCGATGATGTTGAGCGGCTTGGCGACGAAGGGCGGCGCCAGCGCGCCGACGCCGATCTGCCAGACGGTGAGAATGGCCAGGCCGGCGAGAACCTTGGGTCCAATACCCACATCCGCGGCCCAGCCGAGGACGCGCGTCGCGCCGCGCTCGATCGCGCCCGGGGCGAGCGCGCTTTGTACCTGCGTGCCGCTCATCGCTCGATCCCCCGCCATGCCGCATAGCGCTTCTCGATCGCCTCCACCCCGCGCATCAGCATGACGCCGAGCGCGGTGATGAGGATGATCGTGGCGAGCACGGCGGCCATGTCGAAATTGCGCGACGCCACCACGATCTCCTTGCCGAGGCCGCTGGTGGAGAGAAAGAATTCGGCGGCGATCATGCCGACCAGGGCGCGGCCGGTCGCCTGGCGAATGCCGGTCAGCGCGAAGGGCAGCGTGTAGGGAATGTAAAGGTCGCGCCACAGCGACAATTCGCTGGCCTTGAACGAACGCGCCACTTCGAGCAGTTCCGGCTTGACGCTGCGCGCGCCCTCCAGCGTGTTGTAGAGAATGGGAAAGAACGAGAACAGGACGACGACCAGGACTTTCGGCCAGTAGTCGTAGCCGAGAATCGCCAGGATGAAGGGGATGAGCGCGACCATCGGCGTGGCGTAGAGCGCGAGAATGTAGCTTTCCACCGCCACGCGCAGCATGGTCATGCGCGCGAGCAGGATGCCGAGCGGAACCGCCGTGGCGACGGCGATGCCAAATCCCATGCCGAACAATTTCACCGAGCCGAGAAATGAATCGCGGAATTCCTCGTCGGCGAAAAGAAACCGCACGAGGCGCGGCGCGGCGCCGGGGTGACCGTCGCCGCCGATCAGCGGCGCCATGATCGCCGGGTTGAAATTCCACCCGACGATCTCCCAGATGGCGGCGCCAAGGAGAAGGCTCGACATAAAGGTGAGCCAGCGAACCCAGCGCGCGTCCGAGTTGACGATCTGCAACATGTCGGCGCCGGTGTCCTTGATGCTTGCGGGAATGCCAGCGGCGACGCGCCGCAATATCGCCCCGGAGGTTCTGCGGCGCCGCCGGGCGACCTTATTTCATCTTCTTTCTCAGGGCCATGGCGTCGTTCCACACCGAAAGATCGGTGAATTCGGCATAGGATACCGGGGTTTTTTCGGGATTGATGCCCGCCTTGCCGGAGGTCTGCTTGCCGATCGAGGCCTGGATGGCGATCGATTTCTCCACCCGTTTCTGGTCGAGGCCGGGCGTGTCGTGCGGCCAGAAATTGAAATCGAGATACATGTTCAGGCCGTGCTTGGCGTCGTCGGGCGTGCGTCCCGTCGGCTTTGCGTAGCCGGCCACCTTGGACACGTTGGCGCGGTTGTACATCATGTCGATGGCTTCGATATTGGCGGCCAGCATGCGCACCAGCGCGTCGCGCTTCTCGGCGATGACCTTCTTGGTCGTCACCACGGAAAGATAATGCGTTCCCGGCGCGACCTCCTCGATGCGCGCGACGACGTGCACCTTCTTGCCGCTCTCGCGCTCGATCACCGGCACGTCGTCAAGATGCAGCACGCCGAGCTTGATCTGGCCGCCGACCATGGCGGCGCCGACATTGGTGCTCAGGTTGACGGTCGGAATATCGCGATCAGGCAGAAGGTTGCAGGGGCGCGCCATGTTCTGAAGCTGGACCCAGCGCGCGCCGCGCGGCGAATCGACGCCGACCGCGTTGCCCTTGAGCTTGGCGCAGGAATCGATGCTGGCATCCATGGAGCCGATGAGCCAATCGGGCCGCTCCATGCCCTGGATGACCTTGAGCGGCACGCCAGCGTTCGAAATCATCACCGCCACCGGGGGCGTCGGCGAGAGCGAGACATCGACGGCGCCGGAAACGACGGCACGCGCGGCGCCGACTCCGGAATCCATCGGCTTGAGCGTCACGTCGAGGCCGTATTTCTTATAGAGGCCGGCGTCCTGGGCGGTAAAAACAAAGGCGGTCGAGAACACCGGCGGTACGCCCGGCAGCGCAATCGTCAATTTCTGTTGGGCGAACGCCGGCTGCGCCGTGGCCGTCATGCACGCCAGGCCGGCAGCGGCGGCCATCGCGGCCAGGGGGCCAAAAGTGATTCTTCGCGCGACCATTGGCATTGGTTCCTCCTCAAGCTTTTCGTCATTGGCCAGCGGACGAAGCATCCAGCCGGCGTGGTCTAAACTAGCCAAGCATAGCCATTGGGGCAAATCGGCTGCGTTCACGCAATGAATGCGGCCCCCGGTGCGCGGTCGCCGTCGGGGCAGGCGCCCACTGCGTGCTGCGCGCCTACGACGCGCTACTTGGCACCGGTTGGCGCGGCCAACGCGAGAGCGCAAATTGCCGCATCGGACTAAAGCGTTGCCTGCCACATTGCCGGCACGAGATCGTAGCCGCGCGCACCGCGCGTGATGTGTCCGGCGGCCGGGAACGGGAAATGATAGCCGTGAACGAGCATGCGGTCCGCGGCGGCGCGCGCCAGCAGCGCCTTGCGCGTGGCGGCGGCCATGGGTCCGTCGATATCGAATGCCGCCTGCCAGTCGGGATTGCGCACGAACAGCCAGGGATTATTGGTGGTGTCGCCGAGCGCCAGCATCGACTGGCCGTCCGAGGCGATGGCAAACACGGTGTGGCCGGGCGTGTGGCCAGGCGCGGCGATGGCGATGATTCCCGGCGCGAGTTCCGCCCCTGGCGCGAAGCGGCTCACATCGCGCGCGATATCGCTGAAGATGCGGCGCGCGTTGCGGAAAGCGGGCTTGGCGGGCTCCGGCGCGGCGTTCATGCGTGCGTCATCCATCCAGTACGCCCATTCCGCCGCCGGCACGTGGATCGCGGCGTTGGGAAACGTCAACTGCCCGTCCTTGGTCTTGATGCCGTTGATGTGGTCGGGATGGAAATGCGAGATCAGGATGATATCGACGGAAGCGGGCGCGATGCCGGCGGCGGCGAGATTGTTGCTCCAGGTGCCCGATTGCGGTGCCACGGGCTGGAGCTGACCGCCGGTTCCGGTATCGATGAGGACCAGCTTGGGCCCGGTATTGACGGCGAGCGAGGTGAAGGGGATCGCGAGGCGGCCGGGCGGCATGAAGGCGTCGGCCATTGCTTGCTGCACCTGCGCGAAGGGCGCGTTGGCGATGAATCCGGCGTCGATCTGGCGGTTCCAGACGCCGTCATTGAGCGCGGTGAGTTCGTAGCGGCCGATACGGTAGCGGTAAAACCCGGCGGCTTGCGTGCCGGCCGCCGGCGCCGCGGCGCGCGACGGCGCGCGCGTCGCGGCGAGCGCGGCGCCGGTAACGCCGGCGGCGAGGAGCGAACGCCGGGATATGGTTGGCATGGGACGCCTCCGTGCTCGATCGACCAAAAAACGGCAAGAACGCCAGGATTGCCGGCGGCCGCGTGCCGCCGTGCGGTCCATCGCCGCGCGGCGAATTTCCCGCGCACCCGCGCCCTTCAGGCGGCGCCGGCGACCTTCGCCCGTTCGCCCACGAGCTTGGCCAGCGCCAGGTTGTCCACCTTGCCCGATCCCAGGAGCGGCAGCTTGTCCACGACAATGAATTCCGCCGGGATCATCATCTCCGAGGCGCCCTTGGCGCGCGCGAAGGCGATGAAATCGGAACGGCTGGCTCCGGCCTTGGTTGTGACCATGATCAGCCGCTCGCCCTTGCGCGCGTCGGGAACGGTGGTGAGGCCCGACATCGCCTCGGGCCATAGCTCGCCGGCGAGAAGCTCAACGGCGGCGAGCGAGATCATCTCGCCGCCGACCTTGGCGAAGCGCTTGGCGCGGCCCTTGATGGCGATAAAGCCGTCGTCGTCGATGGTCACGATGTCGCCGGTGTCGTGCCAGCCGTCAGGCGGCGACTCGATCACGCCCGGGTTCTCGGCGCGAAGGTAGCCGAGCATGACGTTGGGTCCGCGCACGAACAGGCGCCCGCCAACTTCCACGCCCTCGACCGGCTCGAGCCGCGCCGCCATTCCCGGCAATAGCCGCCCGACCGTGCCGAAACGGTTGAACATCGGCGTATTGAGCGCCAGCGCCGGCGCGGTTTCGGTCACGCCATAGCCTTCGAGGATGCGCAGGCCGAACTTCTCCAGATAGGTGCGCCGCGTCGTCTCCTTCACCGGCTCGGCGCCGGAAAGAACGTAGCGCAGCGAGCGGAAATCGTAAGGATGCGCGGAGCGCGCGTAGCCGGCGAGGAACGTGTCGGTGCCGAAGAGGATGGTGGCGTTGGTCGCGTAGATCATCTCCGGCACGATGCGGTAGTGCAGCGGCGATGGGTAGAGAAACACGCGCACGCCGAAGATCAGCGGCAGGATCAGGCCGACCGTGAGGCCGAAGGAATGGAACAATGGCAGCACGCTGAAGACCTGGTCGGTACGGTTGAAATCGATGCTGGCCTCGGCTTGGGCGGCGTTGGCGAGAATATTGCGGTGGGTCAGAACGACGCCCTTGGGCGTGCCTTCCGAGCCCGACGTGAACAGGATGGTCGCCGGGTCGTCGGCGGCGCGCCGCACCAGCGGGCGCGAGCATTCGATGAAGGCGCGCAGCTTGTCGAATAACGTGATCGTGCCGCGAATGTCGTCGAGATAGACGATGCGCAGGTCGTTGCGGATCGCCTCGATGAGGCCGGTGAGCCGTGCTTTCTCGATGAATTCGCGCGAAGTGAGGATGGTATCGACGCCGGCCGCGCGCGCGGCGCCGCGCACATTGGCGGCGCCCGAGGTGAAATTAATCATCGCCGGCACGCGCCCCGCCGACATGAGCGCGAGCGTCGTCACCGCCGTCCCCGCCGCGCCCGGCAGCATCACGCCAATATTCTTGCCGACCGCGGCATAGGGCATGAGCTTGCGCCCGAGCAGCGCCGCGCCGACCAGCACCTGCCGGTAGGTGAGGGCGCCGCGCACCGGGTCCTCGATCGCCACGCGCCAGCGCCCTTGTTCCTTGGCCGCCTCCAGCAGCGCTTCGAAAATGCTGCGCCCGATGGGCGTGGTGCGGAACACGAGGTCGGACATCACGCCATAGAGCATGGCGCCGGCGGCCATGCGCCGCTTGCGGCCCTTGAGCGCGGGATCGATCGCGAGCTTGACCGGCTCGAGGATCGTCACTCGCACGCGCGGAAACCAGCGGCGGCGAATCTGGCGCGAATCCAGGCGCGACAGCGGCGTCGCCTCCAGCCCCTGGATGCGCACCGGGACGATCATCACGTCGCACTTGTCGGCGATCATGCCGGCGCCGTCATAGATCTTCATCAGGCTGTTGGTGATGGTGATGCGGCCCTCGGGAAAGATGACGAGGGTCTCGCCGCCCTTGACCACGTTGATGAGGGTGCGGGTGGCGAAGGGCTTGGTCGGATCGATCGGCAGCGCGCGCGTGAAGCGCAGGAACGGCCGTACCCACCAGCGCTGCGCGATGCCGGTATCGATGGCGTAGACCGGCTCGCGGTCGAGCAGCGAGGCGATCAGCGAGGCGTCGAGAAAGCTGACATGGTTGGCGGCGATGATGGCATTGGGGCCGGCCTTGGCGATGTTTTCGAGCCCGATGACCTCGGCGTGGAAGAAGGCGCGGTAAAAGATCGAGAGCAGGTCGCGCACGGGATTGGTCGGCATGGTGCGCGCGATCATGACGGCGACCACGAGGCTGAGCGCGCCAACACCGAGCATGAGGACGGGAATGGAAACGCCGAATGACTGCAACAGCGCGACGGATATGGCGCCGACGGTCATGAAGGCGGCGTTGAGCACGTTGACGGCGGCGATCACGCGCGCGCGCTTGTCGGGCCGCGCCCAGGCCTGCACGGCGCTGAAGGAGGGCACGATGAACAGCCCCCCCGCGGTCGCCAGGCCCGCCATGTCGAAGCCGATACGCAGGCCATGGGGCGAACTGAACACTTCGACGATGCCGCGTCCGCCGCTTTCGGCCACGAGCCCGTGCACGGCCCAGCCGAGATCGAGCGCGAAGACGCCAAGGAGGATGGCGCCGATGAGCGTCGGCACGAGGATGATGCGGCCGGCGGCGAGCCAGGAAGCAAGGCCGGAGCCGAGCGCGATGAAAATGGAGAAGATCGCGAGGAACGCGGTGACTACCTCCTCCGCGCCGCCGAGCACGTTCTTGGCGAGCGGCGGCAAGAGCGAGAGGATCACCGCGCCGACGAGCCAGAACCAACTCACGACGATCCCGCCCCACCACAGCCGCGGCTCGGCGCGCAGTTCGCCCATGAGCGCGAATGTCGAGCGCAGGATGTTGCGGTCAATGCGCAAATTCGGCGCGCCTTCCCCGGTGGCCGGGATCATGCGCGCGAAGACCCAGCACAGGGTGGCGAAGAACATCATCATGAGCGCGAAGCGCGCCGGGTCGCCGCCGCCCTTGGCGGCGAGGCCGCCGACGATGGTGCCGGTGAGGATGGCGAGGAACGTGCCGCCTTCGACCAGCGCGTTGCCGCTCGGCAGTTCCGCGCGCGCCAGATGGTCGGGCAGGATGCCGTATTTGATCGGCCCGAACAGCGCCGCGATCACGCCGAACAGGAACAGGGCGAGAAACAGGACCGGCAGCGAATGCATCCAGAACCCGACTACGGCGACGCCGGCGACGCCGATCTCCACAAATTTGAGGCGCCGCGCGATCAGCGCCTTGTCGTAGCGGTCGGCGATTTCGCCGCCGAGGGCCGAGAGGAAAAAGAACGGAAAGATGAAGACCGCGCCGGCGAGCGTGATCAGCGCCTCCGATTCGGCGCCACCGAGCTTGAACAGGATGAGGAATACCAGCGAGTTCTTCAGGAAATTGTCGTTGAAGGCGCTGAAGAACTGACTCCAGAAGAGCGGCGCGAAGCGCCGCGTCGTCATCAGGGTTGAAACCATGTCCGCTCGCCGGGGCTCGTGGCGCGGCCCGAATGGATGGCTGGCATCCTTGCGGGTAAGTCGCGCCACCGTTCAATACGTTGGATCGCGATGACCCTGCATCGACTCGATGCAAGATCCTAAAATTGATCGATTCTCCTAATCCGAGAGCACGAAGCCGTCCGAAACCCGCTGCACAATGTTTTCGGCATCATGCCCAGGAGGGCCGATCTGCGCAAACTACCGGGTCCATGCGAACTTGTCGCCC
>JACQAE010000044.1 GCA_016195095.1 Pseudomonadota bacterium
AATACAGCGGCCCGCAGCAATACAGCGGCCCGCAGCAAAACAGCGGCCCGCAGCAATACAGCGGCCCGCAGCAATACAGCGGCCCGCAACAAGGCGGCGCCAGCTATCCGCTGGCTTCGGCCGGCCCCACTTCCGGCGGCCAAGGCGAAGAACAGCATCCGGCGCCGGTTCCATCGACGGAGGAACTCAACGCCTATGTTGACGCGGCCGTTGCATCGCTCAAAGCCGGCCTGCGCATGAAGCCTGACCAGGAAAAGAACTGGGGCGCCTTTGAGCAGGCGGCGCGCGATCTCGCCAAATTGCAGGCGGAGCGCAATGCCGAACGCGAAAAGGCGGCGGAGCCGCCGGCGGCGAGCGGCGCATCGACCACCGCGGCCAAGCCCGGCCCCGCCACAACGTCGGCCAATCCGGCCGCGAGCGCCGCCGCGGCAGCGCCGACGCCCGACCCGATTGAGGATCTGCAGCGCGAGGCCGAGTCGCTCATCCGCGACGGCGCCGCGTTCAAGCGGCTGGCCGATGCGGCGGCACCGCTCTACAAGAGCCTCGACGCCGAGCAGAAGCAGCGTTTCATGGGCCTGGCGCAGCCGCTGTTGCCGCAGCACTCGCCCAACTAAGCCTGATAGGCCCCGAAGACACGCCGGCCCGCACCCAATCGGGCCGGCGTATTTTTTCCGATCGCGGCGGGCCAATGACGGCACGATCGCACCGATCAGGCCACGTCCGCCGCTGCGCCGGCAACGATGGCGATGAAGCGTTCGCGCGCAACGGGCATGACCAGGCTGCGCGGTTCGAGAACGTGCCGTGACACAAAAAAACCCGTGAGCGCGAAGCCGTCGATGACATCCGTGGTGCTCACCGCGCCATCTTCAGCGTCCGCGCGCAGGAACGCCGGCAATCGCAGCAGCCGCGCGCGCCACGGCTCGCCGGCGACAAGGCCAACCGCGCGACCGGATTTCGGCGAAACGTAGGCGAGATCCGCGCGCGCGCCGGTCACCGCGCAGGTTGCGAGATCAAGGCCAAATCCGAGTTCGCGCAGCATATTCAATTCAAAGCGCACAATGATTGGCGCCGCCGTAAGCACGACGTCGAGCCGCGCAATGACGTGCGACAAGGCGGCGAATACCTGCGCATGCGGATCGCGCTCGGGCAGCAGACGGCAGAGTGCGGCCAGGTAGGTGACGCCATAGACCGCATGCGCGGCGGAAAAAAACGATCCCGCGCGCAGGTCGAGCGCTTCGACGGTGAAATTGCCGAGATGTTCATCGAGCCGCGCCCGCCAGGTGGCGCGCACCGTGTTGCCGGGTTGCAGTAACGGGGCAAGCCGCGTGCCGGCGCCGCCACGCACCAGCCCAAGATGGCGCCCATGCTCGCGCGTCATCAGTTCGAGGATGGCGCTTGCTTCGCCGTGCCGGCGCGCGCCAAGCACGATGCCCTCGTCCGTCCAATTCATGCTGCCGTCTTTGCCAGTGGCGCGGCGCGCGAATCCGCCATTGCCAATTATCGCGCCCGCACGCGGAAATTGCACGCAACCGCAACCCGTTTGATCATAGGAATTCCCCTCACGCGGCGTGGCCTCGTGCCCTAGCGCCGCGGGAATTCGAGGCCCATGGCGCGGTAGCGCTCGGGGTCATCCGCCCAGCCGGCACGCACCTTGACGAACAGGAACAGGTGGACGCGGTGCCCGAGCAACTTCTCGAGCTCGATGCGCGCCTGCGCGCCGATGCTCTTGATCGTCTGCCCGCCCTTGCCAAGCACGATGCTGCGCTGGCTCTCGCGTTCGACATAGATGGTCTGCTCGACGCGCACGCTGCCATCCTTGCGCTCGATCCACGCCTCCGTTTCGACGGTTGACTGGTAGGGCAACTCCTGGTGCAGCCGCAGGAACAGCTTTTCGCGCGTGATCTCGGCGGCGAGGCTGCGCAGCGGCGCGTCGGAAACCCGGTCGGGTGGGTAGTGCCAAGGCCCGGGGGGCGCCTGCGCCGCGAGCCATTGGCGCAGGTCCGCGACGCCGTTGCCGTCGCGCGCGCAGAGCATGAAGGTCGCCGCGAACGCGGCCACGCCGGCCGCCGCCTGCGCGATTTCCAACAGCACCGGTTTTTGCACCAGATCGATCTTGTTGATGACCAGCGCGCAGGGGCGCGCGAGGCCCGGCAATTTGCCGAGCAGCGCCTGCGCCCGCGCATCGACGCCGCGCTCGGCGTCGATCAGGGTGCACACGATATCGGCATCGCGCGCGCCGCCCCAGGCGGTATCGACCATGGCGCGTTCGAGCCGGCGTTTGGGCGCGAAAACGCCGGGCGTGTCGATGAGAACGAGCTGCGCCTCGCCAGCCATGGCGACGCCGCGCACCAGCGTGCGCGTGGTCTGTACCTTCGGCGTGACGATCGTGACCTTCTCGCCGACCAAGGCGTTGACCAGCGTGGATTTGCCGCAATTGG
Source organism: Pseudomonadota bacterium (assembly GCA_016195095.1). GTDB lineage: Bacteria > Pseudomonadota > Alphaproteobacteria > Rhizobiales > Xanthobacteraceae > JACQAE01. The sequence goes on from JACQAE010000044.1 coordinate 2,439, forward strand.
GCGCGCCGATCAGGGCGACAAATCCGCACCGCGTCGCCGCGATCTCGCCCGATTGGTCAGCCTCATCCTTCACCGGCCACGACCTTGACGCCTTCGCGCGCGAGCATCGCCGACGCCGCCGCCTGCTCGGCCGCGCGTTTGGAGCGCCCAATTCCCTCCGCCGCGTCGAAGGCCGGCAGCTCAACGGCGACGCGAAATTCCGGGTCGTGATGCGGGCCGCTGCGCGCGACTTCGCGGTAATTCGGCGTCGGCAAGCCGCGCGCCTGCGCCCATTCCTGCAGCAGCGTCTTGGGGTCACGCAGCGGCCGCGCCGGCTTGCGCATGCGCTCGCCCCAAAGCCGCTCAATCAGCGCGGCGGCGGCCGGCAACCCACCGTCGAGATAGACGGCACCCACCACCGCCTCGCAAATGTCGGCGAGAATGGCCGTGCGCCGGCGCCCGCCCGAACTCGCCTCGGAAGCGCCGAGCCGCACGGCCTCGCCAAGCTCGGTCGCGCGCGCGACCTCCGCGCAGCTCTCGCGGCGCACGAGGTCGGCGAGCCGGCGCGAGAGTTCGCCCTCGTCCGCCTTGGGAAACGCCCGGTAGAGCATGTCGGAAATGACCAGCCCAAGCACATGGTCGCCGAGAAATTCGAGGCGCTGGTAGCTCGCGCCGCGGCTCTTGCCGGACAGCGCCGAGATATGCGTCAGCGCCTGTTCGAGCAGCGCCTTGTCGGCGAATTGATAGCCGATGCGCTCCTCGGTCTCGGGACGGACCTTGACTCGGCGGCTCATCGCACGATCGTGAACAGGCGGCTCCAGCGCACCGACCAGGGCCAGCGCCAAAACGTCCATGCGCGCTCCCCCTCGCCGATCGAGAAGAATATGACCTGGGCGCGGCCGACGATGTTTTCCAGCGGAACATAGCCGACCTGGCTGAGCACGCGGCTGTCGGTGGAATTATCCCGGTTGTCGCCCATCATGAAATAATGGCCGGGTGGCACCAGATATTCCGGCGTGTTGTCGTAAAATCCGTTCTCCTGCAGGTCGAGCGTCGTGAAAGAGACGCCATTGGGCAGCGTCTCGCGCCAGCGCTTGACGCGCGCCATGCGCCCGCCCTCGTCGCTGATGAAATCCTCGATGCGCTGGCGCTTGACCGGCAAGCCGTTGATCTGCACGACGCCGTCGATCACGCGAATACGATCGCCGGGCAGGCCGATGATGCGCTTGATATAGTCGGTGGAATCGTCGCGCGGCAGCCGAAACACCACGATATCGCCGCGCTCCGGCGATGAGCTGAAAATGCGCCCGGAGAAGAGTGGCGGCGACAGGGGCAGCGAATAGTGGCTGTAACCGTAACTGTATTTGGATACGAACAGATAGTCGCCGATGAGTAGCGTCTCGATCATCGAGCCAGTCGGAATGTTGAACGGCTGGAACAGGAAGGTGCGGATGACGAGCGCGATGATCAGCGCGTGAAAGACGACGCGCACCGTCTCGCCGACGCCGCCTTCCTTCTTTGCGGCGCCGGTTTGCGCCTCGATCGACCTGTTATCCTTGCGTTGCAACACCGGGTCCTCGCTGCGCTAATTTCAAAGTCCATCTAGAGCCGTCGGCCGGACAGAAATTGTCACTATGATCAATGTGTTATGACGGAACTCAGCACCAAATTCCCGGCGCTTTGCGGGGCCATCCGATCGCCCGCGTGGCGCTCCTTGTAGCCGCTTGCGCGCGCCCGCGCAATCAATCGGGGGAGGCTGCCTGCGGCGGCCGCGGCAACGCCGTGATGACCACGATCGCCTGCGCCATGGGAAACTCGTCGGTGATGGATACATCGATGCGCGCGTCATGCCCGGGCGGCGTGAGCGCGGCGAGCTTGCGTTGCGCGCCGCCTGTCAGAATCATGGTCGGACGACCGCCCGGCAGGTTGGCGACGCCCATGTCGCGCCACCACACGCCGGCGCGTATTCCCGTTCCAAGCGCCTTGGCGCAAGCCTCCTTGGCGGCAAATCGCTTGGCGTAGGTTTCCACGCTCTTGGCGCGGCGCTCGGCGCGTGCGCGCTCCGTCTCGGTGAAGATTCGCGCCAGGAAACGATCGCCGTGGCGATCGATGACGCGCGCGATGCGGCGGATGTCGACGAGGTCCGACCCGATGCCGATGATCATCGCACCTCCCCGCGCCCTGCCGCCATTGCCGCGCGCATCTTGCGAACGCTGCCGCCAAGCCCCTCCGCCAACGCCTCCCCGACCAAGAAATGGCCGATATTAAGCTCGACGATTTCCGCCAGCGCGGCGATCGCGCCGGCGGTGCGATAGTCGAGACCGTGCCCGGCATGCACTTCAAGGCCGCGTTGGCGCGCGAGCGCGGCGCCCGCGACGATAAGGCTCCACTCGGCCGCCGCGCGCTCCCGTTGCCCGCCGGCGAGCGCATCGCACCAGGCGCCGGTATGCAGCTCAACGACTGCCGCCCCGCTCTCCGCCGCCGCCTCGATTTGCGCCGGCGCAGCCGCAACGAAAAGCGAGACGCGAATGCCGGCCTGTGTGAGATCGCGTACCGCCGCGGTAACGACCGCGCGATTGGCAATGACGTCAAGACCACCTTCGGTCGTGCGCTCCTGGCGCCGCTCTGGCACGACGCAGCAGGCGTGCGGGCGCGTGGCGCGTGCGATGGCGACCATTTCGGCGGTGGCGGCGATCTCCAGATTGAGCGGAACGGTAATGCTGCGCATCAGCCGCGCCACGTCTTCGTCGCGGATATGGCGGCGATCCTCGCGCAGGTGCGCGGTGATTCCATCGGCGCCGGCGGCGATGGCGATCGCGGCCGCGTCCACCGGGTCGGGGTGCACGCCGCCGCGCGCGTTGCGCAGCGTGGCAACGTGGTCGATGTTGACCCCCAGGCGCAGATAGGAAGGCTCGGCCACCACGTCATCCATTTTTTCGCGCCAGCGCGATACGCCAAGATCGACCGCCTCAGGCGGGCAAAATCAGGTTCGGCCTGGCGCAGGGCCCAATAAGCGCGCCCTCACGCGCGCGCCAAGCGGCGGCCGCGATGCGAGCGGAGCGAGGCGGCCACATCCCGCCGAGTGGTTCAGGCCATCGCCTTGGCGAAATTGCTCGCCGCCTTGTCCCAGTTCACCGTGTTCCACCAGGCGGCAAGGTAGTCACCGCGCCGGTTCTGGTATTTGAGATAATAGGCGTGTTCCCAAACGTCGACACCAATGACCGCGCCGCGCCCGCCGTCCATCAGCGGATTATCCTGGTAGGGCGTGTTGCCGATCTGCAGCTTCTTGTCCTTGTTGACAAAAAGCCACGCCCACCCGGAACCGAAGCGGCCGGCGCCGGCAGCGGTAACCTGGTCCTTGACCGCCGCGAAGCCGCCAAGTTGGGCGTCGATAGCGGCCTTAAGCGGCCCGTCCGGCTCTTTGCCGCCGCCTGGCGTCATCAGGTCCCAGAAGAACGCGTGGTTCCAGTGCCCGCCAAGATTGTTGCGCACCGCCATGCGTTGCGCCTCGGCAACGCCCGAAAGGTTGGCAAGGATCGATTCCGCAGGCTTGGCACCAAGATCGGGAATGGTCTTCGCAAGATTGTTGAGGTTTGCGATGAACCCACTGTGATGGCGCTGGTGGTGGATCGTCATGGTCATCGTGTCGATATTGGGCTCGAGCGCCGAATAGGCATAGCCGAGCGGCGGCAGCGTGAACGGCCCGGCCGCCTGCGCAAACGCGCGCGTGCGGCCAAACGTAGCCGTGGCGGAAACGGTGGCGATTCCAATGATCAACTTGAGGCTTTCGCGTCTATTCATTGCAACCTCCGGGGAAAAGTCCGAGGAACCGGACAAGCGATTGGTGCGGCGCCAACGCTCGGGCCCCCGCCCAAAATTGAATTGGCATCGCACAATGGCGTACTGTGTCTGACAAAGTTCCGTGTTGGCCATCGGTCCGACGTCAGCTGGGGGAATATGGAACGCATCGATGTCGAACCGCCAGTGTCGCAAAGCGCTTCAGCCGCTGCCGGCGCGGCGCTTGGCTTAGCATAGTTAGCGCCCGGCGGATGGCTTTCAAAGGGCGCCAAAGCCTGGCGCGGAGAATATAGCCATGGCCGTGGTCAAGCTCGACCATTGCGTCATTCATGTCAGCGATTGGCGGCGTGCCAACGCCTTCTACCGCGACGTGCTCGGCGCCCAACTGGTGGAGCGGCCGACCGGATTTGCCTACCGTTTCGGCGATACCCAGCTCAACGTTCATGGTCCGGGCGTGCAGCCGGCGGAAGTCGCGCGCATACCAGTCGCGCCGGGCAATAGCGACCTGTGCTTCGAATGGCGCGGGCCGATTGATACGGCGATCGCGCATTTGGCGCGCCACGGCGTCGCGCTCGAACGCGGACCGCTGCGCAGATTCGGCGCCAAGGGGCCGGGGACGAGCGTTTACTTCCGCGATCCCGACGGTTCGCTGATGGAATTCATGAGCTATGACATCGTCGCATGATTTTACCGTCCTGCCGCCGGGGCTGCCGGTTCCGCACGATGATGGCGCGGCCACGCACCTGCCCGGGATGCGGCTGCCGGAATTGGCGCTGCCGGCAACGGACGGATCGCCGGTGGAACTCGCGCGCCTGCGCGGGCGCACGGTCATCTACATTTATCCGCGCACCGGGCGGCCGGGAATAGCGCTGCCAGACGGGTGGGATGGCATTGCCGGCGCGCGCGGCTGCACGCCGCAATCATGCGGCTTTCGCGATCATTACGCGCAACTGCAAAGCCTCGGCGTCGCACGACTCTTTGGCCTCTCGACGCAGGATAGCGACTATCAGCGCGAAGCGGCGACCCGGCTGCACCTGCCGTTCCCCATCCTGTCCGACGCGACGCTGGCGTTGACGCGGGCGCTGGCGCTGCCGACCTTCGAATTCGCCGGCGCTACGCTCTTGCGGCGCATGGCGCTGGTAATCGACGACGCCACGATCTTGAAAGTGTTTTACCCGGTATTTCCGCCCGACCGGAACGCGGCCGACGTGGCGGCGTGGCTCGCGCGATCGAGATAGGCGCGCACCTGCGCGAAAACCGCGCGAAACATCTGCGGCGTGAGCACGCCGGTATTGGTGTTGTAGCGCGAGCAATGATAGCTGTCGAACAGCGCCAGCGCGCCGATCCGCGTCATCCCGCCATGCGCGAACGGCGTCCTTGCGCGGCGCGCGCCGAGGGCGACGACGCCGGCATCATGCGCGATGCGCCCAAGCGCGACGAGCGCTTGCAGACGCGGCATTTGCGCCATGCTCGCGCGCAAGAACGCGCCGCAGGTGGCGATTTCCTGCACCGTCGGCTTGTTCTGCGGCGGCACGCAGCGCACGGCGTTGACGATGCGGCAGTCGATCAGTTCAAGTCCGTCACGCGGATCGGCGGCATAGGTTCCGCGCGCGAAACCGTATTCGTCGAGCGTTGCGTAAAGCAGGTCCCCGGCGAAATCGCCGGTGAACGGCCGCCCGGTCCGATTGGCGCCGCGTAGACCGGGCGCCAGACCGATGATCAGCAGGCGCGCCTCGCGTGCGCCAAATGACGGCACCGGCGCGTTGAACCATTGCGGTTCGCGTCCGCGCCAAGCGTCGCGGAAGGCGGCCAGTCGCGGGCAAAGCGCGCAATCGCGGCCGGGCTCCGCGGCCGCCGCGACCGGTGGCGCGGGGCTCACTCCTCGTCAAAATCCTCGTCGGTGCCGGCGCGTTGCGGTACCACGGCGCTGCGCTGCAAAAATTGCGGCGTATGGCGCTGTTCGCGCCCTTCACGCGGCTCGCGCGGCTCGCGTCCGTCGCGCGGCGCGCGCTCGGTGGGATCGCGCCCAATCTTCTGCTGCAGATCGACAATGTCGACAAAGGCGTCGGCCTGGCGGCGCAATTCATCGGCGACCATCGGCGGCTGCGTCGAAATGGTGGAAGCCACCGTCACGCGCACGCCGCGCCGCTGCACCGCCTCAACCAGCGAGCGGAAGTCGCCGTCGCCGGAGAACAAAACCATGTGATCGATGTGGCCCGCAACCTCCATGGCGTCGACGGCAAGCTCGATGTCCATGTTGCCCTTGACCTTGCGCCGGCCGGTCTGATCGACGAACTCCTTGGTCGCTTTGGTCACCACCGTGTAGCCATTGTAATCGAGCCAGTCGATCAGCGGGCGGATCGACGAATATTCCTGGTCCTCGATCACGGCGGTGTAATAAAACGCGCGCATGAGATAGCCGCGCGACTGAAACTCGCGCAGGAGGCGCTTGTAGTCGATGTCAAATCCAAGTGATTTCGCCGTCGCATAAAGGTTGGCGCCGTCGATGAATAACGCCAATTTCTCGGTGGTTACGGACATGATGCCTGTCTCTTGCTGTTAGGATTTGGGTCGAGAGTCTGCGCGCCAACATCGTCCACGCGCGCCTGCGCGTTCGCCGGTGGCCGGTTATTTTGATGCAAACCATTGGCGACATTTGGCAAAAATGCACTGCGGTATGCCGTCGCGGCGGCGAAAAAATCCGGGGGAAATCTGGTTCGTCGGCGCCGATCGCAGGGAAATAGCGCCCGCCTCCGCAACCAAGCAATATTGCCCCAGCATAACAAGTAAAGACTTGCGGATTGCGCCACGGGCCTATACTTACCCACACATTCCAATTCATTGCCCGCCAGAGGAGTGGCTCCGCCATGGCCCGCGTCACCGTTGAGGATTGTATCGACAAGGTGGAAAACCGTTTCGACCTCGTGCTGCTCGCCGGACACCGCGCGCGCATGGTCTCCTCGGGCGCACCGATCACCATCGATCGCGATAACGACAAGAATCCGGTTGTGGCGCTGCGTGAAATCGCCGACGAGACGGTTTCGCCGGGCGATTTGAAGGAAGACCTCATTCACGCGCTACAGAAATATGTCGAGGTTGACGAGCCGGAGGCGGAGACTTTGCCGCTGATGGGCGGCGGCGAACACGCGGACGCCGACGATAAGGAAGTGGTCGGTGACCGCATGACCGAAGAAGAGCTGCTCAAAGGTCTCGAAGGACTGGCGCCACCCGAGGAGCGCCCGGAGCCGGTCGAACCCGACGAAGAGGACTGAGCCGGCCAGCGCCGCGCCCACGATGGCGGCAACGCGGATTGACGCCTGACCTCGGTAGGCCGGTGCTTACCATTGCGCGCATTTCGCTCCGCCAGCGCCGACATTTCATGATACCGTACCGTCATGGCCGTGCGACAGATTCCGGCGGCGGCGGGCAGCACGACGGCGCCGTCACAGACCAGTGCGCCGAGCATGCAAGGCAAAGCGGGCATGCGCGGAGCGGCGGCGCGCGACGGCGCGAACGCCACGCCGGCGCCCCCGGCACGGATCGCCAAGCGCGCGGCGCCGCAAATGATGCGCCAATACGAACTGGTCGAGCGCGTCAAGAAATACAATCCTTCGACCAATGAGGACCTGCTAAACCGCGCCTATGTCTACGCGATGAAGGCACATGGCGAGCAAAAGCGCGCCTCCGGCGATCCCTATTTCTCCCACCCGCTCGAAGTCGCCGCCATCCTCACCGGGCTCAATGTCGACGACGCGACAATCGTCGCCGCTCTGCTGCACGACACGATTGAGGACACCGAGGCGACGCGGGCGGAAATCGACCGTATGTTCGGCGGCGACATCGGCGCGCTGGTCGAGGGCTTGACCAAGCTCAAGCGCCTCGATCTCGTTTCGCGCGAGGCCAAGCAGGCGGAAAACCTGCGCAAGCTGTTGCTGGCGATTGCCGCCGACGTGCGCGTCCTGCTCATCAAGCTCGCCGACCGGTTGCACAACATGCGCACCCTCGACTACGTGCCCCCGGAGGCACGCCGCCGCGCCGCCGAGGAAACGGCCGACATCTATGCGCCGCTCGCCGGGCGCATCGGCATGCACGAGATGCGCGAGGAGCTGGAGGGGCTTGCATTCCCGCAGCTCAACCCGGAAGCCTGCGCGGTCATTAGCGAGCGCCTTGCCACGCTCGCCGCGCGCGACCGCGACCTGATCGCCGAAATCGAGCGCCAGCTCACGCGCAAGCTGTCCGACCGTGGCATCGCGACATTCGTCGAGGGCCGCCGCAAGCAGCCCTATTCGGTATGGCGCAAGATGGAGCGCAAGGCGCTGGGGTTTGAACAGCTTTCCGACATTGTTGGGTTCCGCGTCGTGGTGCCGACGCTCGCGGAGTGTTACCAGGCGCTCGGCGTCGTGCATACGACCTGGCCGGTCGTTCCCGGCCGCTTCAAGGACTACATTTCGACGCCCAAGCAAAACGACTACCGCTCGATCCACACCACCGTTATCGGGCCGGGAAACCAGCGCGTCGAATTGCAGATCCGCACCCAGGAAATGCACGAAATCGCCGAATATGGCATCGCGGCGCACGCGAATTACAAGGACGGCGCCGACGCCTCGCCCGACACGCTCTCACGCGAGTCGAAAGCCTATGCATGGTTGCGCCACACGATCGAGCACCTGGCGGACGGCTCCAATCCCGAGGAGTTTCTCGAGCACACCAAGCTCGAACTGTTCCACGACCAGGTGTTTTGCTTCACGCCCAAGGGCACGCTGATCGCGCTGCCGCGCGGGGCAACGCCGATCGATTTCGCCTATGCCGTTCACACCGACATCGGTAACCACACGGTCGGCTGCAAGATCAACGGCAAGATCGCGCCGCTGCTTTCGGAACTGGAAAACGGCGATGAGGTCGAAATCCTCACCTCCAAGGCCCTTCTGGCGCCGCCGGCGGCGTGGGAATCGCTCGTCGTCTCCGGCAAGGCGCGCGCCGCGATCCGCCGCGCCACGCGCGCCGCCGTGCGCAATCAATATGCCGGCCTCGGCCGGCGCATCGTCGAGCGGCTATGCGGACGCGCCAAGCGCGAATATTCTGATGAACGGCTCACTGGCGCGCTGCCGCGTCTCGCCCGAGCCTCGATCGAGGATGTGTTCGCCGCCGTTGGTCGCGGTGAAATCAAGGCCTCCGACACCGTGCGCGCCATGTACCCTGATTTCAAAGAGGAACGCGCCACGCTCGCCGCCGCGGGCTTGCCCGAGGGCCGCTGGCAGGGGCTCAAGCGCGCGCGCGCCGTCAAGGTCAAGGTCCCGGCCCTGAGCGACGCCGCGCCGGCGATCCCGATACGCGGCATCAACAGCGATCTGCCAGTGCGTTTCGCGCCGGAAGGCGGGGCCGTGCCCGGCGATCGCATCGTCGGCATCCTTTCGCCCGGCGAGGGCATCACCATCTATCCGATCCACTCGCCGGCGCTGATGGCGTTCGAGGACGCGCCGGAACGCTGGCTCGACCTGCGCTGGGACATCGACGACAAGACGCCGCAGCGCTTCCCCGCCCAGGTATTGATCGAATCGGTCAACGAGCCGGGCACGCTGGCGCAGATCGCCCAGGTCATCGCCGAGAACGACGCCAATATCGACAATATTCGCATGACGCGCCTGTCGCCCGACTTCACCTCGCTCACGATCAATCTCGAGGTCTACGATATCAAGCATTTGACAGCGATCATCGCGCAACTGCGCGCCAAGCCCTTTGTCGCCAATGCCACGCGCCATAATGGCTAGAGCGCATTGGGTGTCGTGAGAATCGAAAGGCGCCAGAATTTCTTGTGCTTTGCCGCAATTTCAACCCCCGACCGATTCCCACTGTATCGCAAGGCCTTCAAGCGACGCGGCGCTAGAGCTTGATCCCGAAAAGTGGTAACCGCTTTTCGGAAAAGACCATGCGTGAAAAAGGGTTAGCGCCGTCGCACCATTCAACCTGAAGCGATAAGGCTGCAGGTGGGGCGACGCCGTCACAACGCATGCATCTCGGGCGTCGGCGGCGTATGACTTCGGCGTCATCGCGGAAAGTCCCGGGCTTTTCCGCTGTTTTCCTGCCTGGACGCGACGAACATTGACCGCTTTTGCCGTGAAATCGCTCCGGCCATGCCCGCCACGTCCCGCCGCTTCCAACTAATTCGATGTAACATCAATGGGCTGAGCAGCGGCGCCGCGATTAACCGCGACGGCCGCAGCACCGCTTGGGCGCTGGCCCACTGAAATGGCGCGCGCCACAATAAATCGGCGGGCATGAACACGATCCGCCCACCGAAAATGACGCAACGTCAACCGGTACAATACCGCTGAAGGCTGGAAAATTATCGGTAATCCATCTTATTTATGTGATTTTTATGTAACATGTGAAGGATAAAGCCATTATGGCGCATTTGCGATGGCTTGTTCCTTGTTGCAGGATCGAATTCGCTGACTAATCTGCCCAGGCGGCACAGGGGGGCAACCCGTGGGTCGCCCTTTCGGAAGTTCTGAATATCTTGGTGTGGGAACCGGGAAATCGATTGGGATGAAGGATTAAGGAACTCCGGGTGGTTGCGGGGATGGGGCTTTCGGGCGTGTGCCAAGAATTGCCACGGACGGGACCTTCCCACGACAAACAAACTTGGAGGTCAATATGAAGATGGTGAGAAGCCTTCTCCTCGGTACCGCGGCGGGTCTCGTCGCGGCCGCTGGAGCACAGGCTGCTGATCTTCCCGTCAAGGCCAAGCCGGTCCAATACGTGAAGAT
>JACQAE010000094.1 GCA_016195095.1 Pseudomonadota bacterium
GGACTGGAAATTCGAGGGGCCGGCGGCACCGTTCGTGGTGGCGGTGGACAAGGGCTACTACAAGGCCGAAGGCCTCGACGTGACCATCGATACCGGCGCGGGTTCGCTTGAGCCGATCACGCGGGTGGCGTCGGGCACCTATAATATGGGCTTTGCCGACATCAATTCGGTGATCAAATTCCGCGACGCCAATCCGGGCACGCCGATCAAGGCGATCTTCATGGTCTATGACAAGCCCGCCTTCGCCATTGTCGGACGCAAGAGCCGCGGCATATCCGACCCCAAGAGCCTCGAAGGCAAGAAGCTCGGCGCGCCGGCGCCCGACGGCGCCTTCGCGCAATGGAAGATCTTCGTGCAAGCCAACAATATCGACGCGAAAAAGGTGACCATCGAGAACGTCGGCTTTCCGGTGCGCGAGCCCATGCTTGCCGCTGGCCAGGTCGACGCCATCACCGGCTTTTCGTTCTCCTCCTTCATCAATCTCAAGGACCGCGGCGTTCCCGTCGATGACATCGTGGTGCTGCTGATGGCCGATTACGGCGTCAACCTTTACGGCAACACCGTTATCGTGAACCCGAAATTCGCCGAGGAAAAACCCGAGGCGGTGAAGGGCTTCCTGCGTGCTTTCGTCAAGGGACTCAAGGAAACGGTTGCCAATCCGGCGGGCTCGGTCGAATCGATCACCAAGCGCAATGACGTGGCCAAGAAGGACGTGGAGCTTGAGCGGCTGCGCATGGCGATCCGCGACAATATCCTCACGCCGACAGTCAAGAAGAATGGCTACGGCGCCGTTGACATGGCGCGGCTCGAAAAATCGATGGACCAGGTCGCGCTGACCTACCAGTACAAGGCGCGCCCGAAGGCGAGCGACGTTTTCGACCCGTCGTTCCTGCCGCCCGCCGCCGAGCGCAAGGCCGACTAGACGGCCGCCGAGCCCGGCGCGGCGCGCCCGTGTCCGCCTTTGTCACGCTCGATCGCGTCAGCCATGCCTATGGCGGCGCCAATGGCACACTGGCGATCGAGGGCCTCTCGGTCGCCGTCGCCGAGGGTGAATTCGCCGCCGTGGTCGGGCCTTCCGGCTGCGGCAAGTCAACGCTGATGAAGCTCGCCACCGGGCTGCAGTTTCCGTTCGCGGGAACCGTGCGGGTCGATGGTGAGCCGGTGACGCGTCCGGTCAAGATCGCCGGCATGGCGTTCCAGGCGCCAACATTGTTGCCCTGGCGCACGACGCTTAAGAACCTGCTCCTGCCGCTCGAAATCGTCGAGCCGCACCGCCACCAAATGCGCCGGCGCAAGGCGGAATATGTCGCGCGCGCCGAACGCCTGCTCGCATCGGTCGGCCTCGCCGACCAGGGCACGCGCTATCCGTGGGAATTGTCGGGCGGCATGCAGCAGCGCGCCTCGCTGTGCCGCGCGCTCATTCACGAGCCGCGGCTGCTCATGCTCGACGAGCCGTTCGCCGCGCTCGACGCGTTCACGCGCGAGGAACTGTGGTGCGTGATCCGCGACCTGCACGCCGCGCGCCCGATCACCGTCATCCTTGTCACCCACGACCTGCGCGAAGCGGTGTTCCTCGCCGACCGGATATTCGTGATGTCGGCGCGCCCGGGCCGCGTGCTGGTCGAGCGCCACATCGACATCGCGCGACCGCGCGACCTGGAAGTCACGTTCTCATCGGCTTTTCAGGACATCGTGCACGAGCTGCGCGGGCACATTGTGAAGGCACGGCAATGACGCCGCTGCCGCTGATCGTGCGCCTGGCGCCGTGGCTGTTCACGCTCGCGCTGTTCCTGATCTGGGAAGCCACGGTTGCGATCTTCGCCATCCCGCACTTTTTCCTGCCGCCGCCAAGCGCCATCGCGCACGCTTTCGTCGAATTCGGTCCCGCGATCTACCGCAATTCCGTGGTCACGCTGACCACTACCCTGGTCGGTTTCGCGCTCGCGGTCGGGTTCGGGCTCTTGCTCGGGCTTCTCGTCGGCTGGTCGCGCATGATCTATGCCGGCCTTTATCCGCTAATGATCGGCTTTAACGCCATACCGAAAGTCGCGGTCGTACCCATCCTCGTCCTGTGGTTCGGCATCGGCTTCCTGCCGGCGGTGCTGACCGCGTTCCTGATCTCCTTCTTCCCGATCGTGGTGAACGTCGCCACCGGCCTCGCCACCATCGAGCCGGAACTCGAGGATGTCCTCAAGGCGCTCGGCGCCTCCAAGCTCGACATCATGCGCAAGGTGGGTATTCCGCGCACGCTGCCGTATTTCTTCGGCTCGCTCAAGGTCGCCATCACCCTGGCCTTTGTCGGCTCGGTGATTTCCGAAAGCATCGCCTCGAATTACGGCATCGGCAACCTGATGTTGCAGGCGCAGGCGCAGTTTCAGGTGCCGCTCATATTCGCCGGCCTGATCGCGCTCGCCGTCGAGGGCATCGTGATGTACTGGGCCATGGCGATGCTCGAGGCGCGCATGACCGGATGGGCGCAACGCTCGGGTTTCGCGCAGACGTGACGCGCGCGGCCGGCGATGCGCCGCCGTCCGCGTCTCAGCGCTCGCCGCCGTCGGACAGGCTCGACATCGCGGCGCGCGGCGCCGCCCGCAGCACCCCCGCGAGCGTGTCGACGAGACGGTCGATGGCGGGCAAGCCCAAGTCGTCGCGCACCTCGATGGCGCCGTAGACCACCGGCAGCCGCGGCAAGCGCCGCGTCTGCACGCGGGCGACGAGGTCGGTGCCGTGGATGAAATGGCTGGCGCACGCAAAGATGCCAAGACCGGCGCGCGCGGCGCAGAACATCGCCGCCAGCGTGCGCGCGACAAAGACGATCTCGTAGTCAATTTCGCGCTCTTCGAGCAGCGCCGTGCCGACGCGCCGGCCGAGGCTTGTCTCGCCGAGGAGGATCAGCGGAATGGCACCTGCCGGATCCAGCGCCTGCTCGTTGCGGCCGGCCCAGGTCAGCGCCTCGGGCCAGAAGTGACGCACGCCTTCCGGCTTGGCTTCCGTGCGCGTGATGACGACGTCAAAACGGCCCTCGCGCATGGCGCGCTTGAGGTTGTCGGAATGATCGGCGGCGATCTGCAACCGCAGTTGCGTCGCCTCGCGACGGAAATCGGCCATCACGTCGAACATCGACGTATTGTTGTAAAGATCGATTGGCACGCCAATGCGAACAAGGCCCGATTCCGGCACTTTGCTGGCCAGTCCGTAGATATGATCGTTGATCTCCAGCAGGCGCCTGGCATAGCTGACGACACGCGTGCCGGTTTCGCTTAGCGCCACGCCGGGGACGCCCTTGATGAACAGATCGACGCCGAGCAGTTGCTGCAGGCGGCGGATCTGCGAACTCACCGCGGGCTGCGTGATGTTGAGCGAGTTGGCGGCCTTGGTGAAGCTGCGCAAGTCAACGACAGCCGTCAGTGTCCGCAACAGGTCGGTCGGAATGTTCTGCATTGCGGGCTCGTTGCGCGAGGTGGCGGCGTTGCTGGCAGCGATAACCGAACCCGGATTCACGACGCTCGCCTCCCGATTTTGAGATGATGAAATTTGGATCGCTCCGCGGGCCTCTTCCGTACAGGAACGGATGTCGTACGCGATATAAAATATAGGTCGTATATAATATAATAAAATATAATTTACCTCATATTAAGTGTCGATTGGCTCATGGCTCGTATTCCACCGGTCTTTAACGGTTACTTAAGATTTCCCAATTTGGCTTTCTCCATCTGTTGCCGCTGCAGGAACGCCGGGTCGGTTGCAACACCGGCCCTGACCTGGGCGCGTCCGCGGCCGACGTGAACGACAAGATATTGCCTGAGTTCAGGGTGTTAGGGAGCCAGCCGCCCGCCGTCCGACCCCGACATTCGATTGCCGAATGATGGGGCAAGTCGGCCCACTAACGTTTTGAATTTGTGGGGCGACTTACCCAAAACGATGGGACCAATACTTTGGGTCGCATCACGAGCGCCGCAGGCGAACCGGCTCGCTCCGAGAGCGCTTTCGAGCGAAGTGGGTACCGGTTCGCGTGAATAAAACCCGTCAAAACAATAAGTTATAGCCCCGGCTTTGAGTCCGTCAAAGCCGGAAATGCGCTCGAGCCGTATCGCTTCAGGCTGAATCGTGCGAGCGCCCTAACCCTTGTTCGCGCATGATCTTTTCCGAAAAGCGGTGCCAACTTTTCGGGATCATGCTCGATCCGGCAATTGGAATATCGCACCGCGTGGCGCCGGCAAACCATGGCCGGCCGGCCTCGGCGCGTACCGGCAGGCCGGCGCATGGCAGACCTGGGAATGCCGCGAGCATGTCCATCGTGATAAGAGAAACGCTGGCGCATTTTCCGCCGCAATGGCAACCGGTTTGCGGCGGAAAAATGCGACAAAACCGAAGAAAATCGGGCGCATTGCAATTCGAATGCAACGCAGAGCGCCCTAAGGAAATACGTCCACCTGGCCCGCCAAGTCCCGCCCATGAACCACTTGCGCCTTTACGCCC
>JACQAE010000081.1 GCA_016195095.1 Pseudomonadota bacterium
CTCGCTCATGATGTGTTCCCGATGCGGGGCTTTTTGCCCCTTCAAAAGATTTCATTATGACGATTTTTGACCGTCTTTTCGATCACAAAAGTTACTCCGCAGTGTGTGCTGCGACGCTCGCCAATCCAGGGGGATTCACATTCCCGCCGCGGCGCGATCAGGCAACGCGGCGCATTTTCACGATCATTCACTTTTTTTCTCCGCTTTTCTCCGCGCGCTCGGCGGCCAATGTTTGGCCTCCCGCCATGGCTGCATGGCCGATCGACATGCGCTGAATGGCGCCGTCGGGCGCGCGCTTGGCCGAGAGCGTGCGTGAATTGACCCCCATCCACGAAATCTCCGACGCGAGCCGGCCGTATTCGATTTTGGGGCAGCGGTTCATCACCACCTTCATTCCGGCCGACTGCGCCAGCGCCGCGGCGTCGTCGTCGCGAACGCCAAGCTGCATCCAGATCGCGCGCGGGCGCGGCTGCACGGCGATCGCCTCCTCGACGATCGCGCGCGCCTGCGACGACGCGCGAAAGATGTCGACCATATCCACCGGCTCGGGGATATCGGACAGCCGCGCGTGGATCGGGCGCCCCAGAAGTTCCTTTCCGGCAAGCCCCGGATTGATGCCGATCATGTGGTAACCGCGTTCATGCAGGTATTTGAACACGAAATAGCTTGGCCGCACCGGCTTGCCCGACACGCCAACGACCGCGATCGATTTGATTCCATCGAGAATGCCGCGAATAAATTCATCGTCGTAGTGATCATGTTGCATGGGAATTCTTCCAGTGCGTGGCGCATCGGGCTGCGGTAGCGCACACGTCTCGCCAATCTCGGTGGTCGATCTATGCGGCTTGGCGCGATGGCGCGTTACACGCGCACCGCCGGCAAACGTGCGGGGCCGCCGCGCGCATCAGCAATCCTGCCAATTCGGCGCGCGCTTCTCGATGAACGCGCCGATGCCTTCCTCGGCGTCGGGCGCGAGCATGTTGGCGACCATGACGTCGCCGGCATAGGCGTAGGCCTGCGTCAGGGGCATCTCGCGCTGGCGGTAAAACGCCTCCTTGCCCAAGCGCACGACCGCCGTCGATTGCGCGGCAATGGCGCGCGCGAGCGCGAGCGCCTGCGCGCGCGCCGTGCCCAGCGCGACGACGCGATTGACGAGGCCGATGCGCCGCGCGTCCTCGGCCGTGATCGCCTCGCCGGTGAGCAGCATCTCCATCGCGTGCTTGGGCGCGACATTGCGCGTGAGCGCCACCATCGGCGTCGAGCAGAACAGGCCAATATGCACGCCCGGCGTGGCGAATGTGGCGCTTGCGGAAGCGACCGCGAGGTCGCAGCTCGCCACGAGCTGGCAGCCCGCGGCCGTCGCCACGCCCTCGACCGCGGCGATGACGGGTTGCGGCAGGCGCACGATATCGGTCATCAGCGTGCTGCACGCGCGCATCAGCGCCTGCGCATAGGCGTGCCCGCGGTCGGCGTCGGCGCGATGCGCGGTCATCTCCTTGAGATCGTGTCCGGCGCAGAACGCCGGACCGTTCGCCTCTATGACGACGGCGCGCACGTCCTTGTCGGCGGCAATGCGCGCGAAGGCCTCGGTTAGCCCCGCCAACATCGCCTCCGACAAGCAGTTGCGGCCGCGCGCGTCATCAAGCGTGATGATCGCGATATGATCGATGGTCGCGCGCGTGATCGCCGCTGCCGGCGGCGCTCGCGGATCGGTGGGGCGCACGTTCATGGTGTCGATTCCCGCTTCAATTTGCCTCACGGCCATTGTATCCGATCTTGCCGCCAACGCGGAACGAGGGATCGGGGGGTGGGCGATGCAACAGCCGCGCCTGAGCATAGCGGAGCTTGACCGTCTCTTATGCGCGGAGTTCCCGCAGGCGTTCAACACGCAATCGGGCCTGCGCATCAAGGAGGTCTGGCACGGCGGCGCGCGCGTCGAGCGCGCCTTTGACGGCGCTTCGTTGCGCCCCGGCGGCACGATTTCCGGGCCGACCATCATGATGCTGGCCGACGTGACCATCTATATCGCGATCCTGGCGACCATCGGCTGGGTGCCGCTCGCCGTGACCACCAATCTGAGCGTCAATTTCCTGCGCAAGCCCGGCCCCGGCGCGCTGGTCGCGGAGTGCCGCCTGGTCAAGGTCGGAAAACGTCTGGCGGTAGGCGAGATCGCCATACGCTCCGTCGGGCAGGAGGACATGGTCGCGCACGCCGTCTCGACTTATTCAATTCCCTCTCGCTCAGCTGATGGTGATATAATACCGTCAAATTAAACATATGATTTTGCGTGACTTATGGCCTTGACGTCAATCTGGACAGCGATTACAACGCGGCCTTCCAAAAGCGAGCGGATTGACCAATGAGCACCTTTTCGGCCAAGCCCGCCGACGTCGTCAAGGACTGGGTGATCGTCGACGCCAACGGCCTTGTTGTCGGCCGCGCCGCCTCGATCATCGCGTTGCGACTGCGTGGCAAGCACAAACCAACCTATACGCCGCATGTCGATTGCGGCGATTTCGTCGTCGTCGTCAACGCCGAGAAGGTGGTGCTGACCGGCCGCAAGCGCGAGCGCAAGGTGTATTATCATCACACCGGCTATATCGGCGGCATCAAGGAGCGCACCGCCAAGTCGATCCTTGAAGGCCGCTTTCCCGAACGCATCTTGGAAAAGGCGATCGAGAGAATGCTGCCACGCGGCCCGCTCGGGCGCCGGCAATTGGCGAGCCTGCGGGTCTATGCCGGGCCGACGCACCCGCACGAGGCGCAGAAGCCGCAGCCGCTTGATATCGGCGTCATGAACCGCAAGAACATGAGGAGCGCGTGACGATGGCCGAGTCCATGCAGTCGCTCGACCAATTGTCGACATTGAAGCCGGCCGCGGCCGAGGCGCCGAAATATGTGCGCAAGGTTGACAGCCGCGATCGCGCCTATGCGACGGGCAAGCGCAAGGACGCGGTGGCGCGGGTGTGGATCAAGCCGGGCGCCGGCAACATCGTGATCAACGAGCGAACGATTGAGGTATATTTCGCGCGCCCGGTGCTGCGCATGCTGATCCAGCAGCCGCTGGTCAGCGCCAATCGGCTCGGGCAATATGACGTCGTATGCACCGTCTCCGGTGGCGGGCTTTCCGGGCAGGCCGGCGCGGTACGCCATGGCATTTCCAAGGCGCTGACCTATTACGAGCCGGAGCTGCGCGGCGTGCTCAAGCGCGGCGGCTTTCTCACCCGCGATTCGCGTGTCGTCGAGCGCAAGAAGTACGGTCGCGCGAAGGCGCGGCGCTCGTTCCAGTTCTCCAAGCGCTGAGTTTGCGCCGGTCCCGGCGCGGGCCGGGCGCCGACCTTGGCGCCGACCTTGGCGTTTCAGCCGGGCAGGGCTGCCCCCTGCCGCGCTCGCCTGGCGCGTGCGACCGATTGGCGCGGACGCCGCGCGGCGCCGGCGAAGGCGCTATAATTGCATCGGCCGGGAACGGCGGGAAGGCAAGCGGCGGGAGGTCATCCGCCATGGCGATTGTTGAACAGAACTCGCAACGCATCGTGCTGCGCTCGGGTTCCACAACGCTGACGCTCGATCGGACGGCAGGCGGGGCGGTCCTGCGGCGTAAGATTCTTTTCTGGCAGCGCAAGCCGCGCGAGACGCCGCTTTCCGACATCGCCACCATCGCCGCCGACGCGCATGTTGACCCAGCCTCGGGCGCGGATCTGTGGAGTACGCGGCTGGTTATGCGCGACGGCGCCGCCTGGACGCTCGCCGCCGCCGACCGGAACGACGCGCTGGCATCCGCGGTCACGCTGCGCGATTTTCTTGGGCTGAAGGAGTAGGTCCCGTGGCGGAAAACCACTTCCCACGTCGGCGGAAAACGCTCTAGCGCGCGAGCCAGCGCTCGATCCTTGCCACCGCTTCGCGCGCGTCGGATGTCGAACCGGCGTAACACATGCGCACATAGCGGTCCCCATTGAGCGGATCGAAATCGATGCCGGGTGTCACCGCGACATGCGCCTCCTCGAGCATGCGGCGGGAGAAATCCAGACTGTCGGAGGAAAAGCGCGATATGTCGGCGTAGAGGTAGAACGCACCATCGACGGGACAGAACCGCTCAAGGCCGGCGCGCGGCAATCCCTCCACCAGGATGGCGCGATTTTCGCCATAGCCGCGCTTGACCGCCTGC
Organism: Pseudomonadota bacterium; assembly: GCA_016195095.1. Taxonomy (GTDB): domain Bacteria; phylum Pseudomonadota; class Alphaproteobacteria; order Rhizobiales; family Xanthobacteraceae; genus JACQAE01. Next base: position 4,166 of record JACQAE010000081.1, read on the forward strand.
ATTTGCGCGCCCGCCTCGAACGCCGCCTCGGCCGCCACCTGCGCCAGCGTCGGCGCCGATATCGAGAGGTTCTGCTGCAGGCATTCCACCGCGCGCAGCAGCGGCGGCGGCACCACCATCCAGCCGATGCGCCACCCGGTCATGCAGTAGTATTTGGAAAACGAATTGATCACCGTCGCCCGGTCGGACAATTTCGCCGCCGTCTGCGCGCGAAACGCGTAATCGAGCCCGTGGTAGATTTCATCGGAAATGACGCGGATACCCGCATCCTCGGCGCCGCGCAGGAGATCGCCGAGGACATTCTCGGCGATCATGGTGCCGGTCGGATTGGCCGGGCTGGCGACGA
>JACQAE010000114.1 GCA_016195095.1 Pseudomonadota bacterium
AGCCGAAACCCTCGCCGCCGCCGGAAACAAGGTATTCGCCGGCGCCCGCAACATCGCAGGCCGCAACCGCGCCGTCGCCGACGCGCTGCGCGCCAAGGGCATCGAGCCCATCGAGCTTGACGTCACCAGCAACGCCAGCGTCGATGCTGCGATCGCGACTCTTAACGCCAAGTCGGGCGGCAAGCTCGACGTCGTCATCAACAACGCCGGCATCGCCTCGGCGGGCGTGTCGGAGGGCTTCACACCCGAACAGGTGCGCGATGTGTTCGAGGTCAATGTGTTCGGCGTTCAGCGCGTGCTGCGCGCTACGCTGCCGATGCTGCGCGGAAAGGGCGATGGCCTCGTCATCAATATCGGTTCGATCCTGGGGCGTGTGACGTTTCCCTTCTTCGGCCTTTATGGCGCGTCGAAGTTCGCAGTCGAGGCGCTTACCGACAGCTATCGCTATGAGCTGTCGCAGCTTGGCGTCGATGTCGTCCTGGTTCAGCCAAGCGCGTATCCCACCAACATGTATGCGGCGGCCCAACAACCCGCCGACGCCCAGCGCGGCGCGGCCTACGGCGAGATCGGCGCGATCCCCGGGAAGATGTTCGAGACCTTCATGGGGATTTTCGCGTCCAAGAACGCGCCCAACCCGCACGACGTCGGCGAAGCGATCGCGAAACTTGTCGCCACGCCGAAGGGCAATCGTCCCGAGCGCGTTGTGGTCGGCCAGGCTTATGGGGCGGACGCGGTCAACGCCGCCGTCGCGCCCATACAACGCAAGGTCGTTGATGGGCTAGGACTTGGCGCGCTCGCGACCATCAAAGGCTGATGTTCAAGGAGACAGCGGCTTCGGGGCGCGCCATGGCGGCTCGCCGCCATTCCCGCCCCGGCGCCACTGTTGATTTCAACAGTTGGGAAATATGACCCGATGAAGCGCCAATATCTCGGCGACTCGAAGGACAGCTTCAAGTGGGACTACCACGATTTTCTCGTCGCGGTGCTCGGCTGCAAGCAATTCAAAATCGTGTGGGCGATGACGCCTGATGACAATGGCCCGGATGGCAAGACCGCGCCCGAGCTATTTCCGGCGAGTGAGGAGATCCTGCAGCTTTGTCACGAATTGCGCGCCACTCGAGATCCGGCGCTCCTGTTCGCGCTGCCGGCCCGGACGGGCGCGCGCTACACGGTCAAATTTCACGATCCAGAAGCAAGTCCGAGTGACGGCGAATATCGCTCGTTTTTCTTGGGCGTCGAAACCGCTCCCGATCAAGTTATTTTTCTCGATCCGGATAATGGGTTCGAGCCTGAGCGCAGCTCGACCAACAAGCACGTTCGCTTTCTTGATATCGACAGACTCATTAGGAAGCTTCCTCCCAGTTCCGTGGTCACCGTGTTTCAACATCATCGACGAAGAAAATTTGCCGAGGACTTCGTTGGTATCCGGAAGCGTCTCCTGAGCGGGCATTCCACCGCCCTTTATTGGCGTTCTCTAATGTTTGTCGCCCTGTCTTCATCTCCGGAAACAATTCATCGCGTTCGTGAGGTCAATCGCAAGTACGCAAGACTTCGTCCGGTTAACGTTCTTGCGTAGGAGTGAACGCACGCGTTTTTCGCCGACACAAGTGGAGCCCCTTTCGAAGCCGGCTGCCGAAATCCGGCGAATTGGGAGAATTGCTATGCCGCCTCTCGAAACGGTCAAACTTTTCTACGACGCAATCGCGCGAGGCGATGTCGCCGGCGTGCTCGCGGTGCTCCATCCCGAACTCGCCTGGACCGAGGCACGGGGCTTTCCATACTACAGCGGCACCTGGCGCACGCCGCAGGAGGTCGTCGACAAGCTTCTCGTTCCACTCGCGCGCGACTGGAACGGCTTTTGCGCAACGCCGCACGATTTCATCGAATCGGGCGACCGGGTGGTGGTGTTGGGTGTGTATTCCGGCACCGTGAAGATAACCGGCAAGTCGATGCGCGCGGACTTCGCGCATCTCTGGCGCGTGCGCGATGGTAGGCTCGCCCGCTTCGATATGTACACGGACACGGCGCTGGTCCAGGCCGCATTCCTCCCCTCGCCCGCCCCCGCATGACCGACCCCCGAGCGTGTTTATGCTCGCGATCGCTGACCTTGCAGTGTTGATTGACGGTCCGTCCATCCGCGCAAAAAGTTTGGAGCGGACCTTGTGCGTTGGCCGCTGAGCGAAGCGAACATCACATGTGCTACGAGCAGCGGATCAAGCGTCTGCTGGTTGATACGAACCTGGTGACGCCTAAGGCACGGGCGCGCGCGTACAAGTGTACGAACGGAGAAGATTTCTGGATTGACTATCGTGCGTTCCTTGAGAAGCGCATTTCGTCGAACACTTTACGTCCTCACGTCGGGGGCGATTTTCGGATATTGCTTCGACCAACCTTCGTCCCATTTGGGCTCGCCGCGGAATTGTTCGACCAGAAAATCAACGAGCACACGTACCTTGATGGCAAGGTGCCGGCCAGGCGGGTAAAGCGCATAAACGTCGCGCGGTTGGGGTTCGTAAGCACGGAGCAGCGGTTTGAGCAGGCCGGCGCACAGGCTCGATCCAGCGACGAAGCTCGGAGTGCGCGCGACACCGAGCCCCGCCTCCGCCGCGGCAAGGCAGGTTTCCGCATTGGAAAAGCGCAATCGTCCGGCGACCAGAACGGCGATCGACGGCTCGCCATTGTCGCCGCGGAAACGCCACAGCAAGGGTTCGCGGAAATTGGTGTCGATGATGCATTCTCTGCCTTCGAGCGCCGCGGGGGTCATGGGCTCGCCATGGGCCTCGACGTAGGCTGGCGCGGCGACGACGATGACGCGCATGTCGCACAGCCTGCGGGCGATCAGGCTGCTGTTGTCGGGCACGCCGATACGTATCGCGAGATCGAAACCTTCGTCGACCAGGCTGACGATCCGGTCGGAAAAATGCACATCGAGCTCGATGTCCGGGAAGGCGCGGGCGAACTTGATCAGGACGGGTTGCAACGCTCCAAACGAGTGTGGAACCGAGACCCGCAGCCGGCCAGTCGCCGTTCCGAAAACGCAGCGTACCGAAGCGTCGAGCGCGGCGAAGTCTTCGAGCAGGGGCTTGACGCGTTCGTAATAGGCTTTCCCGATCTCGGTGAGCGATAGCGCGCGCGTGGTGCGCTTCAGCAGTTGCACGCCGAGGTCGGCTTCGAGCTTGGACACGAGCTTGGAGGCCTGCCCTGTGCTGGTTCGACGTTTCAGGGCCGCTTTGGCAAAACTGCCAGCTTCAATGACCGTCACGAACATCCGGTCACAATCCAATCGCTCCATGGGATCGTCACTGCCGTCTCATTGCTGCCAATTTGGAAAGAATATACGCCAATATTCCGGTATAGTCACGTGTATTGGAATGGGTATAGATGCCTGCTCTCGCAACCTCTGACGGCGTGAACAAAATGTCGGAACCTCTTGTCACTCTGAAAGCTCCGTACGCTGTGCCGGCCAAAGCGGGCAAATCGTATTACGGGTGCGCCTGCGGCAGGTCCGCGAGCCAGCCGTTCTGCGACGGTCCGCACAAGACCCTTTGAGCGCGCCGGGCCTGGCGCATGCGTCGCGCGCAGCTCCGAATCCGCGGCCGGCGCAATTGAGGTTATCGGCTGCGCCGTTGCACCTGGCGCGGCTTGGATTAAGCAACGACTTCGACAATGGACACGACAATGATCGAAAGTTGGACGGTACCGTACGCGGCACTCCTTCTGCGGCTCGCTTTGGGAATTGAGTTCCTCGCTCATGCCGGAGTCAAGATTTTCGTGTTCACTCCTGCGGGCGCCGCCAAGTTCTTCGGTTCGCTCGGTCTTCCGCCCGAACTGGCGTACGTCGTGATCGCCTGGGAACTTGCCGGTGGGCTGGCGCTGATCCTTGGCGTCTGGGCGCGTGCTGCCGCGCTCGCCTTGATCCCGGTCCTGCTCGGCACCATCGTCACCGTGCATGGTTCGGCGGGCTTCCTTTTCAGTAACCCCAAAGGCGGCTGGGAATTTCCCGCGCTCTGGATCGTTGGACTGATCGCGCTGGCACTGGTCGGTGACGGGGCATTTGCCTTGAAGGCAACGCCGGTGCCCACCAGGGCGCGCTGATCTGGCCAACCCATGCTCGTCGTCGCCTGCAAGCCTGCCGAACTTACGGATGCGGAGCGCGCGTCTTTCATCGAGCTCGTCCGCGCGGGCGGTGAAGTGGGCGGCCAGGTGCTGGAGAAAAACATCGCGTACGCCCAAGCGCTCGTGTTTCTCAGGCAGGAAGGACAAGTTATGCTCCGATCGGAACACTCCGTTTCTTGCCCCGAAATCAACGGTGCGATGTGAGGTGGTGGCACTCGCGTCGTTGGAAGACGCGGCGTGCGGAACGACGCCCGCTTCCTCGGTGTCTGCGAAGTCGCGAACAGCCCGCGCACGGGATCGGCACCAGCGATCGCGAGATCGATCACGCGTCGTGGAAGGTAGTGTCAAAACAGGAGTACTGAGCCCATCTGCCGTCGATTTTGCAGCCATTGACGGTACAATCCCACGCCGCTTCGCCCGTTGACGCCCAAGTTCCCGGCACGGCGAACGACGTTGCGGCGGCCGCCGCCTTGGATGTCTCACGAGAACGCTCGCGTTTCATCGGCTGAATCCACATTTCCGAATGTCCGCTCAGGCCGCGTCGTGAAAGATCACGCCCAGCGTATGGCGACGGCCGCCGCGCAGGCGGCTGACTCCGTGGCGCAAGTTGACTCGATACGTCCCACGAGTGCCCTGCACTGGGCGGTGATGAACGGCGATAATCAGTGCATCGCCCTGGGCCAGAGGCGCGACTTCGGCGCGAGACTGCATGCGTGGGCGCTGCTCGGTGAGAACAAATTCGCCGCCCGTGAAATCACGTCCGGGTTGCGATAGCAGGACTACCGTTTGCAGTGGGAAGACGTGCTCGCCGTAGAGATCCTGATGCAGGCAGTTGTAGTCGCCGGGGTCGTACTGAAGGAGGAGCGGCGTGGGCCGTGATTGGCCAGCGGCGTGGCAGCGGGCGATGAAGTCCGCGTGCTTGGCCGGGTAGCGCACTTTGATCCCCATCGCCGCGTTCCAACGGTTGGCGAGAGGAACGAGACGTGGATAGAGGGTGGCGCGCAGCTTGCTGACCAGCGCCGGCAGTGGATAGGCGAAGTAGCGATATTCCCCGCGACCGAAGCCGTGGCGGGCCATCACAACCCGGCTGCGAAAGCCGGCGTCCTGGGCGTAAAGGCCCGCAATCTCGCGACATTCTTCCGGCGACAGAAGACCGGGTATCGCGGCGGACCCTTGCGCGTCCAACTCGCCTTCAAGGCCTGGCCAATCAAGCGCCGCGACGCGGCGCCCAACTGGGACGCGATGGCCAAGGACGACGCTCACGCAGCATCCTCGTGGTCGAGGAGCGCGCGCTTGCGCTCAACGCCCCAGCGGTAGCCGGAGAGCGCGCCGTCCGTTCGCACCACGCGGTGACAGGGTATGGCGACGGCCAGATTGTTGGCGGCACAGGCTTGGGCCACGGCACGGACCGCCTTGGGGTGGCCGATGCGGGCGGCGATGTCGGAATAGCCGGCCGTCTCGCCCGCCGGGATGTCGCGCAGGGCCTGCCAGACGCGCTGCTGGAAGGCGGTGCCGCGGATATCGAGCGGCAGGTCAAGGCCACGCGATGGCTGTTCGACCAGGCCCACCACCTTTGCCACCATGGCATCGAACGCGTCATCGCCGCCCACGAACTCGGCACGGGCGAAGCGGTCCTGTAGGTCGCGAGCCAAGGCGTCGGGATCGTCACCCATAAGGATGGCGCAGACCCCCTTGGCGGTGGCGGCCACGAGGATCGATCCAAGCGAACATTCACCGATCGCGAAGCGAATAGTTTCCTTCTCGCCGCCGGCGCGGAAGCGCGTCGGGGTCATACCCAGCACCTTGTCGCTCTGTTCGTAAAACCGGCCACTTGAATTGAAGCCGGCATCGTATATGGCCTGGGTGACCGTGCCGCTCTCGGCGAGCGCCTCACGCACCCGCTCGGCGCGACGGGAGTCGGCATAGGCTTTGGGCGTGACGCCCGTGACCGCCTTGAAGATGCGGTGGAAGTGGTGCGGCCTGAAACCCGCCATCTGGGCGAGATCGGAGAGTTTCGGCGTTGTTTCGGCGGCTTCGATGGCCCGGCAGGCCTTGGCCATGACGGCGGCGTCGCGTTCGGCACGTGGCGGTTCATCCGGGCGGCAGCGCTTACACGGCCGAAATCCCGCTGCCTGGGCGGCAGCGACGCTTTCGTGGAAAGCGACGTTCTCGCGCCGCGGCAGGCGCGCTCCGCAGGAGGGGCGGCAGTACACGCCAGTCGTGCGGACGGAGTAGTAGAACGCTCCGTCCTGGGCCCCATCCCGAACCGTTATAGCGTCCCATCGCGCGTCTTCAGTGCTCATGCTCGCAATCGATCCATTGCAATTCCAGTGTCACCGCTCAGCTACCGCGCGGCTAGAGCGTTGAAACTCCGCCCCTTGCTTTTGAATTCAGATGCCGACGCGAGATTGTTAGGCGATCTGCGGCGGATTTCACGAGCAAATTCCGGAGTGTTCGTGTTCGCCTGTCATATCATTGTCCTCCTCACGCGCAATCCCGCTGCGGAAGTTAGAAAAATGCAAGCACGACATGTAGTGAGTGAGCCGGTGATCTTGTACTTGGGTACACCGGTGGTGCTGAGCCCAGCAGCCAGCAGAGCGATAAACACTCGTGTGAGAATCATGGCTTTTCCTCCTGTCAATTGATCAGATTGACTCCACAGCCGACGCGTTTGCATGTGAGGATGTGAGGGCGCGTCTATCCAGAATTCAGATCGCTCAAATATTTCTTGACATTAAGAATATCCATGCGGAGAGATATGGCAGGCAAAAGAATGTTACCCGGGGGCGGTCGTGACCCATCGTGGCAAGACCGAAAGCATCGCCGATGGACATCGAGGTCGATAATCTCACGCAGGTCTGGGGCGGCGCTAACGGGGTCTGCGCGCTCGATCGGTTCACGCATAGCTTTGCATCCAATCGATTCGCCTGCATTTTGGGGCCGAGTGGATGCGGTAAGAGTACGCTGATCCAGATCATTGGCGGCATCGAATCCGCGACGAGCGGAGAAGTGCGTATCACCGATCCCGCAGACAAGGAGCGCCGCCGGCAGCCGCTGGGCGGGTGCTCGCTCATGATGTGGCAAAATCTGAATCTGTTTCCATGGCGCAACGTGATCGACAACGTCGCCTTTGGCCTGGAAATGGAGGGATTGTCGCGGGCCGTGCGGTATGCGCGGGCAAAGGAACTGCTCGCATCTGTTGGATTGCCAAAATTCGAGAACCACTATGTTCATCAACTTTCCGGCGGCATGCGCCAGCGCGTCGCGCTTGCTCGCGCGCTCATCATGCAGCGGCCTGTTCTATTGATGGACGAGCCGTTCGCGGCGCTTGACGCGCAAACCAAGATCGTCATGCAGGAAGAGCTTGCGCGGATCTTTGAGCAGACCCGCAAGACCATCCTGTTCGTTACCCACGCCATCGATGAAGCAATCTTGCTCGGCGATGAAGTTATCGTGATGACGGCGCGTCCCGGCCGCATCAAGGAGGTGATTCCGGTCAACCTCCCGCGACCGCGCTCGCAGGAACTGGTCAACAGTCCTGAGTTCGGTCGACTCTACGAGCATGCACTGCGCCTGATCCGCGAGGAAGTCCTGAACGCGATGCGTCAACAGGAGGCGGTCGATGATTGATTCGACTTCGGCAAGAAGGTGGAAGCAGGTCCATCGGCTGCACGGTCTATTGCCGTTGCTTCCAATCGTTCTGTTCCTGGGGTTCTGGGAATTCATGGTGCAGGTCCGCGGATTGGCGCCGATCTATCTTCCGGCACCGTCTTCGATTGCGCGATATCTGTTCGAGATGATCGCCGACGGCTCGCTCGCTTATCATCTCGGGATAACCTTCCTGCGCATCATGGCGGGCTTTGTTATGGCGGCAGTCGCGGGCGTGTTTCTCGGTCTGATGATGGGAATGTCGCCGCTTCTGGCAAGAATGGTTGACCCGTGGATTGCTGCGCTCTATCCGCTGCCAAAAATTTCGCTGATCCCACTGTTGATCATCTGGCTCGGCACCGGAGAGGCCTACAAGATCGTCATTAGCGCCGTGACGGCCTTCTTTCCAATTGTCATTAGTACCTTCGCCGGAATCCGGCAGGTCGATCGCGGGTTAATCAAGGCAGCAAAGGATCTCGGTGCGACCAGGCGCCAGATTCAGCTCAAAGTGATGCTTCCCGCAGCCACCCCCAGCATCTTTGCCGGATTACAGCTCGGCATGGGTGTCACCATTATCCTTGTCGTCGCGGCCGAGATGATCGGCGGATCGGGACAGGGTGGAATGGGCTATCTGCTGATCCACGCCGGCCAAATCATGGAAACCGAAAAGGTCTTCGCGGGATTGCTCACGCTTGCCGTGTTTGGTGCCGTTATCACCAAAGTTCAGGCGCGGATCGACCGATGGATTGCACCCTGGATATCGGAATCACATTGACCGGGCGCGATACTTACCCAGGAGCTTCGAATGCGGATTTTGGTCAAGAATGGCTATGTCGTCACGGTGAACGATAGGCGTGACGTCTTCGACGGCGGCTACGTTCTTGTCCAGGACGGACGGATCGAGAAAATCGGGAGGCAACCTGATCCAAAACTTCTGTATGACGAGGTCATCGATGCTGCCGGATGTCTCGTATTGCCCGGCCTCATCAATATGCATCAGCACCATTGGTATTCTCTTTTCAAGGGCGTCGCCGACGGAATTTTGCTTGAAGACTGGTTGCACCAGATCGTATTTCCGATTACCGCGCATCTGTCGGCCAATGCCATGCGGCACGCCAGCTATCTTTGCGGTATGGACATGCTGGCGACCGGCACGACCTGTTCGCTGAACCATTCGGTGACAGTCACCACGCCGGAGATCACGGCGGCCAGTATTGAGCCACAGGTAGAACTGGGTTTGCGCCAGGTGTTCGCTAAGGAGTTGCGTTGCCGAACTCCGCTTTTCGCATCGCATCCGCTGACGCTCGAAGAGTCCCTCGCGGAATTTGAACAAGAGTTCGCGCGCTGGAATGGCGCCCGTGATGGCCTCGTTCGCATGGCCATGGTCATCGAGGCCAACGCGCACTGGACCGCCTCCGGCATGAGCACGGAGGAGCTTATTGTCCGTGGCTATGAGCTTGCCCGAAAGCATCGTTTGCGCATCAGCAGTCACATTTCCGGAGGCACATTCTCCCTGGAAAAGGGGCTTCTCAAGCATCTGCGGGAGACCGGGCGCACCGATGTGCGTTACCTGATGATGTTGGGCGTGCTCGACGAGAGCTGGATTCTCGCGCATGGCATCCATTGCACCGACCTCGACCTTGAGCAAATGGCTACCGTTGGCGCGAGCCTCGTCCACACACCGACCAGCGAAACGATCCGCGGTGGGGGAATTGGTCCGATCGCCGTTGCGAATAGCAAAGGCGTTAACACAGCGCTCGGCACCGACGGCGCCATGGTCGACTACAGCAACGACATGGTGGAGCAGATACGGGTCGCGACGCTCTTGCAGCATGCGCGTCACCTTGATCCGACCCGGCTGCCGGTCGAGCAGGCCATCGAAATGGCAACGATCAGGGCGGCGCGTGCGCTGGGCCTCGATCACGAGCTTGGTTCGCTCGAAGCCGGAAAGCGCGCGGATATCGCGGTTTTCGATATGCGCAAGGTCCATATTGGAGTGCTGCACCGGCCGCTTTCGACCTTCTTCTCGGCCGGCCGCGGGTCGGATGCCAAGCTCGTCATGGTGGACGGCCGCATCTGTTTCCGCGATGGACGCTTCATGTGTGGGGCCGACCCGTCGGCGATCGTGCGCGAAGCTGAAAAGGTGGCCACCGAAATACTCAAGAAAGCGGGGCTCGCATCGCGCTTGGTGCCGGCTTGGCGTACACGCGGAGAGAGTGAGGTCGCGACCCGCCGTGCCGCAGGAGGTCACGCATGACGGCCGCTTTCGCAAAACCCGAATCAGGCGAAGTAGTGCACCTTACGGAGCAGGTCAAATTCCGGTTCGCCGACCTTCTCGACCAGGAGTTTCCGCGTTTTTCGCAGGCTGAGATGGCGCGGCGGCGCTCCGCCTTCGACGGTCTGCGTGAGCGGTATGAGCTCGATGCGATTGTCGTTGCGCAATCGATGCGCGGTGGGACCACCAGTTCGTGGCTGACCGGCTGGCCCGTGACCCAGGAGGCCGTAACGCTTTTCATCCCGCATCAAGAGCTTTTTCTTTACATCCAACATTACAATCATCTGCCATTGGCGAGGCGGATCGCCCGTGATGCTCAAGTTGAGTGGGGCGAGAAATCCGGGCTTGTAAAGGCGCTGACTGCACTGCGGCGTAGCGTTGCACGGCCCAACCGGGTCGGCTTGGTCGGGCTGCTGTCGCACAGTCAGCATGCAACGCTGGCCGCCGCTGTCGGTGAAATTATTGATCTTAATTCTGCATACAGTCAGTTGCGCCTCGTCAAATCCGGTGAGGAGCAGCGCTGGATGCGCCTTGGCGCGGCGCTCACTGATCTTGGCATCACCGCGCTCGCCGGGAAGGCGCGGCCAGGTCTCAGTGAGCGCGAGCTCGGCGCCATCGTGGAGGCGCCCTATATCCCGCTCGGCGGTTCCCATGTCATTCATTATTTTCTCACCACGCCCATGGCTTCCCCACAAGTTCCGGTGCCGACGCAGTTTCCGTCTTCCCGGCAACTACAGACCGGGGATGTCCTCGCGACCGAGATCAGCGCTCAATTCTGGGACTATGCCGGTCAGGTGCTGCGCACCTTTACGATCGGAGCCGAGCCTTGTCCGCTCTATCGCGATCTTCACGCTGTTGCGGATGCGGCGTTCGAAGCGGTGACGGCGCGGCTCCACCCGGGCGTAAAGGTCGCTGAGTTGGTCGAGGCTGCGTCGCTCATCGAGGATGCCGGTTTCACCATTGTCGACGACCTCGTTCACGGCTATGGCGGCGGCTACCTCGCACCCGTGCTTGGCACGAGGAGCCGTCCCGCCGCCGGGGCAATGCCGGAAATGAGCATCGAAGCGGGGATGACAATCGTGGTGCAGCCGAACGTGGTCACGCGCGACCTTACGGCTGGCGTCCAGACCGGCCATCTGATGCTCATCACCGAGCGCGGCGCCGAGCCCCTGCAGCACTTTCCGCGCGGATTTCAGCGGTTGGCATGAGGACTTTCTGAGGAACCTGGTGTCGGCTCCTGCGCGCAGGTTGCCTGTCAGCTGCGAACGCCACCAACGGCGAAATCTTTGCCTTCTCGTATGCTATTCAGGGCTCTTCTCAAGCGAGATCAGGGCTTTTGCAAGCAGTCGCGCAAGCTCCTCGCGTTCTTTTTTTGCGAGGCCGGACAGTCCCGCGATGAGGGTTTCGAACTGAGCCGCTATTGCCTGATCGGCAAGCTTGCGCCCCGCCGGTGTCAGGCGAACCATCAAGCTGCGGCGATCTTCCGGATCGGGAACGCGCTTGACGAGACCCATTTTTTCGACGCGGTCGATGCGGTTGGTGACGGCTCCCGAAGATAGCAGCGACTGCTTATAGATATCGGTCGGTCGCAACTGGAATGGCGGCCCGGTGCGCCGCAAGGTAACGATCAAGCTGAACGCCTCCCAGGTAAGACCCATCGGCGCCAGTTTCTTTTCTGACCGCCGAACGAGGGCGGCTGCCAGTCGCTGGACGCGACCCAGAATGCCGAGCGGCCACGCATCGAGATCGGGACGCTCGCGCCGCCACGCATTGATGAATTCCTGAATCGAATCGCGGGAACGAGAACCATTGGTCATGTGTGCCATCAAATTTTCCGTTTGTTGAAACGCGTGATATATCTTGACATGAAGAAAATCAACGTCATTATAATGTCCAAATAGCAAATTGATGGAGTGGCCCTG
>JACQAE010000008.1 GCA_016195095.1 Pseudomonadota bacterium
TGATCCACGCAGCCAAGCTTCACCGTATCGCCGATCTTGAAGGTGCCCGCATCCGGCTTCTCCTGGCCCGTGATCAGGCGGAATAAGGTCGTCTTGCCGGCGCCATTGGGGCCGATCAATGCGTGACGCGCGCCAGTCTCGACCCGCAGGTCAATGTCGCGCACCGCCTGCAGGGCGCCAAAATTGCGCCCGAGCATGCGGGTTTCAAGGAGGCAAGCACTCATGGCGTCGCGCGTCCAATGCCCAGGCGACGCCCCAGCGCCGCGGCGACGCCGAGGATGCCGTTGCGCGCGAACAAGGCGATAATCACGAGCGCGAGCCCGAGGCCGAGTTGCCACGCGGTCGGATAGATGCGCGCGAGGAAATGCGAGAGGACCGCGTAGGCAACCGCGCCGACGAATGCGCCATAAAGCCGCCCATGGCCGCCGAGAATGAGGACAATAAGAATGGTCGCCGCGCGATCGAGGCCGAGCGAGCCAAGATTGACATAGGCGTTGGTCTGCGCCCACAGCCCGCCGGCGACGCCGGCAATGGCGGCAGAAATTGTGTAGCAGGTGACGAGCCGCGCGCGCACCGGCGAGCCCACCGCATGCATGCGCAGGATATTTTCACGAATGCCCGTCAGGCTCTGCCCGAACGGCGAATAGACGAGGGTGCGCACGTAGACAAAACAAACCAACAGCACCGCCAGCGCATAAAGATACTGCGTATTGGCAAATAGCGGATTGAATTCGAAAAACCCAAACAGCGGCGGGATTGGCAGGCTCGGCAACCCATCGAAGCCGCCGGTCAGGTCGTGCGCCATATTGGCGCCTTCCTCGAGCAGCGCCATGGTGCAGAGCGTGAGCATCAGCAAAGTCAGACCCTGCGTGCGTAGCAATACGAGGCCGGACACTACGCCAACGATGCCGGCGACAATGGCCGCCAGCATGAGGCTGCTGATCGGCTCGTTCCAAAGCCCGTGAAACGCAAGGAGCCCCACCGTATACGCGCCGACGCCGAAGAATGCCGCATGGCCAAGCGTGATGATGCCGGCATAGCCAAGCGCCAGATCGAGCGAGAGGGCGAACAGGATGGTAATGAGTAGTTCGGTGCCAAACCCGAGATAATTGGGAAAGGTGAAATAGAACGCGAGGGCGAGAATCCACGGAAGCGGTTCCCACCAGCGCAGGCGGTGACGGCGCGCCAGCGCGTGCGCCGCCGGATGGTCGACCGCGGGCGTGCCGTGGGCGGCCGGCGCCGCCGTCGGCGCGCTGCCGAGCGTCGTCATGTCTCCTTCCTTCCGAACAGGCCGTGTGGGCGCCACAGCAGCAAGAGGATGGTGAGCCCATAGATGAAGATGGTGCCGCCCTTGGGCAGGTAGAGCTTGAGCACGAAGTCGAGCACACCGATGATGATCGCCGCATAGAACACGCCGCCGACCCTGCCGGGACCGCCGACAGCCACCACGATCAGGAAGTAGACGAGATATTTGAGCGCGTATTGCGGATCGAGGCCGATGAATTCGGCGCCGAGCCCGCCGCCGAGCGCGGCCATGCCGCTGCCGAAGGCAAAGGTGATCGTGAACAGGAGATTGACGTTGATTCCGAGCGATTCGGCCATGCGGCGGTTGTCCACCGCGGCGCGGATCTGCGCGCCGATATGCGTGCGCTCGAAGGCGAGCCACAGCCCGAGGACGATGACGACACCGACCACGATGAGGAAGATGCTGTAGGTGCGATAGGAGGTGAAGCCGAGGTCGATCTGGCCGCGCAGCGCCGGCGGCAGCGTCAATGGCTGGTTTTCCGGCCCGACCAATAAGGTGACCGCGGCGATCATGATGAAGACGAGACCGATGGTGAACAGCACCTGGTCGAGCTCGGCGGCATTGTATAGCCGCGCATAGAGAAGCCGCTCGAACGCCGCGCTGACAATCGCGGTGACGACAAATCCGAAGGCGAGCGCCGGCAGGAACCCCATACCCCAATGGTTCATCGCCAGCACGATGACGTAGCCGCCGAACATGGCGAAGCCGCCATGGGCGAGATTGACAAAGCCCATCAGGCCCATGGTCACGGAGAGCCCGACCGACACGATGAACAGGACCATGCCGGCGGCGATGCCGCCCAACAGGATGCTGGCGAAGTCGATGCCAAAGATCACGAGGATGTCCGCGAACGATAAGGCGTCAGGCGGCCGGCGCCGCCATGCGCGCATGCGCAATGGTGGCGCCGCCTGTGGAATCGCGAAAACAACGTTTCCTTGCCGCTATCACTTCGGCGCGCAGGGCCCGATCTTCTGGGCCTTGCACTCGTCCTTCACGGCGTCGATCTTGCCGATCACCTTTTGGGCGAGCTTGCCGTCCTTCATGACGACTTCGGAAAGATACTCGTTCATCACGATATCGCGCGTCTGCGGATCGATCATGATCGGGCCGCGCGGGCTCGCGAATTTCCAGCCCTTGAGCGAGGCGAGGGCGGCCGCGGTATCCATCTTGCCCTTGGTCGCCTGAGCGGCGTGCACGATCGCCGCCATTCCGTCATAGCCGCCGACGGCCATGAAATCCGGCGTCGATTCGGCGCCATATTCCTTCTTCCATGCCGCGACGAAGCGCTTGTTCTCGGCGTTTTGGAGGTCGGCGTTGTAATGGTGCATCGTGATCAGCCCAACCGCGGCCGGTCCCATGGCCTGCAGCTTGGTATCCTGCGTGATGTCGCCAGGTCCGATCAGCTTGATGCCGGCCGCCTTCATTCCGAGCGCGCCATAGGTCTTGACCGCCGCGGCGGCGTGGTCGCCGGCGGGAACGAAGACGTAAAAGACGTCGGGCTTCTTGTCCTTGGCGCGCTGAAAGAATGGGGTCATGTCGGGCACGGCGCCGGCGCCGCCCATCGGAATCTCGTCGATGACCTTGCCGCCACTGGCCTCGAAGCCCTTCTTGAAGGCAGCCAGGCTATCTTTGCCCGGGGGGAAGTCGGTATAGCCAACCACTGCGGTCTTGGCCTTGAGTTGGCGTGCCGCCGCCTCGCCCATGGCGTAGCCGGAGTGCCACATGCTGAAAGCCGTGCGCACGTATTGCGGCGCCATGTTGGTGATGTGCGCCGTGCCGGCGTTCATGAGCACGCTGAGCTTGTTGCCGGCCGCCACGATCGGCGCGGAGGCGATCGCGTTGGGCGAATAGACCCAGCCCGCCAGCACGTCGACCTTGTCTTGGGTCAGCAATTCCTGCACGGCGACCTTGGCGTCGGCGCCGCCTGGGTTCTTGGCGTCGCGCTTGATCAGTTTCATCGTATAGGGTTTCACCTTGTCGGCGTTGAGCTTGAGATAAAGCTCCATGCCGCGATCGATCTGCTGGGCGAATTCGGCGCCGATTCCGGTATACGGCAGGACCACGCCAACCTTTACCTCTTGCGCCTGCGCCATGCCGGTGGCCGCGACCACTGCGGACGCTAAGACAAATTTTTTGAACATCATGTTCCCTCCCTTGATCTTGCGGCAATACCGAAGCCGGATATTACCACTTATATCCGAATTTCCCCAAGATAGGTGCTCGATCCCAATTCAACGTCGAGCGTGCGCGCGCGCCGGCCGGCGGCCTCGATCTCGACACGGTAGCGCCCGGAATTCTCTGACAAGCGGTCGAACTTGAAATCCCCGAAATTGTCGCTCGTTGTTTCCGCGATCGCCGCGCCGTCGCGGAAGAGGCGGACGCGTGCGCCTTCGACGCAATCGAGGGCGCCGGCAGCCTCCGCTGCGACGGAGCCGCCGATGAAGCATTGCGTGAAACGCCACAGATTGCGGTAATAGACGCGCGGCTTGGTGTGTAAATGCGGCCGGATCACCTCGAGCCCCTCTGCGCTCGCCAGGCGGGCCATTTCCGCGTCCTCGACCTTGACCGCGCGCATGGCTCCCGTTGGGCAGGCCTGGTGCCCGCGCGTGTGGAGCCAGCCCTGATCGAGGAGATGCGCGTCGAATGGCCACGCTTGCGGCAGCTCCAGCTCCTCGTTCCACCAGATATGCCCATAGGGGCAGGCGTCGAGCAGTTGCTTCTGTCCCTTCGCCTTGATGGGATCGATAATCACTATTCCGTCGTCGCGCTTGCGGATGGTGCCTTCGGGGGCGGCCTTGATGCACGGCGCGTCGTCGCAATGATTGCACATGGTCGGCAGGTAGGCGACGTCGATCATCGGCGTCTGCCCGCGCTCGTTCTGCAGGATATTGATCCAGCGGTGGCCGTGCTTGGGCATCGGCGCCGCGTAGCCCGGCCAGGCATTGTCGACATATTCATCCATGGTCGCGAGTGTGCACAGATTGCAATTCGTGCATTCGGCCACGTCGATGATGATGTTCCACTTTTTCATCACGCTGTTCCGCTGCCGCGCGCCATGCCGCTATTTCGCCGGCACGAGCTTGGCCGAGCGCAGCGCGCGCCGCAATTCCTGCTCCGCGGCCGCGACCTTGAACGCTTCCGAGACGTGCTCGGAGCGTCCGTTCCAGAGCACGATCTCGACCAGCGCGTTGGCGCCGGCGAGCGAATGGGTCGATTTCGTCTGCGTGCGCTCGGGGGTGAGCAGGTTGAGGCAGCCGCCGCGATCGACCGACATGCCCGGCTCGCCCATTGGGTCATAGATGGCGGAGGATTCGTAGCCATGGCATACGCCGCGCGCCAGGCGTTGCGTCGGCAGCGCCGCGCAGATGACCGCGCCGCGATCATTATAGACCTTGACTAGGTCGTGTTTCTTGACATTGCGGTCGGCGGCGTCGCGCGTGTTCATGCGGATGATCCAGTAGTAATAATTACCGATGCGCACGCGGTGATCGGGAATATTGAGCAAGAACGAATCCTTGCCGTCGCCCTGGGTGTGAAACGAATATTTCGAGTGCGGCGTGAGCAGCTGGAGCGGAAATTTTTCATAAAGCGCGCCCGAGGCGGGGCCTTCCCAGGATGGCTCGTATTTGACGATGGGCGGTCGCTCGGGGTCGGGGAAACGCTTAAGGCTGTTGCATTCGAATTCGAGCTTGCCGGACTGGGTCTGCAGGCCGCGCAGATATTCGCCGTTATAGTCCGACGGCAGTGGGTGGGCCTCCGGCACGTCCTTCCTGCGACCCTCCCAGAACCAGCGAAAAGCCACCGGCGCGCGCAAATGCTTCTTTTCGGCGGGCACGACGTGGTAGCCCTTGCGGATGAATTTCTTCCAGGTGACCGCGCCCGGCAAGTCGGAGGCGTCGAACAGGCGCTTGACCCAGTCGAGTTCGTTCATGCCTTCATTGAAGTAGTTGGCGAGGCCAAGCCGTTTGCAGATTTCCGTGAATATCCAGTAGTCGGATTTCGATTCGCCAAGCGGGGCGATGGCCGGCGCCTGGAACACGATGACGCGGTGGTTGAGCTGTTGCTGGCCGTGATGGCCATAGCCGCCAAGGCCGGCCCATTCGCTGATATCGGCGCGCTCGAAATTGGTGCAGGCGGGCAGGATCACGTCGGCGAATTTCGCCTCGCCCTCGAACCAGATCGACTGGTTGACGACGAATTCGAGATTGGACGACTGGTACATGCGCACGTGGCGGTTGGTGTTGTTCATGGTCGAGAGCATCGAGCCGCCATACTTGTAAAGCATGCGCACCGGCGCGTGGCCGGGCGCTGGGTAGCTGAACTTGGCGAACTGGTGCTCGATCGATTTTCCGACCCACGGCCAGCCTTCCGCCTTGCCGTCGATGATCGCCTCCGGCATCCAGATGCGCGGGATGCGTTGGAAGCTGCTGGCGAGCGTCGGCAATTGCGGCATGCGCTGGTAAAGCTCGACGGGCATCGCGGTGTTCTCGATATCGCCCGACATACCGCCGTCGGCGTAGCCCGGAAAATAGAAATTGAAATCGAGCGGACAGCCCCATTGCAGGTTGCCCATGTTCACGCCGGGCTTGCCGAGCCCTTGCATGGCGGACAGGCAGACCATCACCCGCGCCCACTGGATGCCGGTCTGGTTGCGGCAGGCGCCGCCATGGCCGTTGCCCCAACCGCCGGGCGCGAGATAGACGCGCTTGCGGCCCCATTCGCGTGCCAGCGCGCGCACGTCCTTGGCCGGCACGCCGGTCTCGCGCTGCTGCCATTCCGGGGTCTTGGCCAAGCCGTCGGATTCGCCGAGGAGATAGGCCTTCCACACATCGAAGCCGACGGTGTGCGTGCCGACATAATCGCGGTCGTAGAGGTCCTCCTTGATCCACACATAAGCGATCGCCATCGCCATGGCGACAGAGGTGGTGGGGCGCGGCGCCAGCCATTTGCCGGGCAGAAACTGGGCCGAGGCGTTGTAATAGGGATCGACGTGGACGACCTTGATGCCCAGTTTGGCGTTCTTGAGCCATTGCCGGCGCACGGTGCCTTCCTGCGCGCCATAAGAGCCGCTGGTCGTCTCCGGGTCGGCGGCCCAGAACACGATCATGTCGCAATTCTGCAGACAATCCTCGACCGTGCCGTAGGTTTCAGACTGACCGACGCGCAGCGTATGGCCCCAGTGGTGCACCGCGCCCCAGTACCAGCCTTCCCAGCTATCGGGGTTGTGGTGTACGCGGGTCATGCCAACGGCGTTAGTGAAGCGATAGAGCGCCGAGAGGTAGTAGCCGATATTGCCCCAAGTATGGTGCGAACCGTGCGAGCAGGCGATCGCGCCCGGACCGAAATCCCGCTTCATGCGCTTGATTTCGCCCGCGACGAGATCAAGCGCCTCCTGCCAGGAAATGCGCACATAGGCGGACTTGCCGCGGTTCTGCGGGTTGCGCGCGCCGCCGGGGTCGAAGTCCACCCGCTTCATCGGATGCAGCAGGCGATCGGGCGAATAGACGATCGATTTGGCGTTCTGCCCATGCGGCGCGAGCGTCGTCTTGCGCGGCGGCGTGAAACTCATGCCGCGCGCCTCGATCGTCCACGGCGCGGGATCGTCCTTGCCGAATTCGATCGGCGTCATACGGATGATCCTGCCCTCCTTGACGTAAACGAAGACCGGACCGCCATTGGTCATATTGCAATAGCGCACGATTCCATCGGCGAGCCGGGTGCCGAATTTCCAGCCCGCGGTCTGGCTCTGCATGATGGTCTGCGCGAACCAATTGGTGAGATCCTCTGGCCCTTCGACGTTGAGCTTGAAATCCTTTTGCGCGTTGATCTGGTCAAGCCAGTTGATCGGCGGCGTTAAGAGCTGGGCGCCAAGCGCGGCGTTCTTGAAGGCGATCGTTACGTCGGCGTCGGGGTGGCGGCCGGGACCGGACTCGACGCGCCCGTCGCGCAACAGGTACCAACGGCCGACGCCCTCGTCGCGTGCCACGATCTGCGCGATAAGGTTGCGCTCCTTGAGCCGCGCCGCAAATGCCGGATGGCGCCGCGCGGCATGCCGCAGAAGCCGCACCAGGCCCCACAGGATGAGCGAAAAACGTGCGCTGGCCATCCACATCGTGTGTCCCCGAACGCCTTCAGGTCGCCATGGCGGGCTTCGCCACGGTACCATTATCCGCAATAAGTCCGCCCAATGAAAGGGAGATCGGCAGCATCGCCGGCCTGCGGCGCGACCGCGCGCGGCTAGGCCGGCGCGTTTTCGGCCAGGCGATCCTTGAGCACGCGCGCTGCCGCGGCGTAACCGCCCATGGCGCCGTCGATGAAGTGCACGTGATTGCCAGCCAAATGCGAGGGCACGTAGCACGTCATCATCGCTTTGTCCTGCCGGTGCGTTCCGTAATGGCACGCGCCCGCGGTGGCGGCATCGGCCAGGGATCGTTCCAGCGTGTCGGCAAAGCGCGGCGTGCAGTCGATAATCATGCGCAGGCCGTCGTCATATTTGCGATAGTCGGAATTCTCCACGACTTGGCGGACATAGGTGCGTGGATCGAAGCCGCCGACGCGGATGCCGAAGCGGAATACCACGTAGGCCATCAGCGTCTGCACCAGGAGCGCGGCCTTGCGCATGGCGAGCGCGCCGTGCGCATCCCGTGTCGCCCGCGCTTCGAGATCGAGCCCCGGCGGCGGCCAGCGCAGCGCTGGTCCGTCGTCGGGTATCGGGCGTGAGGCCTGTGGGCTGCGTTCGATCGTGGCGACCGTTTCCCTGACCAGGCGATAAAACGCCGCGATATCGCCCGCCGGCACGACGATGAGTGAAAGGATGACGCCGTTGCGGGCGAGGATTTCCGAAAAGCGGCAAGACAGGCCGCTGAGGTCGGGCCGCGTTCCCGCCGGCGCGGCATCAAGCGCGATCTCACCGCGCTTCATCGCGGAATCGGCCCAGCGCAAACCGCCGCCAGAGAACATGGCGTAGTCGATATCCGGTGAGGGCGCGTAGCGCGCCACGCTGACGTCGAAGCCGCGCGAGCGTACGTTGGCAACGGGAACGAGCGCGATGCGTAGCGCGAGGCCGAGATCCTCGCGCACCCAGGTGGCCGTCGCCGCCAGCGCTGCGCGCGCGCCCTCGACGGCGGATGGCGGCACCGCGAAGCCTGCCCCATCACCGCCGAACACGAACGGAAAATCATGGCCGCCGCGCGCATTGGCGACCGCCGCGATTGCCGCCGCCCCGGCGGTGTTGACGGCTTTGTAACGCTGCGCATGGATCGCTTCGCCGGAGCGCACGATATCGGTGACCCCAACCCACCAGTCGGGTGGCAACGGATGATAGAGCCCGGGGTCGACCACGTGCTCAAAACCACGGAAGAGTGGAATATTGGCGTAGAATTGTTCGCTCGCGGTGTCCTCAGGCATTGGAAGATCTTCCCCATCGCCATTGCGCGCCAGCCGAGGGCGATATCATGGCAGGTGGACACTGGCTCGTCGTGAAAAAAAGTAATGTGTCACCGCGCAGCGGCGCAACGCATTGGCGCGTTCCGGCAACGCCCGCGTCTTGACGCATGCGCTCACGGCGGCGTAGGAATTTGTTTAGTAATCAACAGATAACTAACATTCGACGTGGGCAGGCATGGCCATGGCAGGCGCCAGGCGGCGGCGTGCGGTGATTATCGGCGGATCGATGTCCGGCCTGTTCACCGCTGCGTTCCTCGAAAAGATCGGCTGGGACGCCGACACCTACGAACGATCGCCCGTGGAACTCGTCGGCCGCGGCGCCGGCATCACGACGCATCCGGAATTGCTGGCGGCGCTGGCGGGCAGTGGGGCCGGAACGCGCGATCTCGGCGTCGCGGTCGAGCGCCGTGTCACGCTTGATCGCAAGGGGCGCGTTATCGGCGAGCGCCCCTTGCCGCAGATCCTCACGTCATGGGACCGCTTGCAGCGGTTGTTGCGGGAGACTGTCGCGCTGCGTTGCTATCATCTTGGCCATGAATTCGAGCGGGTCGAGCAGAAAGGCGGTGCGCTACGCGTGCATTTTGTCGGTGGGCGCGTCGAGGACGCCGACCTCCTTGTCGGCGCCGACGGTGTGCGCTCGAGCGTGCGCGCGCAGATCGCGCCCGAGGTGCAGCCGGTCTATGCTGGCTACTATATCTGGCGTGGCGCAGCCAATGAATCCGCGCTGGCGCCGCACACAAGGCGCAGCATCTTTCCCAACTTTACTTTCTTTCTTCCCGAACGCCAGCAAGTCATCGGCTATCCAATCGCCGGCCTCGACGATGACTTGCGGCCGGGCCACCGCCGCTACAATTTCATCTGGTACCGCGTGGCGGATGCGGAAGCGCTGCAACGCATGTGCGTCGACGCCAACGGTCACCAGCACGCGTTTTCGGTCCCGCAGCCGCTCATCCGCAAGGATCTGATCGCGCAAATGCGCGCCGACGCCGCGCGGGAACTGCCGCCGGCGTTTCTCGACGTGCTCGATAATATCGAGCGGCCGTTCTTCACGCCGATTTATGATTTCAGCGCGCCGCGACTCGTGCATGGACGCGTGGCCTTGGTCGGCGATGCCGCCGCGACCGCGCGCCCGCATATGGGATTTGGCGTGAGCAAGGCCGGCGACGACGCGCGCGCGCTTGCCGGCGCGCTGCGCGACCATGCCGAAATCGATGCCGCGCTCGCCCGCTATAACGCGCAGCGCCAGCCGCAGGGCGAAAAGATCGTGCTGCACGGACGCAAGCTCGGCGCCCATCTCGGCGTCGATCTGCGGACTGACGAGGACCGCGCGATGTGGAAGCTGTTGCAGGACTACCGCGCCATGATGGACTGGATCGCGGTGCCGAATTTCCTGTCGGCGTGACGCCGCACCGGCGGCGCGGTTGGATAGCGAGGGCCACAATGACCAACGACCTGCCCAAGCCCGACCACGCCCACAACATGCGCCTGATCGGCTATTGCGACCAGGGCGGGCGGCCGGACGGCGTGCAGATCATGGTGCATCGCGGCCACGCCTATGTCGGACACATGTTTTCGAAGGGCTTCACTGTCATCGATGTCAGCGATGCCTCCAATCCGAAGCCGGTCAACTATTTCGCCGCGCCTGCCAACACCTGGAACATCCATCTGCAGGCGCATGACGACCTGCTGCTGGTGATCAACGCCAAGGACATGTTCGCCGCCGCCGAGTTCGCCGACGAGCGCGCCTATTACAGGGGCCAGCTCGGCCGGGTCATTGGAACCGTCGAGGCGAAAGCGCAAGGTGCGCGCGACTGGACCGCCGGCATGGCGGTCTTCGACGTCTCGCAGCCGGCGACGCCGCGCCAGATCGGCTTCATGCCGGTCGCTGGCGCCGGCATTCATCGCATTTGGTATACTGGCGGTCGCTGGGCCTATGCCTCCGCACTACTCGACGGTTTCACCGACTATATCTTCATCACCATCGACATGGCCGATCCGACGCAGCCGCGCGAGGCCGGGCGGTATTGGCTCGCTGGCATGAATCAGGCGCAAGGCGAGGCGACGACCTGGCCAGCGACGCGCCGCTACGGGTTGCACCACGCCATTGTCGCGGGCGACACGGCCTATGCCGCCTGGCGCGACGCCGGGCTGGTGATGCTCGACGTGAACGACCGCGCGCGGCCCGCCCTGATCACACAACGCAATTGGTGTCCGCCGTTTGGCGGCGGCACGCATAATTGCCTGCCATTGCCCGACCGCGATCTGCTCGTCGTCCTTGACGAGGCGGTGCTCGACCATCAGGAGGATGGCCTCAAGCTGATCTGGCTGTTCGATATCCGCGCGCCGGAGAATCCGGTGAGCATCTCCACCTGTCCAACACCGACGCAATCAAACTACGCCGCTAAGGGTGGGCATTTCGGGCCGCATAACGTGCACGAGAACCGGCCGGGAAGTTTCGTGAGTTCCGAACTGATCTTCGCCACCTACCAGAACGCCGGCCTGCGCGTCTTCGATATTCGTGATCGCTACCACCCGCGTGAAGTCGGCGCGCTGGTGCCGCCGCCCCCCGCGCGGCTCGTGGACCACCGTCCCAACCGCGCCCGCGTCGTGCAATCGACCGATGTGTTCGTCGACGCCAGGGGCGTCATCTATGTCACAGACTACAATGCCGGGCTTTATATCATGGAATATCTGGGCTGATGCGCCGGTGGTTCGCAATCACAGCTCGGGCAGGGCACGCCCGCCCGGACCATGGCGCGGCGAGGGTTGCGCCATCGCCGCCGGCGCGCCGTCAAAAAACGCCTTGATCTTGTCTTCAATGAAGGCATCAAGATTTTGTGGTACCGCAAGCTCGAACACAAAGCGGCGAATGCCAATATAGAAGATCGAGGAAATGACGCCCCAGACGAGTTCCAGTTCCGTGATGCTCATCGGCTCATCGAGCAGCGTCGGTCGTGCGTATTCGTGGCGGATTTCGCCGACGATGCGTGACCAGATGCGATCGCGCATGAAACGCAGGTAGCGCCGATTGATCTCAAGGCCTTCCAGGCCGGAGAACAGAAACAGCCGCACCCACTCATACGTGAGGATGTAGCGCGTATATTCCTGGTAGAACTGGACGAGCCGCGCGCGCAGCGGCCGCGAACGGTCGGCGATCAGGTCCTCCCATTGCGTGTCCCAGCGGCCGATGAAGACTTCCTGGTAGACGCGCTCGATGATCGCTTCCTTGCTGGGAAAATAGCGGTAGAGCAGCGGTTGCGTGACGCCGGCGCGCGCGGCGAGTTCACGCGTATGCCCCTTGAAGCCGCGCTGCGCGAAAAAACTCACCGCGACGGCCACGATCGACTGCTCTCGTTCCGCGCGCGCCAAGCGCACCCGCTTCCCCGGCGCGCGCTTCTTCGGATTTCGCGTGCCGGAAGTGCTTGCGGGAGGCGGTTTCGTGGCGCGGCGCCTGCGGATGCGCTTCAACGTGTTGTCCTGAATTGGCGGCGGCAAACGTGGTCACGGCGACGGCCGGTTGTTGGACGGATAGCGGGAAGAACGCGCGGCCGCAAGCCGACCCCACCGCGATCGGCCGCCGTCGGCGTGCCGGAGTCCGGCGCAGGCGGTCGAAGCGAGCGTCACGTTGAAGGCGGGGCGTCCATCATGCTCACATGCGCGGCGACGATGCGCCAGCCATCGCCGAACCGCACCCAGGTCTGCATCTGGCGGCCGACTTTTCCGGCAATGCTCGGGCGGTCAAACAGCGTCGAGGCGACCGCGAAATCACGGCCAAAGGTCGTGATGATCGTGCGCGAGAGCGTGCGCGCGAGGCCCGCCGGTGAACGCGCGCTGCGGAAGCCGCAAATCTCGTGGTGTCCGTGCAGGACTTCCGTGGCGCCGTAGCGGATGGTGCGTGCATCAACGTGGAAAAGCGCGTTGAGGGTCGCGACATCATTGGATAGGAGCGCCTTTTCATAATGCTCGAACGCCGCAGTGACTTCCGCCACGATTTCGGGCAGGTCAACCTGCATGCGATTTTCTCCCCACCGGTGCTGGCGCCGCGACGGCTCCGGCTTTTTCCAGTGCGGCGGCGATGCGCAGTGCGATATCCTCCTGCCATGGCGCCGCGATGATCTGCACCCCGATCGGCAACGGTGTCAGCGGAACCGGCACCGCCACGACCGGCAAGCCGATGAAGGATAGCGGCTGGGTGAATATGCCGAGATTGGGTCGCACCGGCATTTCAACGCCGTCGAGGACGAAGGTCTGCTGGCCGATCGCCGGCGCCACGCACGGCGTCGCCGGCGCGATAATGGCATCGACATGCTCGAAGAGCGCTAGCACCTGTTCGCGGTACCAGCGGCGGAACTTCTGCGCGGCGTTGACGTGGACGGAGGCGATCATCGCGCCGGCGATCAGGCGATCGCGGACGGCGGGGTCAAAATCGGCCGCGCGGTGGCGCAGGCGATGAAGATGCAGCGCCGCGCCTTCGGCCGCCGTGATGACATAGGCGGCCGAGCGCGCGCGCGCCGCCTGCGGGATATCGATCTCGCGATGCAAATCAAGCGCCTGCGCGACGCGCTCGGTCGCGGCGAGCGCCTGCGGCGTTGCGCCGTCGCGGAAATAGCCGCCGGCGAGCGCGATGCGCAGCCCCTCAATGCCGCGATCGAGCACGAGGCCCACAGGTTCAACTGGGCGGCGCGCGCACACCGGATCGTCGTCATCATGTCCCTGCATCGCGTCATAGGCGCGCGCCAGGTCGGCGGTGTCGCGCGCCAGCGGCCCGACGTGATCGAAGCTCGCGGCGAAGGGAAAGGTGCGCGCGCGCGTGAGGCGTCCGTAAGTCGGCTTGAGCCCGAATATACCGCATAGCGAGGCGGGAACGCGGATCGAGCCGTTGGTGTCGGAGCCAAGCGCCAGCGGCACGAGGCGGCCGGCGACCGCGGCGCCCGACCCGCCAGAGGATCCACCGGTCATGCGCGTGTGATCGTGCGGATTGCGCGAGGCGCCATCATGGACGTTCTCGCCGGTGAAATCATAGGCGTATTCGCCCATGTTGAGAGCGCCAACGAGGACGGCGCCGGCGGCCTCGAGGCGCTCGATCAATGGTGCGTCGCGGTTCGCGGGCGCGTGGTCACGGTTGATCTTGGCGCCGGCGAGCGTCGGCAGGCCGGCGACGTCGAACAGGTTTTTGACCGCGAAGGGAACGCCGGCCAATGGCCCGAGTGGATACCCGCGCGCGCGCGCCGCGTCGATTGCCTGCGCACGTGCTGCTGCGCGCTCGGCGGTCACGGTCGTGAAGGCGTTGAGCGCGCGATTGCCCGCGCCGATGCGCTTGAGAGTCGCAGCGACAACGTCGGCGGCGCGAACAACGCCGGCGCGCACGGCGTCGGCGATGGCGCAGGCTGAGGCATCGGCCGCGATCGGAGTCACCGCTCAAGCCTCGAATAAAGGGGCCGGCTCGGCGTCGTCGGCGAGCGTGAACTCATGCACCGACGCGACATGGCGCGCGATCACTTCGCGGTTGGCGCCGATGGCGGCAATCCAGCGTGCGTCGAGTGGTATCCCAAGGTCGCGGGCGGCCGCCTCGATCAGTGGGTTGCGCGGCCGGCGCTTGCTTGTTGTCGACGTGGCGGCCGCCAATGCAGGCGAGCGCCGCGCTGCGTCGGCATGCTTGCCCTCGCGCTGCGCCAGTGAGGCCGTCCGACCCTTCGGCTGCCCTTGCTGTTTCCGCTGCCGCCCGGCATTTGCCGCGCTGGATGATTTGGCGACGGACGGCCGCCCTGCGGTCTTGCGTAACGCTCGCTGGCGCTGCGTCTTACTGCCGGCGCGCGATGGTCTTTGCGGTTTGCGGGGCATGCTGCCTCCACCCGTTATGCGACGCGACCGGCCGGCGTTCGGCAGCGCCTGACGTTGTGGTCATGAAGGGAGTTTTTTTGCGCCGCGCATCTGAAACGAGACCGCACCATACGTGCACACCGCATAGGGGACAAGGTAAGTAAGCACGATCTTGATCCAGTTGATGGCGGCCGCGCCGAACAGGGCGTCGCCCTGATTGATGACGTTCAAGATCGTTCCAACGACGAGCGCGACGAAAAACGAACGGCGCGGCACCCCATCGGATAGCGCACAGTGACATAGCTGCTGCAATGCCGACATCGCTTTTCCTTTCCGTCGGCACCGACCAATCAAATCGCGCCGGTGGTCACGAAAATCCATCGCCCCTGCGAGGACCAGCCGGGTGACGGCGTGTTTGGTTTTGCGATCCCAATACGCCAGCCCATTCGACAATTGCCACTGTAACGCGAAAGCAATCGGATTTGGCAGTTCTGTCCGCCCGATGGTGCGTTGCGAGCAACCCGCCGGCGCCGGCGTGCGATACCGTCAGGACCATCACGACCGGCCCCGATCACGACAGGCCTTGCCGTCATCTTGGCAGCGGCTCCGGTCCACTCTCTGGTTCCGGTGGTTAGCGCGTCGCGGCCGGCCGGCGGTTGTTGATCGTCCAGTCGTAGTCAAGGAATTGCACGCGCAGATTTTCCGGAACCTTATCGGCGCGATAGCGGTTGACGTAGGCCGCAAGCGTCGATGCGTGGGCGAGAAAATCCTGCGTGTAGAAACGGAAGATCGCAGATAGCTCGAGTTCTCCACGGGTGATGTTGGCACGCACGTTGCGCTGTTCGCCGACGAAGGCGCGAGCGGCGGCGTCGAGTTGCTGGTCCACGCGCCCAGCGGTGAAGGCGGCGCGGGGCAGGCGCGGGCACGAGACGACCATGCAATTGAGGGCAAAATGAATCCGCGCGTCCCCCGTCGGCCGAATAACGTCATTCTCGAGATTGGACAGCGATATGGATTTGCCGCCGACCGTGAACGTGCGCAATTTGAAAAACGTGACATTGCGCAATCCTCCTAGGCGCTCCGGCAGGCCGGCCGTGACCACGCCATGCATGGCGAGGGCATTGTACGCATTGACGTAATAGGCAAGGCGGGCGTTCGGGCCTGGGAACGCGGCCGGGCGATTCGCGGGATCGACGGCGGCGACGAAGGCGACCACGCGGTCGAGATCGGCGTGATCGCGAACCAGGGACGTGAAATCGATTGCGCCGGCAGCGTCGACATGGCGCGCCAACACCCTGGTCCATAGGGATTCCCACTCGCCGACGCCTTCCGGCGCCCCGTCGTTGGCCCGCGTGCCCGTTGCCGCCGCGATCAGCACCAAAAAGCAGGACGCCATGATCTTCACGTGTCGAAGAGCATGCTTTGTGCGCGCTCGCTCGTGCGGACCGGTCGCGACTTCACGCGAATGCGGACGGCGCGATGGGCGCGTTACGGACACGAACGGCGCACGCCATCATAGCCCATATAGGTGCCGCTCGCCGGATTGTAGGAACGGAAGCGACGCAAGCAATAGGCGACGGCGTCGTCGGGCTCGTCCTCGTAAACGACCGTGGGCGGCGGTGCGACGTAATAGGGACTGGGCGCATAGTAGCCGGGTGCATAATAATAGCCGGGCCGCGACGCCGCGATGGCGCCGCCGAGAAGAAGGCCCGCGGCGATGCCGGCGCCGATCGCCGCCCCGCCCCTGCCGCGCCAACGCACAAATTCGAACCGCTCACCCGCAGGCGTAAAAACCTGCGCCGATTGTGGACGCGCAATCTGCGCCACCGCCGGTGCGGTCGTGGCGACGAACAGCGAACCGGCCACGGCCAATGCCGTTGCTGAAGTTGCAAGGCTTCGCGCGGCAAGATTCCGCTTGCAAGGACGGTGCATGGCAATCTCCTTTTTCATGCCCATTTCATTGACAAAATATGGGGTTTTAATGACCTTTCGCCAATGCCCTTCAGCCGGATCTGCATCACGGTGATGCGATGGCCGATTGGCTAAGTTGAGGTGCGCGGCGAATCGGGTGCGGTGGTAAGCGGCTCCGCTTGTCCGCGATGACGCGTCGCGCGCCATCGCGCCACGGGGTTCAAAACGTTGGTGGGCTGACGTGCCCCGATATTTGGCAATCAATTGTTGGGGACAGACCACTCGGGAATGCCGTCGTCGCCGCGCCTCCCGCGCTCAGCGCGCTTCGCCACGGCCCTGCCACCACCGCCAAAATTGCCGCGCCCGGCCCGACGTCAGCAACACCGCAACGACGATGATTGCGACGGGTACCCATAGCAGCACCAGGCCAAGCAGCACGAGCAGGATAGCGGCGATCGCCAAGCCGGCGAGGGCCAGCGCAAGTACCATCGTGAACGCGCTCGGGCGCGCCAAATGGATGCGCTGCGTCGTCTGTTCGTCAAAGGCCAAAAAAATGTGCGGGCGCGCGTCGCGCGGCTCCGCGCTTTCGCCCGGCGGGATGATTTCCGGCTCGACGCGCGGGCGCTCGGCACCGCCATCGGGGGGAAGGTTCGTAGCCATGATGACAATGTGGGATGCCGCAAGCGTGCTGGCAACATGGCGCGAACGCCTGGCCCTGCGGCCAGGCAATCGCGGGCTATTCCGCTGCCGTGCGGCCAGTGCTACCAACGCCGCCGGTGCCGTAGCGGCGCTCGATATAGTCGATGACGAGCTGTTTGAAGTCTGCCGCGACGCTCGCGCCGCGCAATGTCACGGCCTTCTTGCCATCGATGAAGACGGGCGCAGCGGGT
Source organism: Pseudomonadota bacterium (assembly GCA_016195095.1). Lineage (GTDB taxonomy): Bacteria > Pseudomonadota > Alphaproteobacteria > Rhizobiales > Xanthobacteraceae > JACQAE01. Next base: position 17,374 of record JACQAE010000008.1, read on the forward strand.
TGCTCGCCGGTGCCGGGTAGCGAAATGCCGATATCGGCGTGCTTGGATTCTCCCGGTCCGTTGACGATGCAACCCATGACCGCGACGTTGAGCGATTCCACGCCAGGATAGCGCATCTTCCATTGCGGCATCGAGCTATGGATGAATCCCTGGATATCGCGCGCGAGTTCCTGAAACGTGGTCGATGTCGTGCGTCCGCAGCCGGGGCAGGCCGCGACCAACGGCACGAACACGCGAAAACCCATGGTCTGCAGGAGCTCCTGCGCGACTTTGACTTCCACCGTGCGGTCGCCGCCGGGCTCGGGCGTGAGCGAGATGCGGATCGTGTCGCCGATGCCCTGCTGCAAAAGGATACCGAGCGCGGCGGCGGATGCGACTATGCCCTTCGAGCCCATGCCCGCCTCGGTCAATCCGAGATGGATGGCGTAGTCGGCGCGCCGCGCCAACTCGACATAGACCGCGATGAGGTCCTGCACCGCGGATACCTTGGCCGACAGGATAATGCGGTTCTTCGCCAGGCCGATCTCCTCCGCGCGCGCGCCGCCGAGAGGAGCGCCGACTGCACCATGGCCTCGCGCGTCACGCTGCGCGCATCGCGCGGCTGCGGCGCGCGGGAATTGGCATCCATGAGGTGGGTGAGCAATTCCTGGTCGAGCGAGCCCCAATTGGCGCCGATGCGCACCGGCTTGCCGTAGCGGATCGCCATCTCCACGATGGCGCCGAACTGGCGATCCTTCTTCTCCTTGAAACCGACATTGCCCGGGTTGATGCGGTATTTGTCGAGCGCTTGCGCGCAGGCGGGATGCTCGGCGAGCAGCTTATGGCCGATATAATGGAAGTCGCCGACGATGGGTACGTCGACGCCCATCTTGAGGAGCCGCTCCTTGATGTGTGGCACCGCCGCCGCCGCCTCGTTGCGGTCGACCGTGATGCGCACCAGTTCGGAGCCCGCGCGCGCCAGCGCTGCCACCTGCCGCGTGGTTGCCTCGACATCGGCGGTGTCGGTATTGGTCATCGACTGCACGACGACCGGCGCGCCGCCGCCGACGCTCACCGCGCCGACCATCACCGGTACCGTCTTACGCCGCGGCATCGGCGCTGCAAGGTCGCTCATCGCCTTCTCCTCAGGGCCGCGATCGCGCAAATTCGCGCTTTTCGGGCGGGGTCACGGCCACGCAAAAAATTCCGGCGAACCGAATTGGATCTTTTCTGGCCGATCGCCGTCCAGGTTCGCCAAGCCAGTGCCAGAGGGCGGCTGCGCCGTCAACGTGGCCGGTTGACAAGCACAAGCCCGGCAACAACGAGGGCTGCAGCGGCAGCGAACGGCCAGCTTATCACATCGCCGAGGATGATGTGACCGGCGGCGACCCCGAATAAGGGGGTGAGGAATGTGAAGGAGGAAAGACGACTTGCCGAATAGTGGCGGATCATCGCGAACCAGACCGCGTAGGTTAACCCCACAACCCAGATGGTCTGGTAGGCAAGCCAGGCAAGCGCCGCCGTGCTCGGCGGCGCGGTGAAGGATTCGCCGAGCAGCAATGCGCCCACGGCAAGGATGGGAATGGATACCGCAAGCTGGTAGGCCATAGATTTTTCAGGCGATATGGTGGCGAGCCGCGAGCCCTTGATCACAAGCGTCGTCAGCGCCCAGATCGCGCCGGCCACAATCAGCATGGCGTCGCCGGCGATCACGCGCAGATCGACCGCGGGCTGCGGCACGCCGATCGCGACCGCGACGCCTGCAAATGACAGCGCCAGCCCGCCCCATTGCAGCGCGGTTAATCGCTCGCCTAGCCAGCGCGCGCCGAGCGCGACAAAAAAAGGCGTCGTGTAGAGAAATACCACGGCGCGACTTGCCGTGGTCCATACGATGCCGCGGTAGATGAACACGAATTCGAGACCGAACAGGACGCCGGCGAGAAGGCCAGCGCGTAATGTCCCATCGCGCGCGAATAGCGCGATGCCGCGCAGCCGCGCCCACAGCGCGATGATCGCCAAAGCACCGATCGACCGGATCGCCGCCTGCGTGAGCGGCGGAATTTCCGCGATCGCGATCTTGATGGCGACTTGGTTGAGGCCCCAGCTGGCACACAGAATGACAACGATCGTGGCCGCACGGGCGTCCAGCGGCCGTGCCGAAGCCGCGCGCATGGTGGTGGACATGGCGCCCCTGAGTCAGCCGTCGCGGCAATGGGCGCACAGGCCGGTGATCTCGATCACCGACATTTTTGGCGCGAAACCAGCCATACATGCGGCCGCGAGCACTGCATCGCTCGCCGCGCCGGCCGGCGCCTCGCCGGCGGCGCCGCATCGCTCGCAGATCAGGAACATTGTGAGCGCGCCGCTGGCGTGGTTATGAATGCAGGCGAGGAAGGCGTTGCGGCTCTCGATGCGATGTACGAATCCGTTGCGCATGAGGAATTCGAGCGCACGATAAACCGTGATCGGGGCCGGTCGCGGCCCCTTGCCGCCCACTCGCTCCATGATTTCGTAGGCGCCGAGCGGCTTATGGCTCTCCGCCAGCGCGGCAAGCACTTTGCGGCGCATGGGCGTGAGCCGCCCGCCGCGCTCGGCGCATAGCGCTTCGGCATGACGCATCGCATCCGTGGCGCAACGCGCGTGATCGTGGTCGGGTGCCGGAAAGATCGCGGGCATCGACGCTATCTAACCCCGCGCGCCGCAAATTCAAAGCAGCCGCGTCGACGCGGGAGCGAAAGGTCGCCTGGTTTTTTTGTTGCAATGCAGCATCTCCAGGGCTATTGAGCCCATGTCCCCACCGCCACCATACGAGGTCGTCACATGCTCAAGGGCAAGACCGCCGTCGTTACCGGCTCCACCTCCGGCATTGGGCTGGCCATCGCGCGCGCGCTGGCCGGCTCGGGCGCCAACACGCTCATCAACGGTTTTGGCGACGCGGCCGCCATCGAAAAGGAGCGCGCTGGCATTGAGAAGGAATTCGGCGTCAAGGCGCTGCATTCGCCGGCGGACATGACCAAGCCCGCCGAGGTTGCCGGCATGATCCGATTGGCCGAGGCCAAATTCGGCGCGGTCGACATTCTCGTGAACAATGCCGGCATCCAGCACGTCGCCCCGATCGAGGAGTTCCCGATCGAAAAATGGGACGCGATCATTGCGATCAACCTTTCGGCGGCCTTCCACGCCATCCGCGCCGCGGTGCCGGGCATGAAGGCGCGCAAGTGGGGCCGCATCATCTGCACCGCATCGGCGCATTCGCTCGTCGCCTCGCCGTTCAAGAGCGCCTATGTCACCGCCAAGCATGGGCTGACCGGCCTGACCAAGACCGTGGCCCTTGAGCTCGCCACCTTCGGAGTCACCGCCAACTGCATATCGCCGGGCTACGTGTGGACGCCGCTGGTCGAGAAACAGATTCCCGACACCATGAAGGCGCGCAACATGAGCGCGGAAGAGGTCAAGCACGACGTGCTCCTGGCGGCGCAGCCGACCAAGGAGTTTGTCACCGTCGAACAGGTCGCCTCGCTCGCCGTCTATCTCTGCTCCGATTCCGCCGCGCAGATCACGGGAACAAACCTGTCGATCGACGGCGGCTGGACGGCGCAGTAATGCCCCCGCCCGCGCATCGGCCAAAACGCAAGAAGCTCAATCTTGCCCTGCAAGGCGGAGGCGCGCATGGCGCCTTTACCTGGGGTGTGCTCGACCACCTGCTCGACGACGAGCGGTTGGAGATCGACGGTATTTCCGGTACGTCGGCGGGCGCCATCAACGCGGTGATGCTCGCCGATGGGCTGGCCCGCGGCGGCGTGGACGGCGCCAAGCGCTGCCTGGCCGACTTCTGGCGTGCGGCAAGCCTCGACGGCAACCTTCCGGACGTGCAGCGTGCCGTGGTGGAGCGCTTGTTTACCATCGTGCCGTTCGAGGGATCGCCGATGCAGGCGTGGTTCGAGACGCTCTCGCGTTTCTTTTCGCCCTACGACATCAACCCGCTCAACATCAACCCACTGCGCGACCTCATCGAGCGCTTCGTCGATTTCGACGCGCTGCGCGCCGCCAACACGCACCCGCTTTTCGTGTCGGCGACCAACGTGCGCACCGGCCGGCTGCGCATTTTTCAGCGCGCGAAAATCACCGTCGACGTGGTGATGGCGTCGGCCTGCCTACCGTTTCTGTTCCGCGCCGTGGAAATTGACGGCATCCCGCATTGGGACGGCGGCTTCATGGGCAATCCCGCGATCTTCCCGTTCTTCCGCGCGACCGACACAGAAGACGTGATGATCGTGCAGATCAACCCGCTGGAACGCAACGCGACGCCGACCTCGTCGGCGGAAATCATGAACCGGGTCAACGAAATCACGTTCAACTCCTCCCTGCTCGCCGAATATCGCGCCATCGAATTTGTCACCCGCCTGATCGACCAGAAGCGCCTGCCGCGCGGCACCGGCGCCGGCGAGTACCGCCGCTTCGGGCGGAAGCGCGCGCGGAGTGGGCCTGACGCATCGCCGGTCATGACGGGATACGGCTGGGCGTGGCATTACTTGGCGGTCGAAACCGCTCGCCATTGCGGCGGCATTCGCATACCCTTCGCGCGCCCATACGCGAACACCGCGATCGAGTTTGCCAATTTGCCCATCATGGCGCCGACCAGGCAAGCGGTCGAATATCCGCCGCGCATGCGCGGCGCGCGCAATCCGGTGACCGACCTTCGTTTGGTAGCGATCGCGCCGCGGATAATCGACCGATGATGAAACGCGAGGCATTCGCAATTGCCACCATCTACGTGCCGGCGAAACGCCGTGCCACGCTCAATGCGATGCTCGTCGAGGAGATCGCCGAAAGCATTCTGCAGGTCGGCCAACAGACCCCCATCCTGGTGCGCCGCGACGGCGAGCGGTTCGTCCTGGTCGAAGGCCTGCACAGGCTGGAGGCGTGCCGAAGCCTGGGCGAAACGACGATCGTCGGATACCTCGTCGACGCGCGCAAGCATTGAGCACCCACGGCGCGGGCGTAACATGCCTTGCAATCGCCGCACTTGGCGACTATGTGTCGCATATCGATATTTGGCCGGACAACTGGGCCGCTACGCCTCGTCGCTTGCGGGCGCGCACGTTTCAGACTTCTTTCCAAAATCGACGAACCGGGACATGGACACGAATCCTCGTGCGCCAGGTTCCACGTGCATACCGTTAGTGAAGGGACATTTCCATGAATACGGGCACCGTGAAATTCTACAACGATCAAAAAGGCTTCGGTTTCATTCAGCCGGATAATGGCGAAAAGGACGTTTTCGTGCATGCTACCGCGCTTGAGCGTGCCGGCATCAACGGCCTGCGTGAGGGCCAGAAGGTAAAGTTCGACACGCAAAACGACCCGCGCAGCGGCAAGGTCGCCGTCGGCACGATCGAAATCGCCTGACGCATTCTACAAGGGGCGCGCGCCACGGGCGCGCGCGGCCGGATTTCCGGGCCGCCAGCGCACGCGCGCGGCGGCCCGCTCCTGCCGTGGCATTGTCGACCGCGTGCGGCCAGTCTGACCTAAGCGAGTGCGGCTGGTCGCCACGAGAGGCCGGAACTAGCCCCGGGGCGCTTGCGGTCTGGCGAAATCGCCGAGCGTTCAAATATTTTTTGTTTTGCCGCATTTTCCTGGGCGCAGCGGTTCCCTCATCGCCGGAAAATGCTTATTGAGTGTGGCGCATGCGTTAGTCGCGTGCCGTGAGAATCGTCACCGACAGCGGACGCGCCCGAGCTGCGGCCGCCGGAAAATTGGCAGCGACAACACCAAACGTGGGACTGACGGTGCAAAACGATCAAATTGCAGCCCCTGCGGCCGACCGTGACGCGCGACACTGGACGCGCATCCTCGCCAACTACCGCGAGCCCAATCACGGCCGCAGCATTTTCGAGATCGCGGTTACGCTCGTGCCATTCGCCGCGCTGTGGATCCTCGGCTGGGTTGCGGTTCATTTCGGCTATTGGGAATTGTCGCTGGTGTTGGGGATACCAGCGGCCGGGTTTCTCGTACGCTTGTTCATGATCCAGCATGATTGCGGACATGGCGCGTTCTTCCGCCACCGCGTGGCGAATGACTGGGTCGGTCGTGTCCTGGGCGTGCTGACGTTGACGCCCTACGACGTCTGGCGGCATGCCCACGCCGTCCACCATGCCAGTTCCGGCCATCTTGAGCGGCGCGGGATCGGCGACATCGACACACTGACCGTGCGTGAATTTCGCGCGCTCTCCTTTTGGGGCCGTCTGCGCTACCGGCTGTATCGGCATCCGCTCATCATGTTTGGCGTTGGTCCGGTTTATCTATTTGTTCTGCGCCAGCGGCTGCCCTGTGGCGTGATCCATGGCGGATGGCAGGCCTGGATCAGCGCGATGGCGAACAATATCGCGATTGCCGCCGTCATTGCCGCGCTGGTCTTTGCCATCGGCGTCGGGCCATTCCTGCTGGTGCATCTGCCGATCATGCTGCTGGCGGGTTCCGCGGGGGTTTGGCTTTTCTACGTGCAGCATCAGTTCGAAGGAACGGTCTGGGCGCATGACGGCGACTGGAACCGGCACGAAGCCGCGCTGCACGGCAGCTCGCATTATGATCTCCCCAATGTCCTGCGCTGGTTCACGGCCAATATCGGCATGCACCACGTCCACCACCTGTGCGCCCATATTCCCTATTATCGCCTGCCGCGGGCTCTTCGCGACCATCCCGATTTGCATGGCGTGAGCCGGCTCACGCTGCTGCAAAGCTTCCGCTGCGTGCGCCTTGTATTGTGGGATGAAGCACAGCGCCGGCTAATCTCATTTCGCGAGATGGAAGGGCGCTGACAACGTGCCGCCGCGAGGCCTCGCGGGCCTCATGCACCAAGCCGCGGGTCCGCCTTTGGCGTTGGTTCGGGTTTGAGGCGCGCACGCGGTTGAAGCCTCATCGCCTCCAGTTTAATCATGCGATGCTCCGGCACCTTGTTTGTGCATGATCTTTTCCGAAAACGGGTTTCCGCTTTTCGCGATCATGCTCCGGCGCTTGGGTAAAGAATATCGTTAACCGGGCAGTCTGGCGCCGTGCGGCCGGAGCATTTGGCGATCGTCGATGCGAGCAGAATTTCGAGCTTACGCAGATCGGCGATCTTGGCGCGGATATCGTCGAGATGGTGGGCGGCAATGTCGCGCACCTCGGCGCAGGATGCCTTTCCTGGCCCGCCGAGGTCGAGCAGGGCGCGAATTTCATCGAGCGTGAAGCCAAGCTCGCGCGCGCGGCGGATGAACGCGAGAGTGCGCGTGCTGACCGGTCCATAGACGCGCCTGCCCCCGGCGGTCCGTGGTGGCGCCGGCAATACCTTGATCTTTTCATAATAGCGGATGGTCTCGATGTGAACGCCGGTGCGCCGGGACAATTCGCCGATCGACACGCCTTGCGCTCGCGCATCTGTGATCTCGGCCCTGGGCATATGTTCTTGCTCCTGTAGTTACTACAGGAAGTACAGTGCCCCGTAGCGATGATCAAGGAAACTAATCGATGATGGTGACCGCATGAGCGAGCATTCGCATTTGGCAGCCAGAGCCGCGCCGATTGCGGGCAATGAGCCGGGAAGCAGCGCCGTGACGGGCGCTGGCCACGGCCAGACGCTGGCGGCTGCTGGCGGCCTCCTCGGCGCACTCGCTGCCTCTTCCTGCTGCATCCTGCCGGTGGTGTTATTCAGCCTTGGCATTAGCGGCGCGTGGATCGGCAATTTCACCCAGCTCGCGCCTTACAAGCCGTATTTCATCACGGCGACGATTGCATTTCTTGGCGTCGGTTATTGGCTCGTGCACCGCGCCTCCAAGCGTGTCTGCGCCGAGAGCGAGGCATGTGCGCGGCCGCTGGCGAACGGGCTCGTCAAGTCGGTGCTCATTGCAGCGACGGTGCTTGTGGTCGCGGCGTTCGGCTTTGACTATGTCGCGCCTTACCTGCTTTCGTAATGACATGGAGAAACGCGGATGACTAGGTTCCTCGCCTTGTTTGCAGTCAGCCTCGGGTTGCTGGCGTCGCCGATGGCACTCGCCGCCGAAAAGACCGTCACCCTTGCGGTGCAGAACATGTTCTGCGCGGCCTGCCCGAGCACCGTACGCACGAGTCTGCAGGCGGTGCCCGGCGTCGCCAAGGTCGCGGTGTCTTTCCAGGACAAGACGGCGGTCGTGACCTACGACGATGCCAAGATCGACGTCAAGGCGCTCACGACGGCAACCACGAACGCGGGATATCCGTCCGCGCCCAAGAGCTAGTTCGGGCATGGGCGACCGCACCCTCATCGCAACCGGCGCTGTCGGCACGACGATCGCCGCTATCTGCTGCGCAACGCCCATTGTTGCCGTCATTCTTGGCGCCGCCGGCCTGACGGCATGGATCGCCAAGGCCGATTTCGTCCTCATTCCGGCGCTGATCATAAGTTTGGGCGTGCTTGGGCTTGGAATCTATCGCCGCCGCGCGGCTGCGCAGGCATGCTGCGATCCGGCCGCTCCCAAACAGGGCGCCAGGCCATGAGCGCGTGTTGCGCGCCCAACAACGGCAAGGGCTATGATCTGGCCGTCATCGGTGCCGGCTCGGCCGGCTTTTCGGCGGCTATCGCGGCGGCCGAGGCGGGCGCGCAGGTCGCGCTCTTCGGTCACGGCACGATCGGCGGCACCTGCGTCAATGTCGGCTGCGTGCCCTCCAAGACGCTGATCCGCGCCGCCGAAACGCTGCACCAGGCGAGCGCCGCTCAGCGCTTTGCCGGCATCAGTGCGCGCGCGCACGCGCATGACTGGAACGCACTCGTGCGCCAGAAGGATGAGCTTGTCGGCGCCCTGCGGCAGGCGAAATATTCCGATCTTCTGCCTTCCTATAACGGCATCACCTATGTCGAGGGCAAGGCGCGTCTCGTTGACGCGGGCGTCGCCGTCAACGGCGACCTCCTCAATTTCAAGCGCATCATTATTGCCACCGGGACGCGGCCATCGGTGCCCACCATCGCCGGAATTGACGAAGTGGACTATCTCACCAGCACGTCGGCGTTGGCGCTGCCGGCGCTGCCGAAATCGCTCCTGGTGATCGGCGGCGGCTATATCGGCGCGGAACTCGCGCAGATGTTCGCGCGCATAGGCGTGAGCGTCACAATCGTCTGCCGCAGCCGGCTGCTCCCGGCGGCGGAGCCGGAGATCGCGCAGGCGC
>JACQAE010000115.1 GCA_016195095.1 Pseudomonadota bacterium
AAAAGATCATGCGCGCTTAAGAGGCATGATCCGCAAAAGTGGGAACCGCTTTTGCGAAAAGAACACGCGCGCTTAAGAGTCATGATCCGCAAGAGTGGAAACCGCTTTTGCGAAAAGATCACGCGCGCTTAAGAGGCATGATCCGCAAAAGTGGGAACCGTTTTTGCGAAAAGATCATGCGCGCTTAAGAGGCATGATCCGCAAAAGTGGAAACCGCTTTTGCGAAAAGATCATGCGCGCTTAAGAGTCATGATCCGCAAAAGTGGGAACCGGTTTTCGGATCAGATCATACGCATTTGATTCAATCGCAACGGATCAGACTTTGGCGCGCGATCGCGCGCGCCTATTCGGCGGCGCCGTCGGCAAGTTCGACCGGCTTGACTGCGCGCTCTCGCGCCTTGCCGCCGGCCATGCGCAGGCGCGGATTAACGCGGGTAAAATCACAATAGGCGAAGCCAAAACCGGAGACCGAGCCGCGGAAGGTGGAGTTGCTGGTCTTGACGATGTTGAAGCAGGGCTGAAACGGAACGCCGCGTACCGAGGCGCAGATCGATTCCGGCTGGACCCGCACCGTGTTGGCCGGAAGGACGATATAGCGCGCCGCGTTGGCGCCGCGCATGCGGATGGTTCCCGCCACCGAGCCGTCGGCGTTGATGCGGCCCATGCCGGTCGTGCCTTCGAAGCAATTATAGGCGAACAGCTTTCCGGCGACAAAACGCCTCGCCTCCTCGGGTTTGAGGTCCGACGCCAAGGCAGCGACGGTCAAGGCCGGAATTCCCAAGGCCAATCCCCAGCACGCGATCGCAATACGCACCAACATGTCGAACTCCCCAAAATCCGCCGCAACCAAGTTTACCGAAAGCAAGCCGATCGGATGCAAGTCGGGGCGGACCGCCCAACCTGTGAACGGGCGATTAAGCCCAATCTAACCATAACGACTCGAATATGGCGCAAACTTATCGCCAATTGGTGAATGTGGTTAGCCGATTCTGACAACAATGCGGCCGCGCACCTTGCCCTCGAGGAGGCGCCGGCCGGTTTCGATCACCTGGCCGAGCCCGATTTCGCTGGTCATGGACGCGAGTTTAGCGCGATCGAGGCTTTCCGCCAGCCGTTGCCAGGCTTGGCGGCGCAAAGGCTGTGGACACATCACCGAATCGACGCCGGCAAGGGTCACGCCGCGCAAAATGAACGGCGCGACGCTCGCCGGCAAATCCATGCCCCCGGCCAGCCCGCAAGCGGCGACGCAACCGCCATAGCGGATCATCGAGAGCACGTTGGCAAGCGTCGTCGAGCCGACGCAGTCGATCGCACCCGCGAAGCGCTCGCGCGCCAGCGGCTTGACCGGCCCCGCCAGTTCTTTGCGCTCGATGATCTCGCGCGCGCCCAGGCCCTTGAGGTACTCCGCCTCCGCCGGCCGCCCGGTCGCCGCGACGGCGTGGTAGCCGAGCCCGGCAAGGAGCGCGAGCGCGACCGATCCGACGCCGCCCGCCGCCCCGGTCACGACCACCGGCCCGCGATCGGGCGCAAGCCCTGCGCGTTCGAGCGCCATGACCGCAAGCATCGCGGTATAGCCGGCCGTGCCAATGGCCATCGCCTCGCGCGCCGACAATCCCCGTGGCAGCGCCACAAGCCAGTCGCCATTGACCCGCGCCTGCTGCGCATAGGCGCCGAGATGCGTCTCCCCGCAACCCCAGCCATTGAGAATGACATTGTCGCCCGGTTTCCATTGCGGGTGCGACGACGTCTCGACCGTGCCGGCCGCGTCAATGCCGGCGATCATGGGGAACCGCCGCACCACCGGCGCGCTGCCGGTGACCGCCAGCCCGTCCTTGTAATTGAGCGTCGACCATTGCGGCCGCAACGTGACGTCGCCCGGCATGAGGTCACGCTCGTCGAATTCACCGAGCGCCACCGTCTGCCCAGCCTCGGTCTTGTCAATCCGAATGGCCTTGAATGTGCCCACGCCTCGCCCCTTCCGGTCCATGTCGCAGCCGATACGTTTCGCACGCGCCTCGAAACGGCAAGCGCGCCGATGGCGCAATTCGGCAGGCTGGCGTCACGCTGTCAACCTGCCGCGCGCGACCGTATGATTGCGCGCAATCCGGAGCAAGAGCACGCCCATGGCCGAACCCGTCCCCGAATTCGGCGCCGCCGACTGGCCGCGCGCCGCCGATGGCCGTCTCGACGCGCAAGCCTTCCACCGCAATCACGCGCCAATCTGGTCGGCGATTGCCCCCTTCATGCAAACGGCCGACGGCCTGGCGCTTGAAATCGGTAGCGGCTCCGGCCAGCACGTGACCGCCTTCGCGCGCCATGCGCCCGCCATCCGCTGGTACCCGAGCGATCCCGACCCACGCCACCGCGCCAGCATCGCGGCATGGACGCGCCACGCCGGTCTGGACAATGTCGCGGAGCCGCGCGCGCTCGACCTGACGCGGAGCGACTGGGACAGCGACGGCGACGGCCTTCCGGCGGGAGAATTTTGCGCCATCATGTGCGTCAACGTGCTGCATATCGCGCCGTGGGCGGTGGCGGAGAATCTCATGACGGCGGCGCCGCGCCTGTTGCAAGGCCGGGGCCACGTCTTCCTTTACGGGCCGTATCTGCGCGACGGCCGCCACACCGCGCCGAGCAACGCCGCCTTCGACGCCAGCCTGCGCGCCCAGGACCCACGTTGGGGCGTGCGCGACGTGGCCGATGTCGCGGCGCTTGCGCGGCGCGCCGGCCTACGGCTGCATTCGCGTATCGACATGCCGGCCAATAACCAGACGCTGATCTTCGCCCGCGGCGCGTGAGCGCCGGCGCGCGCGAATTACGCGACCGCCGCGGCCGCTACCGGTGGCGCGCGAAATACCGGCTTCTCGACGATCGGCAGGTTGATCACGGCGGAGGCGACGCCGAAGAACACCGAGAGCCACCAGACCAGGTCGTAGGACCCCGTGCGTTCATAGGCGATGCCGCCAATCAGGACGCCGAGAAAGCCGCCGACCTGATGGCTGAAGAAGGCGATGCCGAACAGCATGGCGAGCCAGCGCGTGCCGAACATCAGCGCCACGAGGCCCGATGTCGGCGGCACCGTCGATAGCCACAATAGTCCGGTAACCGCGCCGAAGATCATCGCGGATGCGGGGCTCGCCGGCAGCGTGATGAATACCACGATGGCGATGGCGCGTGAAAAATAGATGACCGAGAGGATGTAACGCATGGGCGCGAAGCCGCTCATCCAGCCGGCCAGGAGCGAGCCCACGATGTTGAACAGGCCGATCACGCCAATGGTCCAGGCGCCGACATCCGCGGTGAGGCCGCGGTCGAGCAGATAGGGGGGAAGGTGTACGGTCACGAACGCGAGCTGGAACCCGCAGGTGAAGAAGCCTAGCACCAAGAGCACGTAGCTGCGGTGACCGAATGCCTCGGTGAGCGCGTGGCGCACCGACTGCTTTTCGATCGGCGCGGCGGCGATGGCGCCGGGAGATAAGTCGGCGGACGGGGTCGCCAGCGCCAGCGACATTGGAATGATCAAGAGCATGGTGGCCGCGAAAACAAGGAGGGCAACTTGCCAGCCATATCCCGCGATCAGCCCGTAGGCCAAGGGCGAGAACAGGAACTGGCCGAACGATCCGGCGGCGGTGCCGAATCCGAACGCCATCGAGCGCCATTTTTCGGGCACCAGCTTGCCGAAAGCGCCGAGCACGAGCCCGAACGAGCAGCCCGAGAGCCCGAGGCCGAGCAACAGACCCGCCGACAAATTCAGCATGCCGGGCGTTGACGCATAGGTCATCAGCGCCAAGCCGAGCGCGTAAAGGATGGCGCCGACGCATAAAACGCGCACGGTCCCGAAGCGGTCGGCGACGCCGCCGGCCAACGGCTGCCCGGCGCCCCAGACCAGGTTTTGAATTGCGACCGCAAGCGCAAAAATATCGCGGCCCCAACCATGGTCGAGCGACATCGGCGCGAGAAACTGGCCAAACGCCGAGCGCGGCCCGAAACTGAGCATCGCGATCAGGCAACCAAAACCAATCACGACCGCCGGCGTTCGCCAGACGGCCATTCCCGGATTTGCAGGGGGCATTCGAGTCGCCTCTCCATGCTGCGCCGCACACGCGCGCGTGCGGGCTGTTTACGGCCTTGAGCGGCCGATGCCAAACGAATTGTCGTGATCAATTGGATGTATGCGCTGCATGGCTGACCCGCTGCAAATACACCGCGCCGGCGCGTGCGTGAGCCGCGGGCGGATCCGCGTCTGCCATGCGCGCCGCGAGGGTGCGCCGCGGGCAAAAACAAGCTAGGAACGACGCATGGCGCAGCGGCGTCGGGTCAGCCATACGGGTTCCACATGCTCATCCTCTATACCGCGCGCAATTCGATCTGCACGCAAAAGGTCTTCATCACGCTGCACGAGAAAGCGCTTCCCTTTGAGGCCAAGACGATCGATCTGTTCAAGAACGAGCAATACGATCCGGCCTATCTCAAGCTCAACCCCAAGGGCGTCGTGCCG
>JACQAE010000093.1 GCA_016195095.1 Pseudomonadota bacterium
GCGCTGGCGCGCGCCGGCGGTGCCGGTCGCGTCGATTTTCCAACTGGCAACAATTGCCGCTTCGACGCCGGCTCGAGGCCTTTCTCCGGTCGTTCTTTTCGTGTCGGCGCGGCTTCTCGCGCCGCTCGCCCCTTTCGCGCCGGCCCTTTATCTTGCGCCGGTCGTCCGGTTCGCGTCGGTTGCCGCATTGTCATGTCCAGTTTCGTACCGTACCGTATGTTACGGTTTTGCATGGCCGGCGACAAGCGCAGGCCAAGACGTGCGATCCACATGCGATCCCCGGGGGAGGAAAGCCATGGCCCAAGCGTTTCGCGAATTCCTGCGTCAGCAAGAGGAAAAGGGCGACATTCTGCGCATCCGGCCGCAGGTCGACACCATATCGGAAATGGGCGCCGTGATCGCGCGCGCCGATTACGACCATGTCGACAAGGGCCTCCTGTTCGAGAACCCGAAGGGGTTCGACATTCCGGTTTTCGCCAACACGATCGGCGGATCGGGCTATCGGCGCATCGCCGACACGTTCGGCGTCCCGCTCAAGCACGCGGTTCCCGGCGCGGCGCAGAAGATGCGCCAGGCCCTGGCCGGAAACGTGCCGCCGGTCTATGTCGATCGCGGCGCGGCGCCGTGCAAGGAACTGGTCTTCACCGGCGCCGACATCGATCTGACCAGGCTGCCGATCCTGCGCCTCAACCCCGCCGATGGCAGCGATACCAAGGAGTTCCTCGACGGGCGCTTCGTTTGCGGCGTGGCCTGCACCAAGCCGGCGGAAAACGCCTATAACCTCTCCTACCATCGCTTCGAAATCACCGGCCGTAACAAGGGATCGGTGTGGATCTTCCGCGGCACCGGCGACGCCAAGAGCATGGAAGAGTTCTGGGGCGCCAAGATCGACGACCGGTCCTCGACCTGGAACCACGACAAGGCGCGCGCCTTCCCGATGGCCTTCGTGATCGGGGTCGGGCCGGACATGGTGCTGGCGGCCGCGAACGCCGCGCTGCCGCATAAGAACAATGATTTCGCCTATGTCGGCGCGCTGACCGGCGAGCCGGTCAAGCTGGTGAAATGCGAGACGATCGACGTCGATGTTCCCGCCGACGCGGAAATCGTCATCGAAGGCGTGTTCAAGCCGTTCGATTGGGTAATGCAGGGCCGCTTCGCATCGTTCAACGGATTTTACGACGACGCGCGCCGGCGTCCGGCTTTCCATGTCACCGCCATCACCATGCGGCGCCAGCCGATCTACCAGCACGTCCATATCGGGCGGCCGCTCAACGAATGCAACAATATCGCCGCCTTCTTTCGCTCGGTGCGGGTCTATGTCGACCTCGCGCAGGTTCTGCCCAATGTCGTCGATGTCTTCGTCGACCCGGCCGCCGGTTGCGGCTTCACCGTGCATGTGGCGATCGACAAGCGGCGCATCGGCGAGCCCCGGATGGCGATGATGCGCGCCTACACCGCGTTGCAAGGTTTCTGCAAGCACGTCTTTGTCTATGACAAGGATATCGACATCCATAATCCGCATGAACGCGACTGGGCGCTCGCCCACCGCTTCATGGCCGATCGCGACCTGCTTGTTATTCCCAACGTCATCGGCATGACCATCGATCCCCTGGCGCAGGCCGATATGGGCGCGACCGCGAAGCTCGGCGTCTATGACGGTCACGACGCGATCGTGAGAAACACGCGCACATTCATGGGCGTCGATTGCACCGCGCCGCTCGGCCTCAAGATGATGGAGCGCGTCATTCCCGATCCGGCGATCGAGGCAAGCGTCGACCGCATCTGGCATCAGATCGCGCAAGGCGGAGCGCTTTAGCCGAAATTTTGCCCGGCGCCGGCGGGACGCGGCAAGATTGCGCGCGCGCCCGCGCTCGCCTGCCGATGCCCGGGCGATCGCGAAATTCGGTTGCGCGCCGGTCGGCGTTGCAACGCGCGGAATTCCGCAGCACAATCCGCAAGCGCGCGCGGGGCGCGGGCGATCGCGGCAGCGGAGGCTTAAGCGTGCTCACGGCCGCCAACAACGAGACGCTCACGCGCGTCGGCCCCGGCACGCCCATGGGCGGCCTGCTGCGCCGCTATTGGATGCCCATCGCCGGCGCCAGCGAATTCGACGCCAACCCGGTCAGGCCGGTACGGCTCTGCGGCGAGGATCTCGTCCTCTACAAGGACCTGGGCGGCCGCTACGGCCTGGTTGGCCGCCACTGCCCACACCGCCGCGCCGACATGTCCTATGGCTATGTCGAGGACGAGGGCATTCGCTGCAGCTACCATGGCTGGACCTACGCCGCGAGCGGGCGCTGCATCGCGCAGCCCTACGAGGACACCACCAACCCCAGTGCGCGCAGCCGCCATGGCTGCGATATCCTTGCTTATCCGGTCCGGGAACTGGCGGGGCTGCTTTGGGCCTATCTCGGGCCGGCGCCGGCGCCGGAACTGCCGATCTACGAGCCGTTCACCTGGGAGAACGGCTTTCGCGAGATCGTGCTCGCCGAGGCGCCGTGCAACTGGCTGCAATGCCAGGAAAACTCCATCGACCCGGTGCATTTCGAATGGATGCATGACAATTGGACGACGCGCCTGCAAGGCCAGCGCGGCCCCTACGCGCCCAGGCACCTCAAGCTGAAATTCGAGGAGTTCGACCACGGCCTGATCTACAAGCGCGTGCGCGAGGGCATGGACGAGACAAGCGACTACTGGACGGTCGGCCGTGTCGCGTTGTGGCCGATCGGATTTTTCCTCGGCATGCATTTTGAGTGGCGCGTGCCGATCGACGACGTCAATACGCTCAGCATCGCCTGGTTTTTCATGCGCGTGCCCAAGGGGCGCGAGCCCTATGTGCAAGATTCGATTCCCGCCTGGATGAGCCCCATCCGCGACGCCCAAGGGCGCCTCATCACCAGCCACGTGATCAACCAGGACATTGTCGGCTGGGTCGGCCAGGGCACGATTGCCGATCGCACCAAGGAAAACCTGCGCTCAAGCGACGTTGGCGTCGGCATGATGCGCAAGCGCTTCTTCGACGATCTTGCCGCGGTGGCGGATGGCCGCGATCCTTCCGCGATCATCCGCGATCCCGCCGCCGCGCGGCGCGTGCGGCTGCCGAACATGATGACTGGATATTGCGTCGACGGCGTGGCGCTCGCGGACCACGACAAGCATCCGCTGCTCAAGGCGCGGCTGCAGGGCTTTCGTCACCACTATGGCCAGCCCGAGCACATACGCCGCGCGTTCGAGCGGGCAATGGGCATCGGCGCGCATTAGCGCATTTTCCGGCGAAGCGGGAACCGGTTCGCCGCAGAAAATGCGACAAAGTCAAGGAAAAGAGAGCGCTTTCCGATTTAATCGAAGCACAAAGCGCTTCTAGCGCATGGTCGCGAAAAGTGGGAGAGGTCGCCGAACGCTTGACGCGCTTACTGCCCCCAACGGAATGTGGAGCGTCGCTCGCCGCGCTTTTCGTAAAATTCGCGCACGTCCTCGCACAATTCGGTTTTGCTGGAGGTCATGGCACCGCTGCCATTGTCGAAGCGCATGCTGCGGCAATGCGCGCCGTCGGCAAGCCGGAAAACAACCTTGCCGGCCTGACCGCCACTCGCCCATTCGGTCGCGAGCGAATCCTGCGGCGGCGGCGGCGACGGCGCTTTCAGACCCACGCCCACATAAAGTGACGTCGCCATCACGCCGGCGAAGACCGCCGACACGATCAAGACGCGCTTTGCCTCGATGACGGCGGCAAGCCACGCCGGCGGCGTCAGCGTGGCCAGATTGAGCCCTGGAAATTTGCCGAAAATTCGCATCAGTTACCCTACACTGGAAATCACAAATATTTTCCCAACGAATCGGTGACAATTTTATCGTCCATACGCGCCGCGGCATGGCCGCAATGGTTAACAAAAGGAAATTGCGCATGCGATACGCGTCCGCGCCGCCGGCGCGACCGCGCCGAGTCTCGCTTGCCACCTGCGCGAAGTCGCTCAATAGCGGGCGCTGATCGGCAAGTCCTCCGCCGGAAAGAGCGATATGACCTTGCAGCCCTTGTCGGTGACCACGACTTCCTCCTCGATGCGCGCGCCGGAAAAGCCATCGGTCGCCGGGCAATAGGTTTCAAGCGCGAACACCATGCCCTCCTTGATCTCGGTCGGGTGGTCGAGCGAGACGACGCGCGAGATGATCGGCCGCTCGTGCAATGCTAGGCCCAGGCCATGGCCGAACTGCAAGCCGAACGCGCTCAGCTCGTCGGGGAAGCCGAATTCCGGCGCCTTCGGCCAGATGCTTGCGACCTTGTCGGTGGAAACGCCGGGCTTGATCAGCGCGATGGCGTTGTCGAGCCATTCGCGCGCCTTCTTATAGGCGTCGTGCTGCGCCGGTGTCGCGCGCGAGACGTTGAACGTGCGGTAGTAACAGGTGCGGTAGCCCATGAACGATTGCAGAATGTCGAAGAACACCTGGTCGCCGGCGCGGATCATGCGGTCGGTGAAATTATGCGGGTGCGGATTGCAGCGCTCGCCGGAAATGGCGTTGATCGCCTCCACGTCATCGGACCCGTGACGATAGAGGAATTCATTGACCATACCGACAATGTCGTTTTCGCGCACGCCCGGGCGCAGCTTCTCGTTGATCAGGTCGTAGGCGCCGTCAACCATGGCGGCGGCGCGGTTGAGCAGCGCGATCTCGTCGATATTCTTGATCTCGCGCGCTTCCAGCATGACCTGCTGGCCATCCGCGACCTTGAGGCCGGCCTTTTGCAATTCGAACATCATCGGCGGCTCGATGATATCGACGCCGAGCGGCATCTTGTCGCAACCCGCGTCCTTGATCAGCGCGGCGATCTCCTTGGCATGGCGCGCCATCAGGCCGAAGGACGGCGAGACGGTGCCGCGCAGGCCGAGCAGGCCGGCCCTGACGTTCTCCGGCGCCAGCCAGGGGCAATAGAGCCGGTGGTGAACGGCGGCCGAACCGAAATCCCACAGGATCGGATCGCTGTCGCGCGTGAGCAGCGCCCAACGGCAGATCTTGTCGCGCTCCCATTCGCCGATCTTGGTCGAGGTGAGATAGCGGATATTGTTGACGTCCATGACCAGGATGGCGCCGAGTTCCGACTTTTCCAGCGCCTGCTTGGCGCGGCCGAGCCGATACCTGTGCATGCGGCGGTAATCGACGCGCTGTTCGAAATCGACGCCCATGATGCCGAGCGCCGGCAGGGCACGGCTCCAATTGTAGCGCGGGTTGATGTCGTCGGCGCCGATCTTGCGCACTGTATCGTCCATGCGGTTCCTCCTCGGGAATTCATGCGCCTCGCGCGGCAGCACCGGGCGGCGCCAGGGGTGGCGCAATTATAGAGCTTTGCGACATCATCGACAGGAAAACTTGTCGGCGTGCAGGGGTTGGGAGGCCGCCGCGGCGCCGAACCGCCACCGGCAATCGGGCGGACGGGCCGTGGCGGATCACGCCGCCGATTTTCGGCCCCACAGGCGCTGGGTGGCGATATCGGCGCCCTGGCGCAAGGCTTCGAGCTTCTTCCACACCACCGGTGCGATCACCCATTCGCGGCCGGCGAAGGTGCCGAATCCGCAATCAGTCGAGGCGATCACGCGCTCACGGTCGCCAATCGCGGCGACCGCTTCCTCGATGCGGCGGGCGACCAGCTCGGGGTGCTCGACGAAGTTGGACGTCGTCTCGATGACGCCGGGGATGAGCAGCATGTCCTTGGGCAGGCCGATGCGCTTGAGCACGCCATACTCGTGGGCGTGGCGCGGATTGGCGAACTCGATCGAGAGCGCCCCGACATTGGCCTTGAGCAGGATCGCCAGAACCTTCTCCAGCGCAATGTCGAAAATATGCGGCCCCTCCCAGTTGCCCCAGCACACGTGCAGCCGCACCCGCTCGCGCGCGATGCCGGCAAGCCCCTGATTGATGGCGTCCACCTGCAACTCGCAGATTTTCTGGAACTCGGCGTCGGACTTGTCCTGGAAATTGATGACGCGCGCCATGGCGAGATCGGGAGCGTCGATCTGCAGCAAAAACCCGCCGTCATGGATCGCGCGGTACTCGGTGCGCATCTCGCGCGCGATCGCCTTGAGATAGGATTCGTATGAATCATAATAGGCGTTGAGCATGGTCGTGGCGACGATGCCGGGCGACGGCGCGGTCATGAATATTTCGGAAAATGCGTTTCCCGCCGCGCGTCGCAAGCGCGCTATTTCCGCGCCGATTGGCGCGGCGTCGAGATATTTGAGCTCGGCCACCGCCTGCGGCGCGTCCTGGCCCTTGCCGCGATTGGGGAAGCGGCGCTTCTGGATTTCGATCAGCTCGGGAAATTCGCGCAGGTCGCGACCCATGGGCCGCTTCGAGGCGCCGCCAAAGCCCGCCATGCGCTCGGGCACGTAGGTCTGGAAGCCGACGCGTTGCTGCTCGCCGTCATTGCCGATATCCACGCCGGCCGCTTTCTGGCGATCGACGATGTCGGCCACGGCCTTGTCCATCTCGCCGGCCAGAAGCTTGGCGTCGATCGTGTCGCCGGCCTCGCGGCGCACCAGCAAATCGGTGAGCACCTCGTTGCGCGGCAAGCTGCCGACATGGGTGGTGAGAATACGGTCATGGCTGCCGATCATGGACGCTGCTCCCCTGTCGCCGCCAAATACCCGATCGGCGCGGCATATGCCAGCTCCGGAGCTCCTTGCGCCGCGCCGCACCGCCCCCTATCGCGTTGACCCCGTCGCGCAACTCTTGGGCGCCGTGGCGCGGGTGCGCCGCCGGGCGCGCGCGTCAGCGCGGCGCGTCGGCGACCAACACGTGCACGGAAAACAGATTCTCCGCGTCGCAGAACACGGCACGCGGCGTCCATCCGCCCTCCCGCGCCAGCGCGCGGAACGAGTCGATGGTGAACTTGTAGCTGTTCTCGGTATGGATGGTCTCCCCGGCGCGGAAGCTGAACGTGAGGCCGCGCAATTTGACGTTCTGCCGCTTGCGGCTGGCAAGGTGCATTTCGATGCGCGCGCGCATGCGGTTGTAACAGGCGACGTGCTCGAAAGCGTCGACGTCGAAATCGGCGCCCAGCTCGCGGTTGATGCGCGTGAGCAAATTGAGATTGAACCGCGCGGTGACGCCGCTGGCGTCATTATAGGCGGCGCGCAGCACCGCAGCATCCTTATCGAGATCGGCGCCGACGATGAAGACCGCGCCCTTGCCGAGGACTTGCGCCGCCTGGCGCAGGAACGCGGCGGCGTCGTGCGGCTCGAAATTGCCGATCGTCGAGCCGGGAAAGAAGCCCGCGCGCGGCTTGCCGCGGATGGCGGCCGGCAAGACAAAGGGCCGCGTGAAATCCGCCGCCACCGGGTGAACGGCGACGCGCGCGATGTCGTGGTCGAGCCGCGCGGCCTCGCCGGCCAGGAACTCGGCGCTGATATCGACCGGAACGTAGGCGCTGACATGCGCGGCAGCCGCGAGCAGGATGCGCACCTTCGTGGCCGCACCGGCGCCAAACTCGACCAGCGCGGAATCCGCCGGCACCAGCGCCGCGATCGCGCCGGCATTGTCAGCGAGTATTCGCGCCTCGGTACGGGTCGGGTAGTATTCGTCCAACCGCGTGATTTCCTCGAACAGTTCGGAGCCGGCCCGGTCGTAGAAATATTTCGGCGGCAACCGCTTGCGCTCCGCGGCGAGGCCGGCGATCGCGTCGGCCGCGAAGAGCTCCAGGCCGTCCGCGCTTGCCAGCGACGTCGCCAACTGGCGAATATGCACGTTCATTTGAAATTCCGTTCGCTATTGCCGCCGCCAGCGCGAGCGCGCCGCGCTGCGATTATTGCCCTGGCCAGGCGAGGCGAAGGCCGGTGAATTGCCAGCGAGCTGGCGGCTGAAAAAAATTGCGGTAGGTGGGCCGTGCGTGGCCGGCGGGTGTCGCCAGGGACGCGCCGCGCAGCACCATCTGGTTGACCATGAACTTGCCGTTATATTCGCCGAGCGCGTCCGCCGCGGCCCGATATCCGGGATAGGCGGAATAGGCGCTGCGCGTCCACTGCCATGCGAGCGAGAACGCATCGCCGATCTCGCCGGCGCGCGCGGCGACTTCCCATTCCGCCTCGCTCGGCAGCTGCGCCCCGCTCCAGCGCGCGAATGCGTCGGCCTCGTAATAGCTCACGTGACAGACCGGCGCCGCCGCGTCCACCGCCCGCAGTCCGCCAAGCGTGAACGCCAGCCAGCGGCCGTCGACCTCGCGCCAGTAGCCCGGCGCCTCCCAGCCCTGCGCTTCGCGCGCCGCCCAGCCGTCCGAGAGCCACAAGGACGGTGTCGCGTAGCCGCCGTCGCGCATGAAATCGAGCCATTGACCGTTGCCGACCAGCGCGCGCGATAGCGCGACCGGCCCGACAAGTTCGCGATGCGCCGGCCCCTCATTGTCGAAGGAGAACCCCTCGCCGGCATGACCGATCGAATGGATACCCTCGGGCAGGGCGAAGCGGCCCGTACGGCACTGCGGCCGCGGCGGCTCCCAGCACTCGTCAAAGGCAGGCGGATGCGGATTGTGCGCGAAGGCGTGCAAGATGTCGGTCAGCATCAGTTCCTGATGCTGCTGCTCGTGATTGAGGCCGATCTCGACCAACGTCAGCACGCGCTCGAGCGCGTCGCTTGCGAGCGTCGCGAACAGGCGCTGCATCGCCGCATCGACATGGCGCCGATAGGCGCCGACGTGCTGCGCGTCCGGGCGCGTGATGAGGCCGCGCATGGGACGCGCGTGCCGCGGCCCGGCGGCGACATAGTAGGAATTGAACAGGTAGGCGAAGCGGTCGTCGAAAACCTGGTAGCTGGGCGCGTTTGGGCCGAGCACGAATTGCTCGAAAAACCACGTCGTGTGGGCGCGATGCCATTTCGCCGGACTGGCGTCGGGCATCGACTGCACGCATTGATCCTCCGGCGTCAGCGGCGCCGCGCGGCGTTCGGTCTCCGCGCGCACCGCCTGAAACCGAGCCAGCATCCGCGCGCGCGCGTCATCGGCGCCGACGGCATCCGTCGCCACGGCGTCGCCGTCGCGCGCGGAAGATAAAGCGCGCGCATTGGCCATTGTCGTCTCCCTGAACGTGCCTGCGTGAGATGCCGGCGGGGGCAGGTTGTGCAAAATCGCTACGCGTCGCCGGGCAGCGAATATCAATTGGAAAAAAACGTCAACCGCGACGACAGTCGGTTGCAGAAAATTGTTCCTTCTATGGCGGCAAGCACGTTTTCCGCCCGGCGGATGTCCGCTGCGCGCATAGCTGGCGTGCGCATCGCCGGCGTGAGTTATTCGGCCGCCGCCGACGCGCGATCCCACCACGAGCATATGCCTGGCGCCAAGCGGTAATTGCCATCGACGACGTTGAGTTGCCGGCGCAGACCGCTCGCGGCCGCGCCGATGCGAAGTTCGCGCGCCTCTGCGCGGCCCTCCGGCGTCAGCCACATACGATCGTGCCCCCATAGGCTCGGACCCCAGGTCACCTCATGCGGCTGCCACGTGGCGGTATCGAGCGTGCGCCCGCCCCAGCCATACTCGAACATGAATCCCGACGGCGTGTTGGCGTAAAACGACGTGACCTCGTCGTTGATGTGCCGGCCGAGCGTAACGCCGATGCGGCCCTCCTCGCGCAAGGCCAGATCATAGCCCTGCCCGACATCGTCGAGCATGTAGCATTCCACCATGACATGGTGCGTCGCCACGCGGCCGGTCTCGATGAAGGCGATGCTGTGATGGCGCGGATTGGCGTGAAGGAAATAGGCGCGGAACGGCCGCAGCAGATAGTCGGAAAGCCTGAAGCCGAGCAGATCGCGATAGAACGCCATTGCCTCCTCGACATTGCGCACATGCAGGACGGCGTGGCCCATGCCGAGCGGGCCGGTGCGGAATCCCGAGATCGCACGCCCGGGCGTGAACGGCTCGGACGCGATCTCGGCGCCGTGAAAGATTTCCAGCCGATTGCCAAGAGGATCGTCAAAGGCCACGAGGTCGCGCACGCGCCGTTCGTCGGCGAGCGCGCGCGTGCCGCGCGTGAGCGCAATGCCAGCGGCCTCAAGTCGCGCGGCGAAGCGGTCGAGCGTCGCGGCGTCGGCGACCTCCCAGCCGAAAAACGCAACGCCCTCGCCGCCATCCTCGCTGACCAGAACGCGTTGCTTGCGGTCGTCCATGCGCAGCGCCAGCGTCCTGCGGCTCGCATCCACGACCTGCATGCCGAGGAAATTGCCGCCGAACGCCGCCCAGTCCGCCGCGCTGCGCGCGCGCACGCCGATATAACCGAGTGCCTCGATCGCCATTGTCGACCTCCCGCGCCTTGCCGGCCACCACGATATCGCGCGCGCGGGCGTTGTCCCACGCATGGCCTGCGGCTGGCGTCTGGAATTCAGCGTCGCATGAGCGGCCGCGCGGTCATCCTAGGGCATGATCGCGAAAAGCGCCAAACGCCGGGGCAGCTATTCCGCCGCCGCGCGCACCGGCTGCGCGTGCGCCGACACCAGGCAATCCATTGCCGCCTGCACGCCGCCCCGCTTGTGCGGCACGCGCGCGAGCGCCAGCGCCATCTCGATGAGCGCCAACGCGCCGATCATGTGACCGTCATTGACGTCGCCAAGATGTCCGATGCGGAAATACTTGCCGGCATAGGCGCCAAAGCTCGTGCCCAATGAAATATTGAACGTGGCGAGCGCGAGATTACGGAACGCTTCGCCGTCATGGCCCTCCGGCATCATTACCGCGGTAATGGTCGGCGATTGATATTTCGGATCGCGGCACATGATGTCGAGGCCCCAGGCGCGCACCGCGTGCCGCGTCGCCTCGGCCAGACGCGCGTGGCGGGCGAAGACGTTATCGAGGCCCTCCTCGTGCAGCATGTCGATCGAAACCGCGAGGCCCTGGAGCATCTGCGTCGCCGGCGTATAGGGGAAGAAGCCGGCCTTGTTCATGGCCAGCATGTCGTCCCAGGCAAAGAACGATTTCGGCAGCGTCGATGTCTTCATCGCCGCCAGCGCCTTGTCGCTGATCGCGTTGAACGACATGCCGGGCGGCAGCATCAGGCCCTTCTGCGCGCCGCCGACGGAGACGTCGACGCCCCACTCGTCATGGCGGTAGTCGGTGGAGCCAAGCGAAGAGATGGTATCGACCAGCAGCAGCGCCGGGTGCGCCGCGCGATCGATCGCCTTGCGGATCTCGGCGATCGGTGACAACGCGCCGTTGGACGTCTCGTTATGCAGAACGCATACCGCCTTGATCGCGTGCTTCTTGTCGTCCTTGAGCCGCGCCTCGACGACCGCGGGCTCGACGCCGCCGCGCCAGTCGGTCGCGATGAATTCGGGCACAAGCCCAAGTCGCTCGGCCATCTTCTTCCACAAAACGGCGAATTGGCCGGTCTCCACCATCAAGACCTTATCGCCGGCGCAGAGCGTGTTGACGAATGCCGCTTCCCATGCCCCGGTACCAGTCGCGGTGTAGATAACCACCGGGTTGGTGGTTTTGAAAATTGTCTTGACGCCGTCGAGGCAGCGGCGGGCGAGCTTGGCGAATTCCGGACCGCGATGATCGATCATCGGCGTATCCATCGCCCGCAGCACGCGGTCGGGCACGGGCGTCGGTCCGGGAATCTGCAGGAAATGGCGTCCGGCGGCACGGGCGGAATTCTGCGACATCGATCATTCCTTCAACTTTCGCCCGAATGAGGGGACGCGCCTCGCGCCGGGCACCGCCTTTGCTCGATATTCGTCCCAGCGCTGCGGACTATATTGCGGCGCGCAATGTTCAAGGACGAATGCGCGGGCCAGTCAAGTCCAATTGGCTCTCGGGCGCAGGTTGCGCCCGCCGCGGGCTTGGCCCGCCGGGGCGGCAAGCGCGGCGATGGCGCTGGCGTCAACTTTCGCGCGGCCAATCGATCCTGTTGCCGGCCGTCCGCCAAGAGGGGCGCGGACGCAGAATCGTGCATATATTACCGTTCCTTAGCCGCCACACCCGGTGGGAGACAATCCTTGACGGTCAGCCTGATGCCCGCGTTCGAGCGCCGCCTTCGGGCCGAAATCGCCGGCGACGTCCGTTTCGATCTCGCCAGCCGCGGCCGGCACGCGACCGACGCCTCGCATTACCAGATCATGCCGCTCGGCGTGGTGGCGCCGCGCAGCGTCGCCGATGCCGCGCGGGCGATCGCGCTGGCGCGCGAGGAGGGCGCCAGCGTGCTGGCGCGTGGCGGCGGCACCTCGCAGGCCGGCCAGACGGTCAACCGCTCCCTGGTCATCGACTGCTCGCGGCACCTCAACGGCATCGTGGATATCGACGCCGCGGCGCGGCGCTGCATCGTCGAGCCCGGCATCGTGCTCGACGAACTCAACCGAGCGCTGCGGGCGCATGGCTTGTGGTTCCCGGTCGATATCTCCACGGCGTCGCGCGCGACCATTGGCGGCATGGTTGGCAACAATTCCTGCGGCGCGCGCTCGCTGCGCTACGGCAATACGCGCGAGAACGTGACCGCCATCGAGGCCATTCTCGCCGATTCAAGCGTCGCGCGTTTTGGCCCGCTGGCCAGCGACCTGTCCGACCTGCCGGTTGGCTCGCCGCTGCGCGCGCTTGCCGGCGACCTTCTTGCGCTTGGCGCGCGCGAAGCGCACGAGGTCGCGGCGCGGTTTCCCGCCGTGCAGCGCCGCGTCGGCGGCTATAACATCGACGCGCTGATTCCCGGGCGCAACGACCTTAATCTCGCGCATATTCTCGTCGGTTCGGAAGGCACGCTTGCCTTTTCCACCCGTATCGAGCTCAAGCTCTCCCCTCTGCTCGGCCGGCGCGCCGTCGGCGCCTGCCATTTCGGCAGCTTCCACGCCGCGATGGATGCCGCGCGGCATATCGTGGCGCTCAAGCCGGTCGCGGTCGAGCTCGTCGATCGCACGATGCTTGAACTGGCGGCCGACATCGCCATGTTTCGCCCGACGCTTGCCGCGTTCCTGCGCGGGACGCCGGCGGCGCTGCTGCTGGTCGAGTTCGCCGAGGAGGACTGGGAGGAGAACCGGCGCCGGCTGCGCGCGCTGGGCGAGGTCATGGCGGGGCTGGGCTTCGCTTTCGACAAGGAAGGCGCGCGTTGCGGCGGCGTCGTCGAGGTCATCGACGCGAAATTGCAGGCGGCGATCACCGACCTGCGCACCGCCGGCCTCAACATCATGATGTCGATGAAGGAGGCGGGCAAGCCCGTGTCCTTCGTCGAGGACTGCGCGGTTCCGCTCGAGCATCTCGCCGACTACACCGCGCGCCTGACCGAAATCTTCGAGCGCCACGGCACGCGCGGTACCTGGTAC
>JACQAE010000104.1 GCA_016195095.1 Pseudomonadota bacterium
GGCGATGGAAGAACCGGCAATGCCGGTCCGTCCATTCCATCATGGGTGCCACGGAAAACCTATTCTCTTTGTATCTCAATTGTTTATGATATTTTTTAACGGAACTATCACCTTTAGGACTTAATAGCCTTTAAAAAGGTTCCTTACTTCAATTAAATAAATGGTTTAGTGGTCAAAAAGAGTCTTTTTGACCATCTCCCTGACCAAGCGCAATATAAGGATGCGTCCGTAGCTCAGCCGGAGCCGTCACAAGCCTTAAACCTCGACCTTGAGCCACGAACGCAGGTGGATACTAGCGTATTTTGCGCCGCTTGGGAATCGGTTTGTGGACCCCCTGAAGGGGTAAAACGCCCTGTTTTTCCCAAGCCATCGTGGTTTGAACTTTTGCCGGTGTGTCAAAAGCCCGGCCTTTCAGCAAGTCGGCCACGCTACGGATTTGGAGACGCGGGTAGTCAACCCCGAGATAGTGGTACATGCCAGCGTCCGCCGCTTCCTGAAGCATTCCCTTCGTGGGCTCCTGAAGACAGATGAACCCGGCTATTTCTGAGTCATCTTCTCTTTCTCTTTCAAGTGTCCCACGGAGTTCGCGGACATAAGCTGGCGACAATTTTCCACCCTTAACCGACAGCACCATATTTTTCAGGCCACTCTGCGTTTCGAAATAGAGGCGACCATCAATTCCTTGATCTCCAGAATGTCGATTGTTCACAAACCCGCCAGACAGTTCGACAACCCAATGTTGGAATTGGCGCGGATCGTGTTCAAATAGTTCTGTGGCACCATCGACGCTCAAGGGAACACCTGACACTGAATAGTGTTGATCTTCGATCAGACCATATCGTTTGAGCAAAACGTCTCGAACGATCCTGACAGAGAGGATGGCAATGTCGCAACCGATCCACTTCCGCTTAAGCGTGTGTGCGGCGTAAATCGAGGTCCCGCAACCAGCGAAGGGGTCAAACACAACTTGACCTTCATCGGTGGAGCTTTCGATGATGCGCTTAAGTAATCCAATCGGCTTCTGTGTTGGATAACCAAGACGCTCGTCTTCGCCATCGAGCCATTTTACGTCTTGGTCAATCTCAAAATCCGTATCCGTCAGCACGCCAGCGGTCCCCGGCTGATATGCCCACATGTCCTGATAAGGAATGCCGAGACCCATGCGCTGCTTATAAGTGGGACGACCGTCCGGCGAAAATACGATCTCGCCAGCTTCATCTAATGCATCAAGCATGGCGTGGGTACTCATGCCTTCACCCTCATTTGGCAAATACTCGCGCAAAGAGGCTGGCACCGCCCAATGACGATCACGCGACGAAGGATCGTAATCGCGCCAAGGAACTCCACTTTCACCAGCGCGCCTTCCAGAGCCAGTTAGCTCATTGAGTCGGTATGCGCCCTTCGCATCCCGGAAACGAAACATCTTCTGCACATACGATTTTGTGTAGGGCGTGCGGCCAGGATGGAAGGTGAACTTGTTCGATTTCGTGTAGAACAAAATTACATCGTGAATGGGGCCGTACTGTTTAGTGATCTTGTTATGGCTCGCGCTTCGTCGCCAAATTATCTCGCTGCGAAAATTGTTGTGACCAAATATCCCATCCATCATTACTTTGATGTAATGGCTCGCTGCGGGGTCGCAGTGAAGATAGATAGAACCGGTAGGCGCAAGAATGCGCTTCATCTCTAGCAATCGGTAAGTCATATAGATGAGATACGCTAAGAGTCCGTCCTGCGTTCCTTTGAGAGCCTTGATCCAAGTCACCCAAAACTGAACTAGTGTTTCATCACACCCATAGTCTCTCATGACCATAGGCATCTTGCGGGCCATCTCTAGCTTTTCAGCATCTAAGTCCCATGCATCACAGAATGCTTCTTCCTGTTCTGGCACAGGGAGGCCCGTGAGTTGTTTGTAAATGAGATTGTAAGTGCGCTGACTATTAAATGGTGGGTCGAGATATATTAGATCGACCTCACCCTTATTCATTCCCTGCATGATCGTGAGATTGTCGCCATAGTAGAGGCGATTTTCTTTTTCTTTGCGATGATCGTGTCCGTCGAAAAGATTGTTCATGCGGCGACCCCCGCCATGTGGCGCATGAGGTCTGAAAACACGTCTGGATTATTGCGATTGTTGTATTTGAAGGCTGTTTCCGAAACGTAGTGATCGGCCCATTTCCGCGAATAAAAATGATGCTGCCCATACCAAGATCGTTTTACCAGCGACCAGAACCCTTCAATGGTATTCGTATGCGTCTCACCGGAAACGTAGGCGACCTTGTGATCGACAGCGTAGTGAGTGGTAATGGCCTTCAACCCGCGATAGCCACCAAATTCGTCAGTCATCACGATGGCGGAAGCGCCATCAACGTGCTTGCTGAAAAACGCATTCAATCGGTCGCTGTTGAGTGGGACATTATTAAACGCGCGCGCAACCACACGCCCATGACGCTCAACGACGCCAACTACTGGTAATTTTGCTGTCCCGCGTCCGCGCTTTGATTTCTTGGCACCGCTGCCGCCCTTCGGGCCGCCTTTGCGCGGCTTGCCGCCGATATAGACTTCATCCATTTCAACAATCCCTTGGAAGAGTCTTTTTTGAGCGGGGTCGGTAAGCATCGCGTTCCGAATGCGAAGCGCGAGGCTCCAAGCGGTCTTGTACGGCAGACCTAAGTCGCGTGAGAGTTGGGCATTAGAGACGCCCTTTTTTGCGTTCAACATGATCGCCAGAGCAAGGAACCATGTTTGTAGCGGCAAATGCGTATGATGAAAAATTGTGCCAACTGTCGCGCTAAAAGCGCGAGTGCAGTCTTGGCACTGCCAGCGCGGTAGCGAGTGATCCTTGCTCGCGTGGGTGCAGGTCTTTTCGCTCTTGCAATAAGGGCAGACCACATGGCCGTTCCAGCGCACCTTTTCGAGATGAGCCATAGCCGATTCATGGTCTGGCCAGCGCCGGGTGATTTCGGTGATCTTCATAGCTATCCCCCTTGACTCTTATAATATAGGGGATCGAATCATCCCTGTCAAGTCCTAAAGGTGATAGGTCCGTTTTTTAATGGGCCAGATCGCGAACCAGTGCACTCTAAATTAGCACAAATTGCATACGTTTGTACCTGTTTTGATCTCTCGGTGCACACGTAGCGCACACGAAGAGGTGGAGTGCACACGGATGGCGACGATCATACAACTCACCTCCGGAAACTGGCGCGCCCAAGTGCGCCGCAAGGGCCGATATGTGCCGAGACTTTCCGCCGCCGCAAGGACGCTGATGAGTTGGCGCTCGACACCGAGCGCTGCATTGACCGCGGCGTCTCGCTTCGACC
The DNA here is from genome assembly GCA_016195095.1 of Pseudomonadota bacterium. GTDB lineage: Bacteria > Pseudomonadota > Alphaproteobacteria > Rhizobiales > Xanthobacteraceae > JACQAE01. The sequence goes on from JACQAE010000104.1 coordinate 3,324, forward strand.
CCGCACGCGTGAAGGAATTCGCACGCTCGGTGATCTGATCAATCTTCACATTGAGGACATGCAAGAGGTTGGTAAAACCCCTCGCCGCTCCAAGGCCGCTGTGATGGAGGCGCACAAGACTTCTCTAGGCGGTGTCAAGATTCCTGATCTCACCCGCCAGCGTCTGATCGAGTACGGCAAACGTCGCGCAAAGCAAGGCGCGGGGCCAGCTACGCTATCAATCGACCTTTCGTTCATCCGCACGGTCCTTCCTCACGCCGCTGCAGTCCATGGAATTGAAACGTCGACCGAAGATGTCCGTTTGGCGCGTATTGCGCTGATACTAATTCCCAGTAATTAGAACCCATTCGCCCGGCGGCGCGTGCCGATGGACTTGTTCCTCCAGGGCTAATCGGTGAGCTTGTTCCAAGCATCACAGCAATGGTCGACAAGAACGTCGTGAGATTTGAAGACGCGATTGGAGAGCCAGTTGTCGTGCATGAGCCGCCAGATATTTTCTTGCGGGTTGAGTTCGGGGCATTTCGGCGGCAAGGGGATGAGGGTGATGTTGGGTGGCACAACGAGGCTCTTCGCCATGTGCCAACCAGCCTGATCGAACAAGAGCACGGGGTGGGCACTGGCGCAACGGCTTTGGCGATTGGCGAGCGTGGCGCGAACCGACTCGGTGTGGTGGCGGTTTTACCTCTTCTTTCAGTTCGTCCGGCTCGACGGTGCGCACGCTGCGCGCGTGGTAGTCGAGCTGCCGGGCCTTTCCGGCAACCCGTAGGTTCTGGCGATCGATCGCACGAACTGGGATTTCGGCAAGACCACGATCAACATCCTGATGATCTCGGTGACAGGGAACGGCATGGGCATCCCACCGCAGTGGACGCTGCTGCCAACGGCGAGAAACTCGCATAACTCGCAGCGGACCGAGCTTCTGGATCGTCTCCGCGCGGCGTTTCCGGACAAGAAGTTCGCGGAGTTGATGGGCGACCGCGAGTTCATCGGTAATGCCTGGATGACCTATCTGCAGCGCCAGAACATCCCCATTCACCTTACGCTTGCGCGGGAATCAGCGCGTCCTGCGCGAGGGCTATGCCGCCATGTCGATTTCCGCCATCGCGCGGCATCTCAGAACCGGGGAAAGAATGATCGACAAGGGCGGTTGCCGGCTCGGCCGCCACGACGAGACATTGTCCGCGCCGCTGCGCCTCGTGGTGACGCGGCTCGCGTCCGGCAAACTGTTAGCGTGGCCTGTTTCGGCCGCGCGCATCGTGCGCTCGCCCGCTATCGCCAATGCTGGACCATCGAAACCATGTTCGGCAATCACAAGACCAAAGGCTTCGCGCTGGAGGCAACCCACCTGACCAACCCGGGCAAGCTGTGCACCTTGCTCGGGCTCATGGCTTTCGCCGTGGCTGATGGCGAAAACCGGCGTCGCCATGGAGCGCCTGCATGCAATTCCAAACAAAAAACACGGTCGGCGTGCGCGGTCACCATTCGCTCTCGGCCTGAACACGCTCCGCAAAATCTTCGTTGCTGCAAGTCCTGATCCAATAAACGAATTCCTCGATCAACCTTTGTCCCCACAACTACCCGCGAAAACCATGCGCTTTTTGGCTTTCCGACAGGGAGTCGAGTACGATGAGTCGAGAGACTCCTCGTGACGGAAAAGCCGCACCTCAATGCAGCATGGCGAATCCCAGAAACGATAGCGCTCTATCATCTGACCGTCCGCGGTCGCTTGGTGCCTCAAGTCTTCAAAGCTCTCAGCACCCGCTCCGGAGTCATCGGCATATGACGAAGCCGCACGCCCGTCGCTGCGGCAACCGCGTTGCTGATGGCAGGCGCTACGCCTGGAGTCGCCATCTGGCCCACCCCCGTCGGGTTGTTGGGGGTCGCGACAAGTTCGACATGGATGTCGGGAATGTCCCTCATACGGGGGACTTGGTAATCGTAGAAATTCGACTCCTGCACCTCGCCATTCGCCACGGTAATGCGTTCGCTGAGCGCTAGGCCCAACCCGTAGACGATGCAGCTTTCAGTCTGCGCCACGACGTTGTCGGGTTGCACGGCGATCCCGCAATCCAACGCCGTCCAGATGTCGTGCACTCGAATCTCGCCGTCCTTTGGATTAACCGTCACCTCGGCCACAGTCGCAACGTGTGTGCCAGTGTAGTCCATGTAGGCGAAGCCTAAGCCGCGGCCGTTCCGTTTCCGGCGCCAATCGGACATCTGCGTGACCTTATCCACGACGGCTCGCGCCCGCGGCACGTTCTTGAGCAGGTCGAGACGGAAGACGACCGGATCGATGCCGCGTTTGGCGGCCAGCTCATCGATGAACGCTTCGACGGCAAACTTGTTCGGACCGACACCGACGCCGCGCAAAGCCGAAGTTCGTATGCCGGAGTCGTTTTGCAAAAACTCACCGTGCCGGTTCGGGATTTCGTAGGGACTCGCCTCCATCCCTCGCATTGCGATCACGTCGCGCCTCTTGGCCATTTCGAAGAACACGGGATCCTGAAAGGCCGTAATGCCGTCCCCGGCATGTCGATGATGCCACGCCACCAGCTTGCCGGACTTGTCGAACCCTGCTCGCAGGAAATGCGCGGTCAAGGGCCGAAATCGGCCATTGCGAACATCGTCCTCGCGGGTCCACATGGTCTTGACGGGACGTCCGCGCGTCTCGTTGGCAAGCAGGACCGCGTCGACAATGAACTCCTCGTCGCGATGACCGCGCCGGCCGAAGCCACCGCCCAACAGCATGTCGTGAAGTTTGACCTTGTCGGGTGTGATGCCGAGCGCCTTGGCTGTCGCTTCCACTGCCATGAACTGCGACTGCGTCCCACACCAGATTTCGGCGGCACCGCCCGACGTCGGAACCAGCGCAACGGCGTTCAGCGGCTCCATCTGAGCATGATAGGCATAATCGCAATGGTATTCCGCGCTGTAGACGCTATCCGCTTGCTGGAAAGCGGCCGCGGCATCGCCAACTTTCTCCCAATCGACACCCGGCTGCGCTAGATTGCGGGCGATGACGGCATTGACTTCAATTCCTTTTTCACTGCTGAAGCCCCAGGCCTTACCATCTCGCGACCATGTGATTTTAAGTGCCTCCTTTGCGGCAAAAGCTGCTTCTGGGGTCTCGGCGATCACTCCAACACCATGGGGCAAGCTTACAAGCTTGATTACGCCCCTTATTCGCTGGGCGGCGGCATCATCGACCCTTTGCAGGCTGCTACCCTCGACAGGCGCGCGTGTGATCGCACCGTAGAGCATGCGAGGCAGCTGCACGTCGATGCTATATTGCGCGGTGCCGTCGACCTTGCTCGGCAGTTCGACGCGCATGACGTCCTTGCCGATTAACCGGAATTCGCCCGGCTTCTTGAGCTCGCTGTCTTTGATGTCTGGCGCCTTGGCCGGCAGCTCGGCAAACGCTGCAATCTCGCCATATCCGAAGCGTCGTCCCGACCTGGCGTGGATGACGACGCCGGGCTCGGTGGTCAGCTCCTCGACCGGCACGCCCCATTTTTTCGCTGCATTCTCGATCAGCACGCGCCGCACCTGGGCGCCGAACAAACGTAACGGCTTGTAATAGCCCCTGACCGCGGCACTGCCGGCAGTGTACATCATGCCGCCAAAGCCAGGATTTCCGTAGATCGCCTGGATCGGCGGCGCCGGCACGATCTTTACCTTCGTCCAGTCAGCATCGAGTTCCTCGGCAAGAATCAGCGGCAGGGATGTGAGCGAGCCTTGCCCCATCTCCGCTGCGGGCGACATGATGTGCACCGAGCCATCAGTGCTGATAGCTACCCATGGCGTGACGGTGATATTCTTATTCCTTACGGTCGTCGCGCTCGCGCCAATCCGTCCGGCCTCGACCAAACTGAAAGTCAGACCCGCCACACCGACCATGAAGCTGCGCCGGGTGACGCTGCTCTTCGACTGCCTGGTCTTCTTCGAATCGATCGCCATGACTCATCCCTCCCGCGCGGCACGTTCAATGGCGCGGACAATGCGCGGATAGGTTCCGCAGCGGCAGATGTTCGTGCTCATGTGCTCGACAATTTCAGCGCGGCTTGGCCGCCGATTTTTTGCGAGCAGATCGGCCGCGGCCATGATCTGCCCCGACTGGCAATAGCCACATTGCGGCACATTCTCCGCAAGCCACGCCTTCTGCACCGGGTGTTGGCCTTGCGGGGAAAGCCCCTCGATCGTGGTGACGGACTTACCCGCGACCTCTTGCACCGTGATCTGACACGAGAACGCGCGGCTGCCGTCGACATGCACCGTGCAGGCTCCGCAAAGGCCCGCGCCACAGCCGAACTTGGTGCCTGTCAATTTCAGATGTTCGCGGATCGCCCACAGCAGCCTTGTGTCCGGCAACACCTCGATGCTCACCCGCTTGCCATTCAAGTCGAACGCAATCGCCATTTATTTTATCCCTTCGAAAGAGAGATTGAGCTTTCAGAGACGATTTGCTGAGTGATGCGGCCTAGAAGGCAAGGTCGTGCATCAGGGATTCAATCCAAGCAAACGCGCGGGATTCTTCCGCGACATCAGATCAATGTCCACGTCACTGATGCCCTCGCGCTTCAGGCCCTCCATGAACGCCTTGATCCCGTGCGGGGCGGTGGGATTGAAAAACTGGCCAAGATCCGATGAGAGGATCATGTTGGCCGCTCCGACCGCGTTGATCACCGCCGCGTGGTCTGCAATCGTAAAACGGCGCTGGCGGCTGAAGAACGGGCCAAGATGCGATTCCGGCCCCTTGAACATGCCGAGGACAGTGTGTTCGACGAACGCCCCGAGACGCACCGCCTCTTTCATCTGTTCGACGGTCATGTTGATCGGATCCTGGATCGCGTGGGTCACGACGATTCCCTGAATGCCGCGCGCCCTTCCCTCGCGGATGATCATGAGTGCTTCTTCGGAGGAAACATGGGAAGTCGCGAGCACGAGCTTGTGCTTGGCGATGGCGTCGAGCACTGCCAGGGTTTCCGGCAACAGCCGCTGGCCGTCGGACACGCGCACCGCCGTCCTGTTCAGTTTGTAGAACCGGATCTGCTGCTCCGCGTCGCTACTCGGAAACCACACAACTTTGGCCGTGCGGCCGGCGAGCCTGGCGAAACCTTCGACCGCGGCGGGATTCATTCCTCCCACATACGTGTTGAGGACGAGTCCGCCGAAGACTTCGATCCCGGGCACCATCTTGCGGGCGAGGTAGGCGCGGCTTGCACTCTCGAAGGTGGTTGGCTTGATTACGATGGCACGCATGCCGTAGTCACGAGCCTTGCGGGCGAGTTCGATATCATCCAGGGAAGACCCTCCGAAGGTGGCCATGTCTCTCTCCTTTGGCGCGAGTCCTGCACAAGCATTGCGCGCTCGACTGAGCGGCGGCCCGCGTGAGGACCTTTGTCCAGCGACCAAGCCCAATGACTCCAAGTGCGCCCCGCCGGTTCGTCAGATGGGCTCCTGCTGGGCGCTTGCCTAAATTGCCTGTGCCAAATTTGCCTGCCGAAATCACTATAATTGTCATATCGTCGTACAATATTCCTGTCAAGGCAGAAAACGTAACCTGTTGCCGTGAACGGCTGGGCACGCTTCAACGCTGCGCGACAGGACCAACCGTAACGACTGCGAGCATCATGAAGATACCTCGAACAATCCACCGAATTGGCGTTTTGAACGTCGCCTGATCGCCAAAGTCGAGTAGCATCTGGGCGAGCTGGTTCCGCGCGCCGGCTTCATCGTGACCAATCTGCCGTGGCCGACCGCGCGCGTCGTCGCCTTCTACAACAAGCGCGGGACGTGCGAGCTATGGACCAAGGAAGCCAAGAACGCGATCAAGTGGACGCGGCTGTCATGCTGCTCGTTTGCAGCGAACGCCGTCCGACTCCAGCTTCATGCGCTGGCCTACAATCTCGGCACGCTATCTGCCTTGACAGCCAAATTGTACGACGATATTACAATCGTAGATCAAACCGAGACGCTACCGAAGCGCGATGACACATCCAGACTTTGCCAAGGCCGCCGCATATATCGGTACGGAGAACGTGCGCACGCTGCTGATGGACTTGGTCGACATTTCCAGTCCGACCGGCAAGGAAATCGGCGTCGCGCAATATCTCGTCGCGCGGATGCGCCGCGGCGGCATGGACACCGATCTGCCATTGGTGGACGAGGGAAGGCCGAACGCGGTCGGCCACCGTCGTGGCCGCGGCGAAGGGCTCAATCTTCTTTTCACCGGACACATGGACACGTCCTACTCCGGGCAGGAGGAATATCTGGTCGGCGAGGGATTTCAGCCCAAGGCTATCGACCGCGACGGCTGGATATGGGGACTCGGCGCCAACAATATGAAGAGCGGGTTGGCCTCGGCGCTGATTGCGATCGAGGCGATCGCAAAAGCTGGCATCGTGCTTGACGGCGATGTTTCCTTCGGCGGCGTGGTCGGCGAGATTGAGAAGACCGCGATCGAGGAATTCCAGGGCGTGGAATATTCCGGCTACGGCATTGGCACACGACAACTGGTGACGCACGGCGTTACCGCCGATTTCGCGCTGCTGGCTGAGCCGACCGGCCTGCGCATCTCAATTGCCAACATGGGCTGCATCTGGCTTCGCGTCAGTGTCGGCGGCAGCATCGCGCATTCGGCGATGGCCAACCGGCCGAGCGTGGTCAACGCCATTGCCGTAATGCACGAGCTGCAGGCCGACATCGCAAAATGGGCGCGCGACTACGAGGCGGCGCACGTTTACATGGGTGAGCATCCCAACGTTACAGTCGCCGCCATCAAGGGTGGCGCGCCGTGGCGGCTGTCGCGCAATCCGCATGAGTGCAGCCTCTATCTCGACATCCGCACCGTACCCGGCCAGACGGTGGACAGCATCAAGCGTGAACTTCGCCGCGTGCTGCACGGCTTCGGCGAGAGGAAGGGCATTCCTGAGCCAAGCTTGCACGTCTACGTCTCCGAACCTCCGACGAGGCTCGACGAGAACCTGCCGTTGGTCCAGGCGCTTGGCGCCGCGCAGAAGGATGTCACCGGCGAGCGGCTGCCCTCGATCATCCGGCGGCCCGGCGCCGATGCCGTTCATCTTACCGCCTATGGCGTGCCGTGTGTGTGCTTCGGCCCTGGCGGGCGCATGCATCCGGACGCGCGCAACGCGTCATCCATGCACGCCTTCGGCGAGCATGTGCTGGTCGAGGACTGCGTGGCGGCGGCCAAGATCTATCTGGCGCTGGCGCTCGACCTGTGCAGCCGCAAGGCGCCGTGACGCCGCAGGGCACTGCGACGCCGCAGACGTTGGAATGGACGCGAGACTTGCCTGAGGTGCTAGGCTTGAAACCGTTTTCACGTGAGGGGGTCGTCATGACGCGCGCCAAGCTGACCGTTGCTCTGTTCGCGGCTCTGTGGAGTCTGATGTCGCCCGCGCAGGCGCAGAATTATCCGAACCGGCCGATCACGCTGGTGGTGCCGTTCGCGCCGGGCGGACTGACCGACGTGCCGGCGCGCGTGCTCGCCGCGATCATGCAGGAAAAAACCGGCGCGACCTTCGTCGTCGAGAACAAGACGGGCGCCTCGGGCGTGGTCGGCGCGACCCAGGTCTGGCGCGCCGAGCCGGACGGCTACACGCTGCTGTGTAATGCGCTCGCCGATGTGCAGAACCTGCACTACATCAATGTGCCGTATAACGCGATCACCGACTTTACGCTGATCGGCAAGATCACCGACGGGCCGCCGCTGGTGCTGATCGCCAACGCCGGACTGCCCTACAAGACACTGAAGGACGTGATCGACGACGCCAAGGCCAATCCGAATAAGATCAGCTTCGGCACCTCGGGGCCGGCAACGTCGCCGGCGATCTCGCTGACGCAGCTCAATCACACCGCGGGCACCAAGATCGTCGGCGTGCCGTATCGCGGCTCGGGCGAGGCCGCAACCGCGGTGGTGACCGGCGCGGTACAGGCGACGTTCACGTTCTACACGGCGGCGAAGCCGCTCGCCGACGGCGGCAAGGTAAAGCCGCTCGCCATCGCGGGCGCGAAGCGGATTCCGACGTGGCCCGACGTTCCGACCATGCAGGAGCTGGGCTATCCGAATTTCAACCACGGCGGCTTCGTTGGCCTGGCCGGCCCCGCAAAGCTGCCGCCGAATGTCGTCGCGTTCCTGAACAAGGCGCTCAACGATGCGATCCATTCCGACGCCTTCAAGACGCGGATGGAAGCGCTCGGCATGACGATCCCGGAGGCCGCGGCCAACACGCCGGAGAACTTCGCGGCCTTCATGCGCACCGAGACCGCGCGGCAGGCCGAGCTTGCGAGGCTCACCGGCCATGGTCCGACGGCGCCAAAGCAATAAGCGGAAGTAGAACTGAACCGCGCCCCGGGTTTTCCGGAGACCATTTCGTTTGAGTCACGCGGCCATGGCTGGTTCGGCCAGCATGGCGTAGTAGCGTTTCTCGGCTTCGGCCGGCGGGATGTTGCCGATCGGCTCCAGCAGCCGGCGATTGTTGAACCTTTACACCCATTCCAGCGTCGCGAACTCGACGGCTTCGAAGTTCTGCCACAGCCCGCATCGATGGACGACCTCGGCCATGTAGAGACCGATGATCGTTTCGGCGAGCGCGTTGTCGTAGCTGTCTCCAACGTTGCCCACCGAAGGTTCCACGCCGGCCTCCGCCAGACGCTCGGTGCATCTGATCGAGACGTATTGGCTGCCCTGGTCGCTGTGGTTCACGCGCCCAGCGCGATGGACGGGCCCCGTCGGTCACGCAGTGTCTGTTCAAGGGCGTCGAGCACGAAGCCGGCATGGGCCGTCCGGCTGACCCGCCAGCCTACAATCAGTCGCGTAGGCATCGATCACAAAAGCGACGTAAACGAAGCCGGTCCAGGTAGCGACGTAGGTAAAGTCCGAGACCCACAGCATGTTCGGCCGCGGCGCCGGAACTGGCGGTTCACGTGATCCTAAGGACACCGTGCGGACTTGTCGCTGATCGTCGCGCGCACCGGCTTACCCCGGATCACCCCTTGCAAACCCATGCTCGGTGAAGGCAAGGCATCCGGTTCTTTCGCTCAAAGGTGTCTGGATCAGCTTGACTGCATCGCCCGCTTTCGCGGGCGACGGCAGCGGAGCGTCATGCGCTTCGATACAGCTTGGTCATCACATATTCGCGGTGGCCGAGCGCTTCCGCCGCGGTCAGCCGGCCGTTGGCGGTGCGCACGATCATCTCGATCAGCGCGTCGCCGGCCTGCGGGATGGTCATGTCGCGGCGCAGAATGCCGGACACGTCGACGTCGACGTGTTCGGACATGGTGCGGACGGTCCTGGGATTGCCGGTGATCTTGATCACCGGCACGATCGGATTGCCGATCACGTTGCCCTGGCCGGTCGGGAAGGTGTGCACCGCGTAACCTGCGGCCGCCATCAGCGTGACGCATTCGGCCGCCGCCGATGACGTATCCATGTAATAGAGACCCGGGCCGTTGCGCGGCGTTTCGGCTGGCGCCAACACATCGATGTATTTGCATTCGCGGCCGATCTTTTCGAGATTGCCGAGCGCCTTCTCCTCGATGGTGGTGAGACCGCCGGCGATATTGCCCTTGGTCGGCTGCGAGTCGGAAAGATCGTTGGTCTTGTGAGCCTGGATTACTTCATTTTCATAGGCCTGCCACACCTTCATCCATTTCTCGCCGACCCTCTTGTTTGCGGCGCGCGCCTTGGCCAGATGCTCGCCGCCGGTGATTTCCGAAGTTTCGCCAAAAACACCATAGATGCCCAGCGGGATCAGCTTGTCGTACATGTTGCCGACGGACGGGCAGGACGCGAGGCCGGTAGTGGTGTCGCTCTCGCCGCACTTGGTCGAGACCCAAAGCTCCGAAAGGTCGCATTGCTCGCGATGCAGCTCGGACGCCCATTGCAAAAAATCCTTGGCCGCGCGCGAGGCCTTGGCGATGGTCATCAGATCGCCGTTGCCCTCGATGCCAAATCCGACGACGGGTTTTCCGGTCTTCTTGATGCCGTCGACCACGCGCTTGGTCCATTGGTCCTCGATGCCAATGACGACGACGGCCGCGACATTCGGATTGGCACCCGTGCCGATCAGCGTGCGGAATAACAATTCGAGATCCTCGCCGAACTGCAGCCGGCCATAGGCGTGAGGCAGCGCGAGCGTGCCCTTGATGTTGTTGGCCACCGCTTCGCAGGCGGCGTTGGAAAGGTCATCGAGCGGAAGGATAACGACGTGGTTGCGCACGCCGACGCGATCGTTCTCGCGCCGCCAGCCCCAAAAGCTCGGGCTCTGGCCGTTTTTCTTCGCCTGCACCACGGCCATGGATTGTTTTGCTTCGGCTTTGCGTTTCGTCTTTTGATTTTTGCGCGCCATGACGCTCACCACCTTTTCGTCTTCACGTTATGAACATGCAGATGCTCGCCTTTGCGGATCTTGGCCTTGGCGATGCCGATGTCCTGGCCATATTTCCAGATCGTGTCGCCCTTCTTGATATCAACCAGCGCCACCTTGTGGCCGATCGGCACGTCCATCCTGGATTTCAGCTTGAACGACGAATTGTCGGCGGTGACCACGCACAGCATATCGGTGCCGGCTTTCAATCCCTCGACGACCACCACTCCGACGGAGTCCTTCTTGTCGTGGACCAGAAGTTGTGGAGTTTCCATTACCGACCCCCCGGGGTTAACAGCGGAAGTTCCCATGCAGAAGCGAAGTCCTTGGCAAGCTTGACGAAGCTAAGATGGTGACGAATTGAAGCGAGCGAGGAGGCGTGAAGATCGGCCAAATCGTCAGGCGCCGCGACGCAGTCCCCAGCCACTACGACGTAAAAGTCTCGCATTGCGACATCTCGGGCCGTCAATTCAACACCGCGTTTGTCGTGGTTCCCGCGATGACAACGGTGCGAATACCGTACGAACGAAGAAACAATTCCAAGCGTGTGTCGACAAACGCGCTGTACCGATGCTTCGTGATCACCATTTCGCTTGGATGCGGGATTATATTTTTGACAAATTCGCCACCCCAACTGCCGGGAGCACCGCTATCCGCAATCGCATCGCCAGCATGACCCGCTTCTTGAGCGCCGAGGACATGCTTTGTCCGCACTCCGTATTCAGCGAAGACCAACGCTGCTTGAGGTCTTGCAAGCACAATGCTCCTATAATATGGCAGCGCCCTTGACCCGGTCGTGCACCAAGTGTTTTTGGAGGCGTGTCCTACCGAAGCTAACTAGCAGTCTCATAGTACGGTATGACGAGAATATGATACTGTCAATATTTCCCGGAACGAGGCAGACTCGCGAGTTTTGCCATGGATAAGTTTGCACCTCTGATTCCTCGGGCTGCGGCACCGCTGCGCCAGCAAGTGCTGGACACGATGCGCCAGTCAATCGTCGACGGACGACTCGCGCCGGGGGCGCGCCTCATCGAGCGCGAGTTGATTAGCATGCTTGGCGTTTCGCGCACCGTTATTCGCGAGGTGATGCGTCAATTAGAGTCGCAAGGGCTGATAGTCGTCCTGCCCAACAAGGGAGCGATTGTCCGAGAGCTAAGCTTGGCCGATGCCAACGATCTCTATTCCATTCGCGCGGTTCTCGAAGGACTTGCGGCGGGCCTGTTTGCCAAGAACGCCACCGATGCCGACATTGAGAAGCTGGAGGAAGCCTTAGGCTTGACGATCAAGGCCTATCGCGCCGGCGATCCCAAAATCATTCTGGAAGCAAAAAACCAATTTTATGAAGTGCTGTTCCGCGGCGCAGCAAGTGAGTCACTCTGGTCGATGTTGGTTGCTCTCCACGCCCGCATCTGGCAGTGGCGTGCGATTGGCCTCGCGCACCCCCAGCGCGCAAAAAAACGCACGGAAGAGGCAATTACGAGCCTTCGGGTTCTCGTCTCGTCCATCAAGAAGCGCAATGCGAGCCAGGCCGAGTCGGTGGCGCGCACCGCGGTCAGCCAGGCCGCTGCGGAAATCGCTCGATTGCTGAGTGCGAACATCAAGTCAAGGTGACAAACCACTTCGCGGTTCTAGCCTGCCCGCGCCTCACGTCCCTTGCTGGCTGCATAATCTTGTAGTACGGTATTATGAGACTATGCAAACTCAGGAGAGCCGAAGATGAGTACGGGACCAGTGAAAGTGGGCATCGTGGGCTTGGGCCGTTGGGCCGAGGTCCTGGCACGGGCCGCGATGACATCCGAGCGGTTGGCGATCGTCGCCGGCTTTAGCCGTACCCATGAGACGCGCCAGAGCTTTGAACGACAATTCGGTATTCCCGGCACCGCCGATCTTGCCACGCTGCTGGCGAACCCCGAGATTAAGGGCGTTATCCTCACCGTACCGAACGAGCAGCACCTGGCGCTCGCGCGCGAGGTCGCCAAGTCCGGCAAGCACGTCTACACGGAGAAACCGATCGCCAGTACGCTGGAGGAAGGCCTCGCCATCGAGGCGCTGGAAAAAACTTATGGCATCAGCGTCACGGTCGGACACAGCGCGCGACTGATGGCCGGCATCCGCGCGATGGGCAAGGCGATCGAGGCCGGAGAATTGGGCCGTGTCGGCTTCATGGAGGCTAACTTCTCCAACGAGCGCGCGCTGGAGCTGACGCCGAAAGCGTGGCGCTGGTACAAGGATCGGGCTCCGGGTGGCCCGCTGTCGCAGCTCGCGATCCATCAGTTCGACGTGCTGCATTATCTCGGCGGCGAGATTCTTGAAGCGAGCTCGATCGCCTCCAAGCTCTCGCCGGCCGGCGCCGAGGTGGACGACCAGTCGATGACGGTGCTGCGCTTCGCCGACGGCAAGATCGGTTATGTTGGCTCGTCATGGACCTCGCCCGGCGTGTTCTGCGTGCGCGTGTTCGGCTCGAAGGGCCTGATGCACTACGAGATTGACTTCGGCGCCTGGGACACGCCCGACAAGCTGCACCTGACCTCGACGCTCTACATCCAGCGCGGCAAGGACGGCTACGGCAAGCGCGAGGAGCTGCCGGTGCCGAAGAGCGACATGTTCCGCGCCGAGCTCGACTTGTTCGCGGAAAGCTGCCGCACCGGGAGGGCCAACGAGCTGAACGCCCGGAACGGCAATGCCGCGCTCGCAATTGTCTATGCGGGGCTCCGCTCGATCGAGCGGCAGGGCCAGGCGGTGAAAATCGCCGACATCATTGCGGATGCGCACAAGAAGCTGGCGGAAGGAAACCGAAATGTTGCCTAGCCGGTATTTTTTCGACCTGACGCAGCCGGAGATCGCCGCGCAGTTCAAGAAGAACCCGCTGGTGATCCTGCCGTGTGGCAGCGTCGAGCAACACGGCCCTCACCTGCCGACCGGCACCGACACGCTCGCCGCCAACGTCATCAGTCACGCGGTGGCCGAACGCATGGACGGGCTGGTGCTGCCGAACACGCCGTTCGGCGTGACGCCAATGCACGCGCCGTTCGAGGGCACCATTACGCTCACGCCCGACACCTACATGCGCCTGGTGATCGAGGCATGCGCCTCCACCGCCAGGCATGGCGCCAAGGAGCTAATGATCGTGAATTGGCACGAGGGCAACATTCCCTCGCTCGCTATCGCCGCCGAGTCGCTGCATCGCGACCACGGCATGAGCGTGCTCACCGTGCAGGCCTGTTACGTCGCGGAGGAACTTTACGGTCATTCCTGCGGCGGGCTGACCCACGGCGGCGAGATCGAGGCGCTCGCCGTGCTGGCGCACCGGCCCGACCTCGTGCATCTCGACCGCATCGAAAATTCGTCGGACCAAAGCCACGGCCACAAGATGGACAAGCTGCGGAGGACGCGCGCCTATCAACCGGTGCTGACCGACATCCGCTCGATCGCGCCGACCGGCTGGTTCGGCAGCCCGGAGCACGCCACCGCCAATATGGGCCAAAAGATGCTGACCGATATCGCTGACGCCATTGCGAAAGAGGCGCTCGATATCTTCCGTCAGTTCGACGCGGTGCAGGGCGGGGCGCGTGAGATCAAGCAATTGCGACAGGTGGGCTAATGGCGCGTTTGTTGAAACAGTCCGAGGCGAAGAAGCTCCGCCTGCCCGGTCGCACGTCGCTGGAGCCGGTGTCGGGCGCGATCGGTTCAAAGGTTTCCGTCCGCATTGCCGAGCTTGCCGTGCCCAAACCGGGCGATCCGACGCGCGGCCCGCATCTGCACGACGGCTTCGAGGAATGCATCTACGTCCTCAAGGGCGCTGGCGTGACGGTCGCCGAGAGCGGCGAGATCCCGATCAAGCCGGGTGACATTGTGCTGATTCCGCCGAACGAGAAGCACATGACGCGCAACACCGGGAGCGAGTCGCTGGTGCTGCTGTGCTTCTTCGCCGCGCCCGACGTTTCGGCGGGCACCACTGAATTCAATAGCTTCTGATCCTCCGCAATGTCCAACCGAGTCCTCTGCCTTCGCCCCGAAGCCGATTTCACGCGCGTCGATGCCGCCGCGCCGAAAGGGCTTCAGGTCACCTACCACGCCCCCGCCGATACGCAGGTGGCGGCACTCATGAAAGCGAGCGACGCGCTGGTGATCCCGGCGGTGGGCCCGAAGCTCGCGCCGGAACTTTTCGAAGGCACGGCGCTCAAGATCGTTCAGGTCACCGGCGCGGGCGTCGACCGCATCGACCAGGCGGCCCTGTCACGTCTCGGTACTCCGGTTGCTAATGCGCCGGGCGGGAGCAACAGCGCGGTGGCGGAGTATGTCGTGACCACCGCGTTGCTGCTGCTGCGGCGATTCGCTTGGGCAGACGCGGAGATCAAGGCCGGCAACTACGCCAAATTCCGCAGCCGAATGTTGGCCGACAACCTTGCGGGGATCGAGGGCCTCCAGGTCGGCTTGATCGGCTTCGGCACCATCGGCCGCGCGGTGGCACAGGCGCTTCATCGCATGGGCGCGAAGGTATGTTTCTTCGATCCGGCGGCGGGCGCTGCGACACCCGATGCACGCGCCGTCCCGCTGGACGAATTGCTAGCGACATCTGACGTGGTGTCGGTGCATGTGCCGCTCCTGCCCGCAACGCAAAACATGATCGGCGAGCGCGAGCTTGCGCGCATGAAGTCCTGCGCGGTGCTAATCCAAGCCTCGCGCGGCGGCATCGTCGATGACGCGGCGCTGGCGGCGAACCTGGCCGCGGGTCATCTCGGCGGCGCCGCCGTCGACGTCTATTCCACCGAGCCGCCGGCGCCCGACAATCCGTTGCTCAAACTCACCGGCGAAGCCGCGTCACGGCTGCTGCTGACACCGCACATCGCCGGCGTCACGCGGCAGGCCTCGGCATTCCTGTTCCGTTCGGCGTGGCAGAATGTCGAGCGTGTCCTGATCGGCAAAGAGCCGCCGCTCAACCGGGTATATTGAAACAGGCATAGACTGAAAAACCGTTTGCGTGCGACTCGAAGCCAAGGTTTTTCTTCTATCTCGCTATTCGGCGTGGGGAACGCGGTGCAAGATCGTCTACGGTTTGACCTAAGCAATCATCGCGAAGCCTTGAATTTCCAACAACTTTTCAGCTCTTCCGGCGCCGTGACGATAATCAGCTCGCTGGCCGGGAAATTATCACCAAAAATTTCTTTTCTGACCCGGGTAAATTGTTCGCCATAGCGAATGTCGGTGACAACGGCTATCATGGTGACACTATCCGCGAGCTTGGCGCCGGATTCTGAGAGCGTTGCGTCCAAGCGCCGGAAAATTTCCCGAACATGGCCTTTAAAATCGCTCGCGAGCGACTTGCCGATCGCGTCCTCCGCAGCGGTCTGGCCGGCGAGCTAACGATCGTCCCGCCTGTCGTGACGACGGCCTGAGAGTGGCGCCTAGCCTGTGATCTCTCGCGCGTGATGTGTCGCGTGGCGTGCTGCTTATCGGCGTTTTGCGTCAATTTGCTCTCCCCCCTCCGCGTCCAGCGATCCAGTCTAATCATTCGGTATGACGATTTATCTACAAACCGAAAATGAGGTCGCGATTAAAACAGAATTCAAACGCCGGCGGCATCGGGGGCGGGCGCCAATTCATTTGGTGTGTTCAGCCGCCGTCCGCGGCATCGCATTTCGACTTCACGCTGGAAGTCCTGCATGAAGAAGTTTCGCCGAGCGGCTTTCGACACGCCCCCCACGGTCGCTTGCCTGGAATCGCCGCCTGGCGGCTTGCAGCGTTTGTCGCGACGCGCCTTGCAAAGCCGCAAGCTGAATAGTACAGTAATATTGTAGTCTGGTCATACGTTGATCGAACGTTTCCGATGCCGACAGATCGCCTGCGGTGCTTCGCGCCGAAGATTTACCCCTCGTCAAACCGATGTCCGGGCGCTGATTGATGCCGGAGATCGTTCTGCAGGACGTAATTCAAGTCGTTCTCCTCACTGCGTGGCACGACGACGTTCGCTATCGCGGCGCCGCGAGGTCGGCCTGGTGCGAGGGACGCAGATATGGGCCGCGCACGCCGTCAATCTGATCAATTGACAAGAGGAAAGGCCATGTTTCTCACACGAGTGTTTATCGCTCTGCTGGCTGCTGGGCTCAGTGGCATCGTTATGTTGGATGGCGCCGGCGCTCAGGAATATCCGTCCCGGACGATCACTTTCGTGGTTTCCTTTCCAGCCGGAGGATTGTCCGACACCGTGGCGTGATCGATGGCCCAGGAGCTGCAAAGGCGGCACGGCCGATCCGTCATCTTTGACAACCGCAGCGGCGCGTCCGGCATGATCGGCGCCGGCTACGTCGCGAAATCGGCGCCAGACGGATATACATTGCTGATCAATGCCGTGGCCGACGTGACCGTTCCGCATTACCTGGCAGAACCCTATGACATCAGGCGCGACTTCAGCGCGATCGGAATGGTTGCCGATGGACCGCCGCGCGTTCTCGTGGTCAGGTCCTCATCGCCTTACAAGACGGTGCAAGAGCTTGCCGCGGCCGCGCGCGCCAGCCGGGGAAAGTTGACCTTCGGCGGCTCAGGCCGCGGCGCGTCACCGTCGATTGCTGTATCTCGGCTTAAATCCATGGCGAACATCGATGTCGTCGAAGTGCCTTATAGGGGGGAGCACAAGCCGCTATCGCGGTGCTTGCCGATGAAATCGATGCCACGTTTGCGTTTCTAGGGATCGCCAAGCGGCTGTCAGACACTGGGAAGCTTTATGTTCTCGCTCTCACAACAAGAAGACGCAGCCCGGCGTGGCCCAACTTGCCGACGATGATAGAAACTGGATTTCCAGGATTCGAACACAACGGATTCGTCGGTCTTACGGGTCCAGCGAAAATGCCTTCCGGCATCGTCAGTGGGCTGAACACGGAATTGAACGCGGTTGCGTCGCAGCCAGACTTCCGTGATCGCTTTGCCGCGCAAGGCATGCAGCCGCCGCCGGGAAAGAACAGTCCGGAGGATTTTACGCAGTTCATAAAGGACCAAGTGGCCATGCACGGCGAACCGGCAAACTGGCCGTCAAGAAGGCGCCGCCCTGACGTTGGACCGGCCGCTTCCGAGGCGTTTGGGTCTTACCTGATGCGGCAACTGCCGCACGATATGACAATGGCGGAAGCATTTGATGCTTGAGCTCTACAATTTTTCGCAGTCGACCTGCAGCCAGAAGGTGCGCATCTGTCTCGCCGAGAAGAAGCTTGATTGGGTCGACCGCCGGCTGGTCTCCAAGGACCGGCACCATATCTCGCCCGAGTATCTCAAGCTCAACCCCAATGGCGTGGTTCCGACGCTTGTCCATGACGGCGCGCCGGTCATCGAGTCTTCCGTCATCGTGCAATACCTCGATGACGTCTTTCCCGATCCGAGACTTACACCGGGCGATCCCAAAACCGTCGCCCAGATGCGGGCATGGGTGATTTTCGTCGAGCAGGTGCCGACCCCGGCCGTCCGCTACCCGTCCTTCCAGCACGGCGGTCTAATGCAAAAATTTCAGGCAATGTCGCGCAAGGAATTCGAGGCAACCATTGTCCGTCGCCCACTCAAGTCGCGGTTCTACCGGCGCATGGGACAGATGGGCTTCCCGCAAGAAGACATCGATGATGCTCTTGACGATATACGCAAAACCGTTTGCCGCATGGAGATAATGCTAAGGGGATCGAATCCTTGGCTTCTCGGCGAGCAGTACACCATCGCCGACATCTGCGTCGCACCCTTGATCGACCGGATGCAGGACATGGGCTATTCCGGCCTATGGGAGGCGGACCTGCCTCATGTCACCGGCTGGCTCCGCCGCATGAAAGCACGCCCGGCCTACACCACGACATTCTATTGGGGCAGCCGGCTGTCCGAACAATATCCGGATATCGCTCACGCGCATGGCGAAGAAATCGTGCGGGCGTTGCAGCGCTCGAGCGGCTCACCATCCGTGAGCACTACAATTTCATCGGCAATATGACGACGCATTCACGCGGCAGCCATGTCGCCCCAAATCAATAACTGCCATCGGCCACATTGCCACCCATCATCGTGCCGAAAGGCGGCATAGAGTTCCTGCAGTTGTAGAACATCGCTGCCGAGGAATTGGCCTGCGGCAAGTCCGGAAATCCTCGGGGCGATCTCGGCTTGTTTTACTCTCAGATTTTCCCCTCAGGACCACCTCAAACTGACGCCGGCCGACGTCTACTTCTGGCGCGGTCGAACCATTCTGCTGGAAAGAGAAAGGATCAAACGCCAAACCATTCAACACCGACGCTTGCTGTACAAAACTCACGTCGCGTAAAATCAAACCAGATGCGCCAGAATCTCCATTAGATCAGGACGCCCCCTGTCTCAAAATCTCCGACGACGGACAGTAAGCGCTTTATTGAATTGATTTTCTTTGAACTCTCGGTGCACACATTCTGCACAAGGCGCCTTCTAACGATCTGAAAAACTTAAACTCTCGCTCCACTCCATCAAGGGCGCCACGGCGAATCTATGCGCATCGACGTTCAAAGGTTCAAGCTATCCTCTCACTGGCGACGCTCGCCCACATGCGGCCGCCCAATCGGCAAAAAATGTACGCTTCTATATCTGGCCAAATTTTCGGGCGCACACAACGGGTGGAACACGAATTGCCGACGTCGGGGATATAACCGGCACATGACATCCGCGACGCGAAATATTGCGCGGCGCACAATCGGGGCACGAACCGACCCTCCCCGTCTTGAACGCCGCTATCCGCCGCGGCGCGGCCGCTTCTTAGGCAAGGCGTGCCTCCAGGCCATCTCGATCGCATTTGACAACTCGGCCACATCGAGCGCCGCCAGCCTTGTCGTCGTCCAACCCTGCTTGCCCCAAGCATTGGGCAGGGGCGCGAAGACGTCCGGCGCCAACAGGCACTTGAACTCCTGTTCCTCAGGCGCAAGCTTAAGGTTGGCGGTTTGGCCATCCGATGCAAGCGTCGCATAGATCTTGGCGACCTTGAACGCCGTGCGGTCGAAATGCGGCGCTTCGGTCGTGCCGCTTAACGTACGGGCTATCCGGCGCATATCGTCGGCGTTTGCCATCAAGAAAACCTACCGCGCTTTCCTTGCGAACTGCACGCCGAAATCCGACATGCTTGGCGCCGGGGGCAGCGGACTATTCCTGATCGGCTCGAAGCGCGGCGATGTTTCGTGCGCCTCGTCGGGCTCAGCCTTCTCGATACGCACGCGAAGATCGTACCAGGCGGCTTGGCCCGTCACCGGATCGCTGTTGGAAAAGCGGTAGCCGCCTTCGCGCTCCGGCAGCAGTTCCGCGATCAGGTGGTTGAGCAAGAACCCGCGCGTCGTCTCCGGCACGTCGGGGTCGAGGCTCCAGGCGCCCGAACGCTTGCCGACGGCGTTCCAGGTCCAGGCGGTATCGGCGTTGACGCCCTCCATAAGCGCGACCTGGCATTTCACCCGGCCGACGGGGCTCGTGATCCAGACCCAATCATCGTCCCTGAGCCCGAGCGTCTCGCCGCGACCTCTGTTTAGGTACAGGCGATTGAAGCCATGGATCTGGCGCAGCCATGCGTTCTGCGAGCCCCAGGAATGGTACATGGCCATCGGCCGCTGCGTGATGGCGTGCATCGGAAATGCGTTGTCGTCGAGATCGGCGCCCTCGAACGGCGGATACCAAAACGGTAGCGGATCGAAATAGGTCTCTACGCGCTTTCGGTGCGTTGCCGGCGGGCGCACGGTGCCGTGGCCTTGGGCAGCGAGGCGAAATCTTTGCAGCGGCTCGCTATAGAGCTCGAAGGTCAGGCGCGCGTCACCGCGCACATATCCCATCGACACCGCCCAATCGAGATAGTCCTTGTTGGCATGCTTGAAATAGCGCTGACTGGGCTTGAGGTGGTAGGAACAAAACGAGCCGTTCTCGATATAGCGTTCGAGCTGACGCGGATTGGGCTCGCCGGTACCGAATTCGTCGCCGTCCTTGCCGCGCCAGCCGGCGAGCGGGCCGAGGCCGGGCAAGCGCTCGTGGTTGACGATATAGTCGGCATATCCGCCAGGATATTTCGCGCTTCCGTCCGAGTTGGTGAAACCGGGCAGATTGAGGCGTCCGCCAAGGTCTATCAGAACATCCTGGAACGGCCGCACGTCGCGATCCGGCTTGACCACGGGATGGCGGATGGCGTCGGCCGGACCGTCGGGTTCGGAGATCGGCCGGTCAAGCAGCGAAATGCAGTCCCATCGCTCTAGGTAGGTCGTGTCCGGCAAAACCAGATCCGCGTAGGACACCATCTCGGAGTTGAAGGCGTCGGAATAGATGATGCGTGGAATCTTGTAGGCGCCGGTCCACTTATCCTTCTCGGTGAGATACTTGATCGTGTCGGCCGTATTCATCGCCGAGTTCCAGCTCATGTTCGCCATGTACATGAACAAAACTTCGATCGGGTATGGCGACGCCAAGGCGGCGTTGGTGATCACCATGTGCATCAAGCCATGCGCGGCAAATGGCGCGTCCCAGCTGAATGCCTTGTCGATGCGCTGCGGGCGTCCGGCGCGGTCGACGAGAAGGTCCTCGGGGCTGACGGGAAAACCCAGATGCGGGCCGCCGAGCGGCTCGTCGGGATAGACCTCGCCCGGCTTGCCGCGCGGCTTGAGGCGCGGCGGGATGCATTTGGGGTAAGGCGGCTTGTAGCGGAATCCGCCCGGGCAATCGATGGTGCCGAGCAGGATTTGCAGAATGTGAATCAGACGGCAGGTGTGAAATCCGTTCGAATGCGCCGAGATGCCGCGCATGGCGTGCATGCTGACCGGCCGTCCGATCATCTTCTCATGCCGGCGACCGTGAATATCGGTCCAGGGAATGTCGAGGACGACCTCTTGCTCGAACGCAACCTGCGCAAGCTCGGCGGCGATGCGGCGGATCGTATCGGCGGCGATTCCGGTTTCTTCCGCCGCCCGCTCGGGCGCGTATTCCGCGCAGAGATAGCGCTTGGCGAGCAATTCAAACACCGGCACGGCCTTGCGCCCATCCGGCAGCGTGAATTCGCCGGAAAGCGCGGGCACCAGATCGGCCCGGTGCGCGGCGACGAACGCCTTCGTCCGCGTGTCATAAGCGAGTGGGCGGCCATTGCCATCCTCGGCAATGAGGCCGTCATCGGCCGCGCCGGGGTTGCGCACAACCAACCACGGCGCGTTCGAATATCGTACAAGATAGTCGAGATCGATCTTTTGCGTGCGCAGCAACTCATGGATCAGCGCGGCCACGAACAGCCCGTCCGTCCCCGGTTTGATGCCGATCCATTCGTCGGCAATGGCATTATATCCGGTGCGCACCGGATTGACCGCGACCACCTTGGCGCCGCGTTCCTTAAGCTTGCCGAGCCCGATCTTGATCGGGTTCGAGGCATGATCCTCGGCGACACCGAACAACATGAAATAGCGCGTATGGTCCCAATCGGGGTCGCCGAACTCCCAGAACGACCCGCCGAACGTATAGAGCCCGGCCGCCGCCATGTTGACCGAACAAAATCCGCCATGCGCGGCGTAATTGGGCGTGCCGAACTGGATCGCCCACCAGCCGGTGAGCGATTGCGACTGGTCGCGGCCGGTGAAGAAGGCAAGCCGCCGGGGGTCGGTCTTGCGCACATGGCCAAGCCAGTCGCTGGCGAGATTGAGCGCCTCCTCCCATGTGATTTCCTTGAATTCGCCCGACCCGCGCTCGCCGACCCGCAATAGCGGCGCGCGCAGCCGCGCCGGCGAATAGTGCTGCATGATACCGGCTGAACCCTTGCCGCAAAGCACGCCGCGATTGACCGGGTGATCGCGATTGCCGTCGATGTAGCGGACCTTGCCGTCCTTGAGATAGACGCGGATTCCGCAGCGGCAGGCGCACATGTAGCAGGTCGTGGTCTTGATCTCGTCGGCGGGATTGACCGACAAATCAATTTCCGGCTCGGACGTCGAAAACCAGTTGTTTTTCATGTTCGCGCCAGGACTCTTATCAAATTTAAAAAAATACAATGGCGATTCTTCGCCCACGGTTCGGAAGGTGAATATCTCGTGCGTGGCGCTGACGCAAACGACCTCGCGCCTTGGCTCCAATCGTGTGGTTGCGCGGGTTCATGACATGCGCTGACCCGTCTGCTGGCGCGATATTGCTTCACGAGCTATCGCACGATAGCCCCAGGCTTGCGTTCGAGCATGATCTTTTTCGAAGGCCGATTGCCGCTTTTCGCGATCATGTACAGGAGGCGCCAGCCCCCATTCGCGACTTTGCTTCATATGCTGATTTTTTCGAGCCTTGTCGGCCCGCCACGAGAATTGTTCGCCGTCGGACGCGACCCCAATTCAAAACAATCGCATCGTTTCGTGACCGCGGCTTGGCATATTTTTCAGGCGTGGGACCCAAGGTTTGGGCGTCTGGCAACGCGCGATCTTCCCCGTGCGATATGCGCGCCCCAACCAAGTCCGCGCGATCCGCGCGGCGAAAAAGCGCCGAGGCAAACGCCACCGCGCCTCTTCGCCGGCCAATGACGCATCAATGAACGACCTGACGCAATTCGCCCTTGCGATAGCGCTGCGCCATGATTTCGAGTTCGATGGCGCGGATTTTCGCCGCCTGCCCCGCCGACCCGAACGCCTCGAAGCGCTCGACGCAGATCTTTTTCGTCTCGTTCATCGCCGCCTGCAGGAATTTGCGCGGATCGAACTCCCAACTGTTCTTCTTCATGGTACGGCGCATGGCCGCCGTCATGGCGAGGCGAATGTCGGTGTCGATGTTCACCTTGCGCACGCCGTGGCGGATGCCCTCCTGGATTTCCGCGACCGGCACGCCATAGGTCTCGCGGATGTCGCCGCCATAGCAGCGGATCTCCTGCAAGAGATGCTGCGGCACCGAGGACGACCCGTGCATCACCAAATGCGTGTTGGGAAGGCGCGCGTGGATTGCCTTGATGCGATCGATGGCGAGGATGTCGCCGGTCGGCTTGCGCTTGAACTTATAGGCGCCGTGCGAGGTGCCGATGGCGATTGCCAGGGCGTCGCATTGCGTCTCGTCGACGAAACGCGCCGCTTCGTCGGGATCGGTCAGCAATTGCTCGCGCGACAATATGCCCTCCGCGCCATGGCCGTCCTCCTTGTCGCCGGAAAGCGTCTCGATCGAACCAAGGCAGCCAAGCTCGCCCTCGACCGAGATGCCGACCGCGTGCGCGAGGTCGACGACCTTGCGCGTCACGGCGACGTTGTATTCGTAATCGGCCGGCGTGCGCGCGTCGTCCCTCAGCGATCCATCCATCATCACCGAGGTGAAGCCCGACCTGATCGCGGTCATGCACACGTCGGGCGAAGCGCCGTGATCCTGGTGCATGACGATCGGCAATTCGGGATAGGCCTCGACCGCGGCGGCGACAAGGTGGCGCAGGAACGGCTCGCCAGCATATTTACGCGCGCCGGCCGAGCCCTGCAGGATCACCGGGCTTTCGGTCTCGCGCGCCGCTTCGGCAATCGCCTTGATCTGTTCCATGTTGTTGACGTTGAATGCCGGCACGCCATAGCCGTGCTCGGCGGCGTGGTCGAGAACCTGGCGCATGGAGACGAGCGGCATGGTGTCCTCCTTGGGAAAGGTCAGCGAATTGGCGATGAACTGCGGCGCGCGATGACCGAGCGGACCGCCTCGGCGACACGCTCCGGCGTGAAGCCGAAATGCGCGAACAGATCTGGGCCCGGCGCGGATTCGCCGAAGCGGTCGATCCCGATCACGGCGCCGCTGCGGCCGGCGTAACTCCACCAGCCCCGCGTCACGCCGGCCTCGACGGCGACCGCCGGCAAATGCGGCGGCAGCACGCTGCGCCGCCAATCCTGGTCCTGCCGCTCGAACGCCTCGACACAGGGCATCGAGACCACCCGCGTGGCAAAACCCTCGCCGGCCAACAATGCCGCGGCAGCGCCAGCAAGCGCGACCTCCGAACCCGTGGCGATGATGATGACGACCGGCGGCCGGTCCGGCTCGATCAGGACGTAGCCCCCGCGCCGGATCGCTTCGATTTGGGTGGCGATACGCGACTGATGCGCCAGCGCCTGGCGCGAAAGGATCAGCGCCGTCGGCCCGCCGTCGCGGGTGACCGCCGCGTTCCAGGCGACCGCCGTCTCGACCGCATCGCAGGGACGCCAGACGTCGAGATTGGGGATGAGGCGCAGCGATTCCGTGTGCTCGATCGACTGGTGCGTCGGCCCATCCTCGCCGAGCCCGATCGAATCATGCGTGAACACATGCACCACGCGTTGGCGCATCAGGGCGCTCATGCGAATGGCATTGCGCGCGTAGTCGGAAAACACGAGGAATGTCGCCACAAAGGGCAGGAAGCCGCCATGCAGCGCGATGCCGTTGGCTATCGCTGTCATGGCGAATTCGCGCACCCCGTAGAAGATCGTATTGCCCGCCGCATCGCGCGTGATCGGGCGGGTGAGATTGTGGGTCGTGAGGTTGGAATGCGCGAGGTCGGCGGAGCCACCGAAAAGCTCGGGCAATTCGCCGGCGAGCGCTGCCAGCGCATTCTGACCTGCCTTGCGGCTGGCGATGGTCTCGCCCTTGGCCGCGACCGCCGCGACGCGTTGGCGCGCCGCATCGGCGAAGCCCGGCGGCAATCGCGCATGAAAGCGACGGGTGAACTCCGCCGCTAATTCCGGATAAGCGACTTGGTAGCGCTCGAAGCGCTGGTTCCAATCGGCCTCAAGCACGCCGCCCTGGCGGCGCGCATCCCAGCTCTCGGCAATCGCGGCGGGGATGTCGAATGGCGCGTGCGGCCAAACCAAATCCGCGCGCAGGCGCGCAATCTCCTCGGCGCCGAGCGGGGCACCGTGGGTATCGTGATGGCCTTGCTTGGTCGGTGCGCCGCGCCCGATCACGGTCTTGCAGCACACCAGGCTTGGCCGCGCGGTCTCGGCAAGCGCGGCGGCGAGCGCGGTGTCGACGGCGATCGGATCATGGCCGTCGACATTGCGAACGACATGCCAGCCATAGGCCTCGAAACGCATGGCGCTATCGTCGGGAAACCATTCCGCAACCTTGCCGTCAATGGAAATGCCGTTGTCGTCATAAAGCGCGACGAGCTTGCCGAGACCCAGGCGGCCGGCAAGCGAGGCTGCCTCGTGGCTGATGCCCTCCATCAGACAGCCGTCGCCTACGACCACAAAGGTGCGATGATCGACGATCTCGTGGTCGGGGCGGTTGAACTGGGCCGCTAGCGTGCGCTCGGCGATCGCCATCCCCACCGCGTTGGCGAAGCCCTGGCCGAGCGGGCCGGTCGAGGTCTCAACCCCCGGTGTCACGCCGAATTCAGGATGGCCGGGCGTCTTGGAGTGCAGCTGACGAAAACGCCGCAACTCGCCCATCGGCAAGTCGTATCCAGTCAAATGCAACAAGGCATAGAGCAGCATCGAGGCGTGGCCATTCGACAGCACGAAGCGATCGCGGCCGGGCCAGGCCGGGTTCGCCGGATTGTGTCGCAAGTAGCCGCGCCACAGCACGGTGGCGACTTCCGCCAATCCCATCGGCGCGCCCGGATGGCCGGACTTCGCGGCCTCGACGGCATCCGCCGCGAGAATGCGCAGTGCCGCGGTGAGCGGCTGGTCGAGTCCGGCGCGAATATGCGTCGTCATCACGTTCATCGACTGGACTCCCGTCAGGTGCCACGCCGCCGCTTTTCCACGAGCTGAAGGATCATTGGCGTCAGAATGAGCTGCATCGCGATGTCGAGCTTGCCGCCCGGAATGACGATGGAATTGGCCCGCGACATGAAGCTGCCGTCGATCATGGTCACGAGGTAGGCGAAGTCGATGCCGCGCGGATTGCGAAAACGGATCACCACCATCGATTCATCGGGCGTCGGGATCCAGCGCGCGACGAAGGGATTGGACGTATCGACCGTCGGCACGCGCTGGAAATTGATATCGGTCTCGCTGAATTGCGGACAGATGAAGTGCAGATAGTCCGGCATGCGCCGCAAGATCGTATCGACGATCGCGCCTTCGGTGTGGCCACGGTCGGCGCGGTCGCGGTGATTCTTCTGGATCCATTCGAGATTGATCACCGGCACGACGCCGATCTTCAGATCGGCATGGCGGGCGGTGTTGACGCCGTTGGTGACGACGGCGCCGTGCAGCCCCTCGTAAAACAACAGCTCCGTGTCCGCAGGCAGCGGCTCCCAGTCGGTGAAGGTGCCGGGTGGCTTTCCATACATTTCCGACTGCGCGATATCGTGGACGTAGTGGCGCGTGCGCCCGCTGCCGCTCTCGCCATATTCGCGGAACACCGCCTCAAGCTCGGCGAGGATATTGGCGTTCGGACCGAAATGACTGAAATTGTAATTGCCGTTTTTCATCTCTTCGGCCATCGCCGCCTTCATTCCGGCGCGGTCGTAGCGATGGAAGGCGTCGCCCTCGATATAGGCCGCGGCGATGCCTTCGCGTCGGAAAATCTGCTCGAACGTGCGGCGCACCGACGTGGTGCCGGCGCCCGAGGAGCCCGTAACCGAAATGATGGGATGCTTGACCGACACAACAACTCCATTGGACCGCGATGAAGCGCTCAGACGAACAAACCGCGCCGTGCGAAGAGCGGCGAGCCTTCGCCCTTGGGAAGCGGAGCGAGGTGATAACGTTCGAGACGCTCGACCTCCTCGCGCGCGCCGAAGACGAATGGCACGCGCTCGTGCAGCGAGCCCGGCATGTAATCAAGCACCGCTTCGCGGCCGGTCGATGCGGCGGCACCGGCCTGCTCCATGAGAAACGCAATGGGGTTGGCCTCGTAAAGAAGGCGCAGGCGTCCGTTGCGGTAACCCTGGCGCGCGTCGCCTGGATAAAGATAGACGCCGCCGCGCACCAGGATGCGATGCGCCTCCGCGACCATCGAGGCGATCCAGCGCATGTTGAAATTCACCGCGCGCGGACCATCCTCGCCAGCGAGGCAGTCGTCGAACCATGTGCGTACCGGCGGGTCCCAATGGCGGTAGTTGGAGGCGTTGATGGCGAATTCACGCGCGTGCGGCGCGACCCGCACTTTCGCCGCCGTCTGCCAGAACGTGCGGCTAGCGGCGTCAAGCGTGAATATATCGGTCCCGGCGCCAAGCGTGAGCGCGAGCGCGGTTTGCGGGCCATAAATGACATAGCCCGCCGCCACCTGTTCGCGCCCGGCGCGCAGAAACGCCGCCGGGTCACCGCCGTCGCTGCCGTGCGGCGTGTTGAGCAGCGAAAAGATCGTGCCGACCGACACGTTGGTGTCGATATTCGATGAGCCGTCAAGCGGGTCGAGCGCGACGATGATGGGCGCGCCAGGCGCGAGCGCGAGCGGCGCGTCCATTTCCTCGGACGCCATGGCCGCGACCGGCGCGCTTTCCAGCGCCTTGGCCAGAAGGTCGTTGGCGCGCACGTCGAGCTCGGTCTGGAAATCGCCGCCCGCGATATCGCTGCGTCGCGCCGCCAGATCGCCGGCAAGCGGCCCGACGCCCACGATGCGGGCAATGTCGCGGCATGCCGCGACCAACGCCGCCACGGTCGATGCCGCCGCCATGCGCCGGCCATCCGTGCCCGCCCACGACCCAAGATATTGTTCCAGACTGACTTTCTTATTCATGACGCCCCCGAATAACGCGTCGCCGTTGAACGGCTCAGCTTGCAAATACGCGACTTGCCCTAATGTCCTCGGCATCGATTGTCTGCAGAATTTCGCGATCGGCGATCGCGCTCCCCTCGCACAGCCGCATGGCGTGACGCAGTCGCGCGCGATCAAGCGCATTGCGGATCGAACGCGCGTTGGCAAATCCAGGCTGCCGGCGCCGCCGCACGATGTATTCGCTCATGGCCTCGCGAGCGGCCGGGCTCAAGCGATAGTGGCTGTCGCCCACAAGCGTCTCGGCGATGGCGAGAAGCTCGCCGTCGTCATAGTCGGGAAAATCAATGTGATGCGCGACACGCGAGC
The DNA here is from genome assembly GCA_016195095.1 of Pseudomonadota bacterium. Classification (GTDB taxonomy): domain Bacteria; phylum Pseudomonadota; class Alphaproteobacteria; order Rhizobiales; family Xanthobacteraceae; genus JACQAE01. Next base: position 31,649 of record JACQAE010000104.1, read on the forward strand.
GGACACCCGGGTTCGACGCAAAGAAGGTATCCATGCGCGCGCGATAGCCGGCGAGAATGACGACCAGGTCCTCGCGTTGATTCTCCATGACCTGCAGCAGGATTTCGATCGCCTCCTGCCCATAATCCTTCTCGTTCTCCGGGCGATGCAGATAGTAGGCCTCGTCGATGAACAAGACGCCGCCCATCGCGCGCCGCAGCACCTCCTTGGTCTTTGGCGCGGTGTGGCCGATATATTGGCCGACGAGATCGTCGCGGGTGACCGCGACAAGGTGGCCCCGGCGCACATAGCCCAGGCGATGGAGGATATTGGCCATGCGCAGCGCGACCGTCGTCTTGCCGGTGCCCGGATTGCCGGTGAACGCCATGTGCAGCGTCGGCGCGCCGGAAGTCAGCCCGACCTGCTCGCGCGCCCGCGTCACCAAAAGGAAAGCCGCGATCTCGCGCAGGCGCTGCTTGACCGGGGCGAGGCCAACGAGGTCGCGATCAAGCTCCGCGATCGGCGTGGCGATATCGGTTTCCGCGCGCAGCGCCTTGAGGTCGACGACCTCCCCCGCCACCGCGCCGAGCGTTGTCGCGGCATTCGCAATGGTCATGATCGACGGCCCCGCGGCTCGGTTGCAGGCTCGACGGACGGGTAGCGCTGGCCAGCCGGCCGGTCGAGACTATAGGCGCGCACGGCGTAGCGGATCATGCGACCCGCGGCTTCGACGCGCTCGAGGCGAAAGCCAGGCTCCTCGGCGGGACGCTGCACGAAGAATGACAGGCGCACCGTTTCCCATCCGCGCGTCGAATCGAATGCGCTGACGCGGACATAGGTGTTGGGATTGGCCTCGCGACAGGCCTTGATTTCGCTCATCGCGCCCGCCGCGTCGCGCAGGTCGAACATCGGCGGACCCCACATGTCCCAATAGGTGTTGCGCGGATGCGGATCGTCGGTGAACTCGATGCTGACCGCCCAGTTCTGCTGCAGGCAGTATTCCAGTTGCGCCACGATCTGCCGATCCGTGAGATCGGGCAGAAAAGAAAACGTACCTTGGGTCACGCGCATTGTGGGTCTCCTGCGGAACGGTCCGCTTCGCGTCAGACGGCGACGGCGGTGGGGACGAAGTCGGACGTGTCGGTTGAGGTATATTCGAAGGTGACGTCGCCCCAGGTGTCGAGCGCGGCGTGCAGCGGCCGGCACCAGGCCGCCGCGGTGCGCAGGATTTCGGGCCCTTCGCGACCGATATCGCGCCCTTCGTTGCGCGCCAGCACCATCGCCTCGAGCGCGACGCGATTGGCGATGGCGCCGGCCCGAATGCCCATCGGATGGCCAATGGTGCCGCCGCCGAACTGAAGCACGACGTCGTCGCCGAACAGCTCAAGAAGCTGATGCATCTGCCCGGCGTGAATGCCGCCGGAGGCCACCGGCAGCACCTTACGGATGCCGGCCCAATCCTGTTCGAAGAAAATCCCGCGTGGCAGGTCTACCATGTTCCTGGTTTCGCGGCAGACGTTGTAATAGCCCTGCACCGTCATTGGGTCGCCTTCGAGCTTGCCGACGGCGGTGCCGGCATGCAGGTGGTCGACGCCGGCCAGACGCAGCCACTTGGCGATGACGCGAAATGATATGCCGTGGTTTTTTTGGCGCGTGTAGGTGCCGTGCCCGGCGCGGTGCATGTGCAGGATCATGTCGTTCTCGCGCGCCCAATTCGAAATCGATTGGATCGCGGTCCAGCCGATCACGAGGTCGACCATGACAATGACGGAGCCAAGGTCCCGGGCGAACTCGGCGCGGCGAACCATTTCCTCCATCGTACCGGCGGTGATGTTGAGATAATGCCCCTTGACCTCGCCGGAATCGGCAACCGCGCGATTGACGCCCTCCATGCAGTAGAGGAAGCGGTCGCGCCAATGCATGAAGGGCTGCGAATTGATGTTCTCGTCATCCTTGGTGAAGTCGAGCCCGCCGGCCAGCGCCTCGTAGACGACGCGGCCGTAATTCTTGCCCGAAAGGCCGAGCTTGGGCTTGACGGTGGCGCCGAGCAAAGGCCGGCCGAACTTGTCGAGCCGCTCACGCTCGCCGACAATTCCGGTCGGCGGCCCGCGGAAGGTTTTGACATAAGCGACCGGCAGCCGCATGTCCTCGAGCCGGCAGGCTTTCAGCGGCTTGAAGCTGAACACGTTGCCGATGATCGAGGCGGTCAGATTGGCGATCGAGCCCTCCTCGAACAGGTCGAGCGCGTAAGCCGCCCAGCAGAAATACTTCCCCGGCTGGTTGGGCACCGGCTCCACCTTGTAGGCCTTGGCGCGGTAGGTGTCGCAGGCGGTCAGGCGGTCGGTCCACACCACGGTCCAGGTGGCGGTCGAGGATTCCCCGGCGACCGCGGCCGCCGCCTCGATCGGATCGACGCCGTCCTGCGGCGTGATGCGAAACAGCGCCAGGACGTCGGTATCCTTGGGCTCGTACTCGCTGTCCCAATAGCCCATCTGCGCGTATTTCAGCACGCCCGGCTTGTAGCGGCGCTTGGCGTCGTGGACCTTCGTCAGGGTCGTACTGCTGGCCATTCCTGTGCCTCCATGTCGCGACAACCCTAGTGCGCTTGCCAATTAAGTAAATTTAAATTACGTTACATATTCATTCAGAAGTTCTTAATCACAGATGTCGCCCGCGATGCGCGATACCACCAAACCTGCTCCCGCCAAACGCAACGGCGGCAAACGCGACAGCGCCGACCGCCACGTTGCCAAGCGCGATGGCACCAAGCGCAATGGCACCAAGCGTGACGACACGCTGCGCAACGTCACGATCAGGCAATTGCGGCTGCTGACCGCCGCCGCGCATGGCGGAAGCTTCGCGACCGCGGCAACGGCGTGTCACGTCACGCCGCCTGCGGTCACCATGCAGATGCGCCAGCTTGAATCCAACGCCGGACTACCCCTGTTCGAGCGCAACGGCCGCGGCTTCGCCTTGACCGAGGCCGGCCGCGAGGTGCTGGCGGCCGCCGAGCGCGTCGACGCGGTGCTCGCCGATTGCGCCGCCGGCCTCGCCGCCCTCAAGTCGCTCGCCGGCGGGCGCGTCACCGTCGGCGTCGTGTCCACGGCGAAATATTTCGCGCCGCAAATGCTGGCGGCTTTCGCGCGCACGCATCCCGGCATCGATATCGAACTCGTGGTCGGCAACCGCCAGGACACGATTGCCGCGTTCAAGGGCGGCCGCCTCGACGTGGCCGTGATGGGGCGCCCGCCCGAGGATATCGGCGTCGAGAGTGCGCTGATCGGCGATCATCCGCAGGTGATCATCGCACCGCCCAGTCACCCCATGGCGCGCGCGCGCGCGATCTCGCCGCA
>JACQAE010000105.1 GCA_016195095.1 Pseudomonadota bacterium
GCGCTGCGTCGTGGCTCCGACGTCGTGGTGCACGGAACGTCCACGCGCGGCACCGAATCGACGGACACCTATTCGCTGTCCGGTGTTTCGCAGGCGCTCGACCGCGCCGGCCAGGAGTGCAACTGAGCCGGCTCCCGCGTGGCGGGCCGCCGGCAGCGCTTTCGATATCCGCCGTGGCGCTCTATATGTCATGACCATGAGCGCGGCCGCACAGCACAGCCCCGATCCGGCAATCGAAAAAACGCCGCTGGAGCGCTATGTCGCGCCGGCGACGCCTTCACTCATCGGCTTGGCGCGGGGTGAATTGGCGGACCGATTGGGCGAGGTGGGTGTGCCCGAGCGCCAGCGCGCTATGCGGGTGCGCCAATTGTGGCACTGGCTCTATGTGCGCGGCGCGCGCGATTTCGCCGAGATGAGCAGCGTTTCGAAGGACCTGCGCGACGCCCTGGCGCGGCAATTCACCCTGGCCAGGCCCGAAGTCGTCGCCGAGCAAGTATCGGCGGACGGGACGCGCAAGTGGCTGCTGCGGTTGCCCGCCGAAATCGCCGGCGAGCGGGCTCATGAAGTCGAATGCGTCTACATTCCCGATTCGGATCGGGCAACGCTGTGCCTATCGAGCCAGGTCGGCTGCACGCTCAATTGCACATTCTGCCATACCGGCACCCAGCGCCTCGTGCGCAACCTTACGGCGGGCGAAATCGTCGGCCAGGTCATGCTTGCCCGCGACCGGCTTGCCGACTGGCCACGCCAGGGCGGGCCTCCCGAAGTGCCCGATCCTCGCGCCGGACGGTTGGTGACCAACGTGGTGATGATGGGCATGGGCGAGCCGCTGTACAATTTCGCCGCGGTGCGCGATGCGCTGCTCATCATCTCCGATAACGAGGGACTTGCGCTCTCGCGCCGCCGCATCACGCTCTCGACGTCGGGCGTGGCGCCGTTGATCCCGCGCGCTGGCGCGGAGATCGGCGTCATGCTCGCCGTGTCGCTGCACGCGGTCACCGACGCGCTGCGCGATACGCTGGTGCCGCTTAACCGCAAGTACCCGATTCACGTGTTGCTCGACGCCTGCCGCAATTATCCCGGCCTGTCGAATTCGCGCCGTATCACCTTCGAATACGTGATGCTCAAGGGCATCAACGATTCGCTCGCCGACGCGCGCGCCTTGGTGCGCCTGCTCAAGGGAATTCCGGCCAAGATCAATCTCATACCGTTCAACCCCTGGCCGGGCACGATCTACGAATGCGCGGACTGGGAACAGATCGAGAAATTCTCCGAATATGTGTTCAACGCCGGATACTCATCGCCGGTGCGAACGCCGCGCGGGCGCGATATCCTTGCCGCCTGTGGCCAGCTTAAGAGTGAAACCGAAAAACTATCGGCGCGCGAGCGCTTGGCGCTGCGCGCCATGGCGATGACGGAATAGGTGCGACCGGCATGCGTGACGTTCTGCGCATCCTCTTTCGGTTTTTCGTCGTGCCGCTCGCCATGGCGATCGCGCTTTTGGCCGGGTTCTGCGTCGTGGTGGTTGCGGAATGGAATGTCTTCCTGACCCAGGCCGGCGCCAGTCCCGACCCTGATGCATATTTTCTGGCGCTCACCTTTTTCGCACCCATGGCGGTGCTGGCAATTGCGACATCCATGCTCACCATGCTTTCTCCAGCCGCCGTCGGCATTCTGGCGTCGGAATTCTTCGCGATCCGTTCGTGGATCTTTCATGTGGCCAATGGCGTGCTCTCGATCTGGATCGGTTGGTCGCTCATGCATCCGCGGCCCGACCAATCGGCGTTCCTTGGCGACCCCAAGGTCGTCCTGCTCAGCGGGCTTGCGGCGGGCGTGACCTATTGGCTTGTCGCCGGCTGGAACGCCGGGTTATGGGTCGCGCCGGTCGAACGCAGGCCAGAGAACGTGTAAGCCGGCCTCCCACGAGCTTGCGCGGCGCGCCGAATGACCTGGTCGCTAGTGTGGTGGTTGCGGAGTTTTCGCTATCTTCGCCGTTGGTTCGCCAAGAGAGCGTTACAGCCACCGCACGAGGATCCGATCGATTGACCGACATTTCCCGTTTTCCAGCGCTTGCGCCCTTTCGGGTGCGCAGCTTTCGCTTCCAATGGCCGGCCGATCTTTTCGTCTCGTGGGCATTCGAGATGGAAACAATCATCCTTGGCTGGTACGTGCTCGTCGAAACGAATTCGGTGTTCCTGCTCACGTTATTTGGCGCGCTGCAATACGTCGGCACGCTCGTCGCGCCCGCTCTCGGTGTCGCCAGCGATCGTATCGGGCACCGCAATTTGCTGTTTGCGATGCGCGTCATCTATGCCTCCAGTGCGACGATGCTCATGGCGCTGGCCTTCATGGGTCTCCTGACGCCGTTTGCCGTTTTCATCGTCGCGGCGGTGTCGGGGGTCGTGCGACCCTCCGACCTTGGCGTGCGAAGTGCACTGATCGCGGAACTCTTGCCCACCGAGCAGTTGATGGGCGCCGCCAGCATTTCGCGCATGACGTGGGATATCGCGCGCATCGTCGGGGCGCTGGCAGGCGCCGGTTTGTTTGCGGCGCTTGGGATGGGGCCGGCCTATCTTGTTATCACCGCCTTTTACGTTCTCGGTGCCGCATTGACGCTTGCGGTCATGCCACGGCAAGGGGGGGTGCGCGCGCACCAGGGGGCGCTCGCCGGCGTGCGGCCACCGTCGCCGTGGCGCGACCTCGGCGATGGCCTGCGCCACATCCGCGCGACGCCCAGTCTTTTGGCCGCCATGTGGCTGGCTTTCCTTGTGAATCTGACAGCGTTTCCGTTTTCGCACGGGCTATTGCCGTATGTCGCCAAGGGAATTTATGGCATCGATCAGACCGGGCTGGGTTACCTCGTGGCGAGCTTCGCGCTCGGCAGCTTATTTGGCTCGATCCTGCTTAGCCGAGCCGGTATCGGTCCGCGCCTGCCCCGCCTTGCGGTCCTAAGTGCAGTCGGCTGGTACGCGATCTTGCTGGTATTTGCCTTCGTGCAGAGTCTGACAGGCGGTATCGTCTGCATGCTCATTGCCGGATTCGCGCAAAGCCTGTGCCTCATTAGCCTGATGGTGCTGTTGCTGCGCCATTCCGGCGAACGCTTGCGCGGCCGTGTTATGGGCGTGCGCATGCTTGCAATTTACGGGCTTCCGCTGGGCCTCATGGGTGCTGGCGCGCTCGTCGAGCGGATTGGATTTTCGGCGACCGCGGTCGCCTTCGCGTTCATGGGCGCGGCGTCCATCGTGCTCATTGCGCGATTTTGGCGCAACGACATAAGGCGTATTGCGGTTGACAACTTTTGACCGGCGCCGGGCCATTATCGAGGCACGGCCGAGCGTGGAGCGATCTCCCGCTCAGACTAGCGGCAGGCGTTCAACCGCATTGATTTACCGCGTTATCCGCAATGCTCGGTCCCTGACGTGTGGGCAAGCGCTTGCGTTGCAGCAGGTGCCGGAATAGCCGCGTCAATTACGCGCGCGGCGGGCGGAAGCGGCGCGTCGAGGCAGCTGCTTACTGGCAATCGTCGGTGCCGGCTTGTTTAGACGAAAGGGGCGCATTTCACCACCGAGCCGCTGCCGGTTGCGCGGCTTTTCCACGACACAAGAGCAGGTGACCACGCGTCCGGTTTCCTTGGATAGATCGATTCGCTTGCCATTGGGGAACAGGAGGTAGGAAGCGTTGATACGGGTTCCGCCCGCTACCGGCTCGCCTTCGATGATGTATCGGGTGCCAACCGGAAAACGCC
>JACQAE010000106.1 GCA_016195095.1 Pseudomonadota bacterium
CGCCTGCGTGACCATGCCGAAATAGACGCCGGCACGGCTGCCCGCACCGGGCGCCGGCGCCGCCCGCCGCGGCGTTGGCTCGTCGGGCGCCACGGGCGGGCCGCGCTAGCGCGCGACGATCGTCACTTGGCGTCCCAGTCGCGCAAGGGCTTCGCGCCGGCCTTGCGCATCTCGCTCATATAGGCGGCCAGAATCTTGGTTCCGGGCAGACCTTCCTTGTCGAGACGCTGCGCCCATTCGCTGGCGATATTGGGCATGGCGTTGGCCCACTTGACCTGCTCCGCGCGCGGCAGCACGAAATTTGTCGCGCCGGTGAATTTCGGCACCGAGTCAAACCCGGAATTGCCGAGGTCGAACTGCACCTTGTCGGCCGCGGCGGTCCACGCCTGGCCGGCTTCGCGCAGGATCTTCTGCAGGCCGGGCGGCAATGAATTGTAGACGCCCTTGTTGATGATCAGCGCCGCCGCGTATTGCGCGCCGAAGCCGACCTTGGTCACGTGCGGCGCCGCCTCGGGAAATTTCATGCCGGGAATGGACGACGGAAAGATGATGAAACCATCGATCACGCCGGTCTTGGCGCTGTTGTAATAGAGCGTCATGTTACTCTGCACCGGCGTCGCCCCGGTTCCGCGGATCCACTGCAGGGCGGCGCCGGCGGTGCCGATCTTCTTGCCCTGCATGTCCGCGAGCTTGCGCACTTCAAAGGTGGAGAACAGTTCGTAGGAATCATAGCTCGATCCGGCGAGACGGATGACGCCAAACTTGTCGTATTGCGCGGCGAATTCCGGAAACGTCGCGTGCATCTTGTCGATCGTCTTGCCAACCAGCACCACGTCGCTGGTGACGAATGGCGTCGAGAAGGAAATCTGCTCAAGCGGCAGCTTGTCGGGATGGAAAATGGTCGGCTCGAACCCGATATCGGCGATGCCGTCCTGCACGCCCTTGAGCACGAAGGTCGGCTTGAGCAAAGAGCCGGCATAGGCCTCTTTCCAGTTGATCTTGATATCGAGGCCCGCCGCCTTGATGCGCTTCTCCACCTCTGGAATGAAAAATTCGCTGACCAAGGCGAGCGGCTTCATCGCCCGCGTCGGTTGTCCAGCGGCGACGGTCAGGTTGATCTCTTTGTGCTGTGCGAACGCGCCCGAGGACGCAAGCAGGACGGCGATCGCGCAGACGGTAGGCGCTTTGGTAATACGCATGGCTCCCCTCCCTGGAAAACGAAAAAAAATGGTCGCTGACGCCGTTTGCCGGCGATATTGCGACCAGCATGCGTCATGTCGCATGGTGCCGCAAGCGGCGCGAGGCGCGGATCGCTTGCTCGCCCGCGCGCGGCCGCACTGGGATCGAATGGCAAGCGATCACGATGGGCAATTGCCCGCAGGACGCGGCCACCACGCGAGCGCTCGCGCGGCGGCGCGCATGAGGCGAATTTCCGCAACGCCATCGTGCATAATTATCGTTTGATTACCTGCACCTGAGACCGTAATGATAGCCGCGAGCGACAGGAGGAGCGGCGTTGCAGACGGCAATGATGTTCGCGCTCGCCGCCATGGCGTGTTTTGGTTTTGCGGATTTCTATTACAAGCGCGCCGCCGCGGCGGGCGCGCCGGCGCATCATTTCATCTTCACCCAATCGCTTTATTTTGGCCCGCTCATTGTCCTCTACGCGCTGGCGACGGGACGGCTGATCCTGGCGGCGCCGGCACTGTGGGGCCTCCTTGCGGGTGCGTTCATGTTCGTCGGCTTCTACAATTTTGCCGCGAGCCTGCGTTCTGGGGCGGTCAGCGTGATCGCGCCGGTGTTCCGGCTCAATTTCGTCATCACCGCCTTCGCCGCGATCGCGCTCCTCGGCGAACGTCTCACGTTGATCAAGGCCGCCGGGCTTGCCTGCGCGCTGGCGGCAGTATGGCTACTCCTGGCCAATGGGCAGGGCGCGTCGGCGCGCCGCTTGGACCGCAAGACGCTCGCGCAAGTCGTGCTCGCGACTTTCGCGGTCGCCGCCGCCAATCTGTGCCACAAATACGGCCTGCGCGCGGGTGCAAATGTCGAGACCCTGCTTGTCGCGCAGGCCACCGCCGTCAATACGCTGGCACCGCTCGTGGTCTATGCACGCGACCGCAGGTTTCGCTTCACCCAGTATCAATGGACCTATCCCGCCATCACCGCCGTGCTCCTACTGCTTGGCTTCCTTGCCTTGCTGCAAAGCCTGGTGACCGGGGAAGTCAGCGTCTATGTGCCGGTCGCACAATTGGGCTTCATCGTGACGGCGGCGGCCGGCGTTGTTATCCTGGGCGAGCCACTCACGGCGCGCAAAATCATGGGGCTCTTGTTCGCGGTCGGGGCGCTGATCGCCTTCGCCGTGAGCTGACAGGTCGAGGTCCAAGGTGAAGGTGCTCAAAACCGACGTGGTGATTGTCGGCGGCGGCGCGGCCGGATGCTACGCCGCGCTCAGCCTGCAACGCATGGGCATCGACGCCATCATCGTGTGCAAGGGGCTTGTCGGCAAGAGCGGCGCCTCGATCTTCGCCGGCAACCTGGTTGTGTCCGGGCGCGGCCTTGGCAATAGCGACGAGCAGGCGCGCGACACCGCCGAGTTTCTCATCAAGTACCACAACCAGTTTCTCATCGATCAGCAATGGGCGCGCCGTTGCGGCCAGTTCATCGAGGCGGTGTATTATCCTGAGCTAGAGGAGGCGGGACTTTATCTGCGCCGCGACGACGCCGGCGAGATGGTCATGAGCCCTGGCAGGATCCGCAGCGTCGCCGCCAACGTGCAGGGAAATTCCGGGATCCCGTTCATGGACCTGCGCCGCAAGCAGGTCATCCGCGCCGGCATCGCGCGCCTCGAGGAAACCGCCGTCACGGCGCTGCTGCGACGCGCCGACGGGTCGGTCGGCGGGGTGTTCGCCCTCCAAACCATGACCGGCGAATATGTCGTCGTGGGCGCGCGCGCGGTCATTCTCGCAACCGGCTATTCCGACCGCCTGCACGCGCGCTCGACCGGGACGCGCGAGATGTCCGCCGATGGCATCGCGATGGCGTGGCGCGTCGGCGCCGCCATGGTCAACCTTGAAATGCAGTGGTGGCACACCAACGACATCGCCGATCCGCCGAGCTGGCAGCGCATGCAGGTCTATCCTAATCCGATGTTGGGCTCGGACAAGTCGGCGCGCATGGTCAATTCGCGGGGCGAGGAGTTTTTCAATCAGCAGCAGGACGACCCGCTCGCCTACGGCCCCTATACCGTCCAGCTCAAGGCGCTGGCCAAGCAGGTGCGCGCCGGCGCCGCGCGCTACGACGGCGACTATTTCGCCGGCTTCGACCATTGCGACGCGCGCGAGGTCGATGCCTATACGAGCTATGGAAAAATCTATCGCCAGCTCGGCCTGCGCTTTCCCGAGGGACTGGTCGAAACCGCCGTCACCGCGCATTACCGCCAGGGCGGCATCGACGTCGATACCCGCACCATGCGCGCGTCGGTTCCCGGGCTCTACGTCGCCGGCGGCCTCGCCGGGCACAGTAACGGATTGATCGGGCTCGCGACCTATGACGGCAAGGTTGTCGCCGAGGGCGTCGCCAGCGACCTGCCGCTGCGCGACGACGTCGATGTCGCCGCCGGCGACATCGCGGCGGAGGAGAGCCGGCTTGAGCGATTGCGCGCAAGCGCTCCCGACGCCGTGGCTCCGGCGCGCGTCAAGGAGGCGGTACGCGCGCTCATGTGGGACAAGGTCGGCGTCGAGAAGGATGCCGCAAGCCTCGGCGCCGCGCTCGAGGAACTGGCGCGGATCCGCCGCGATCTCGTGGCGCGCATGGGCGTGCGGCGAACCGCACGCGCGTGCAACTACGAATGGCTCGATGCCATCGACGTCGTCAACATGATCGATAGCTGCGAATTGATCGTTCACTCCTCGCTCGAGCGCCAGGAAAGCCGCGGCCCGTTCATGCGGCGCGATTTTCCCGACCAGGACAATGAGCGCTGGCTGCGCGCCAATGTGCTGCTGCGCACGCAAAACGGCCGGCGTTTCGAGCAGCGCCCTTACGACCTGTCGCTGTTTCGTCCGGACTTCACCGTGCGCGACAATCTCGAGGTGGCATGGTGAGCGCCCGCGATACGCAAGCGGCGCTGCCGCTGCCGGCCATCGCCGCCGACATGCCGCTGCTCGATCACGGCATCGACGCGCGCCGCCTCGGACAGTTTGACCGGCGCGACGGCCTGCTCGCGCGCAATACGCGGTTGCAGCCGGGCGACACGCTCGCGATCAAGGTCTGGCGGTCCGGTCTCGATGGCGGGCCGCCGAGCTGGGCGGCGTTCGACGTGCCGTATCGCAAGGCGATGCGCGTTCTCGACGCGCTGATCTTTATCGCGGAGAACCGTGCCAGCGACCTCGCCTTCCGTTGGTATTGCGGCTCCAAGATGTGCGGCACCTGCGCGGTACGCGTGAACGGCCGCGAGGTGCTCGCCTGCTGGGAGGCCGTCGAGCCGGCCATGACCATCGAGCCCCTGCGCAATCTCGCGGTCATTCGCGACCTCGTGGTCGACCGCGTGCCGTTCGAGCGCAGGGTGGAAGGGTTCGAACCGTGGCTTGAGCGCGCCGCGCCCTATGCCGGTTTTCCCGAACCTCTGTCGCACATGGATATGGCCAATGCTTCCAAGGCGCTCGACTGCATCGGCTGCATGGCTTGCTATTCCGCCTGCCCGGTCGTCGGCCTCGGCGACCTGACCGATTTCGCCGGCCCCGCGCCGCTTGTGCAGTTCGCGCAAACGGCCCTCGACCCGCGCAACGACGCGCGCAAGGTGGCGCGGCTTCTGGCGACGAGCGGCATTTTCAATTGCGTCTCCTGCTACAAATGCGAGGAGGCCTGCCCGGCCGCGATCCCCATTGTCAGCCGCGTGATCGAACCGCTCAAGGCCAGGGCGGCAGTGCTGGCGCCGCGGATGGCCCACCATGCGCTGGCATTGCGTGCGGTCGTTGCCTTGCGCGGGCGCGTCGATCCTGGTGAACTGATGCTGCGCGTGCAGGGCCTGCGCGCGCTTGGCCGCCTGCGCCGGCTTGCGCGCTTCCTTTGGCGCGGCAAGATCAAGCCGTTGGCGACGCTTCTGCGCCGGCGAAATGCTGCCACCGCAGCGGCGGGCCGCATCCTCGGGGACAAAGGCGGCACGCAATGAAATTCGCCTATTATCCGGGCTGTTCGGCGCGCAGCACCTGCGCCGAACTCAACGTGGCGACGCATCGCGTGACGGCGCGGCTTGGCCTCGAACTTCTCCAGCTTGAAGCGGCGACCTGCACGGGCGCGCGCGAGTTGCGCGCGATCGATCCGCTGGCGTTTTACACGCTCAACGTCCGCATTCTCGCCCTCGCCGACAAGGCGGAACTACCGCTCATGACCGTCTGCAACACCTGCACGCTCAATCTGCTCGACGCGCATGCCGCTTTTGCCCAAGACGCGGATTTGGCGGCGCAGGTCAACACGCGGCTCGCCGAGGAGGATTTGCACTATAGCGGTGCGACCCGCATCAGCCATTTCCTCTGGGTGCTGTTTGAGAATATCGGCGAGGAGCGCCTGCGACAGCTTGTGGTCAAGCCCCTGCGCGGCATGACCGTCGCCGCGTTCTACGGATGCCACATCACGCGGCCGCCGCAACGCTATGGTTTCGTTGACTCGCGCAACAATCTGGCGATCGAAAAGCTCGCTGACATTCTCGGCTGCCGGCCGATCGACTATGGCGGCCGCACGGAATGCTGCGGCTTTCATACCGCCGCGCATGACGAGCGCATCGCGCTCAAGCTGACCGGGCAGCACATCAAGGCCGCGAAAACGGCCGGCGCGCAGACCATGGTCACGCCGTGCCCCCTCTGCCACACCGTGCTCGACGGCTTCCAGCGCGAGATCGAGAAGGACATGGGCGAAAAGCTCGACATGCCGGTGCTGCATCTGCCGCAGCTTGTCGGGCTTGCACTCGGGATGAGCGCGCGTGAGCTGCAAATCAACCGCCATGTTGTGGACGCGCGGCGGCTGACAGCGGGCCGCTGAGCGGCGAGCGTCCGCGCCGGTTGCAAACTGGCGGGCACATGTCACCGCGCGCGTATTGCGCGCTCATTGGCGCGCCCGTTTACATGCACGGGCCTTTGCAAATTTGCGCGATCACGACAATAAGCCCTTGTCATCGCGGCGGACCGCTGGTGCATTGACTCTGGTGCGTCTTCGGTCGAGGCTTGCCCGAAATGATCGCTGGATCAATTGGATTTCCATGGAAAAGCTTCTGCTGCTCGCGATGAATGGCCTGATCTGGGGACTGATCATCGCGCTGATCGCGCTCGGGCTCGCCATCATCTTTGGGCTGCTCGATATCATCAACCTCGCGCATGGCGATTTCTTCATGGTGGGCACCGTGCTCGCCTGGGCGACGCTACAGACGACGGGCAGTTTCTGGCTTGCGTTCCTGATTGTACCGCTAATCGGGCTTGTCTTGGGAGCGTTGATCCAGCGGATCGTCATCCAACCCATTCGCAACGTTGCGGCGCTGTCGATTGTCGCGACGTTCGGCCTCTCGCTGATCCTGCAGGAGAGCGTGCGCATCACGTTTGGGCCGACGCCGCGCCGCATCCTGGCGCCGATTCATTCAACCGTTCCGCTGTTCGGCATCGACTACGAGGTCTATCGGCTGTTCGCGGCCGCCGTCGCCGTGCTGGCGCTGGTCGCGTTCTTCCTCTTTCTCCACCGCACCAAGCTGGGAACTTGGATGCGCGCGGTGCGCCACGACCGCGACACCGCCATCGCCATGGGCATTCCCGCCGAGCGCGTCTACGTGCTCACGTTTGCCATCGGCTTTGCCCTCGCCGCTTTCGGCGGCGTGGTGGCGGCGCCGATCACGACGGTCGAGTTCCGCGGCGGCGTCGATATCCTGCCGTTCTGCTTCATGGCGGTGATCATAGGCGGGCTTGGCAACCTGCCCGGCACGGCGGCGGCGGCGGTTCTGCTCGCC
>JACQAE010000107.1 GCA_016195095.1 Pseudomonadota bacterium
GCGGCGTCGACCGCGCCCGTTTCGCAGAATTCTATACCGAGCTTGATGCCCGCGAAGGCGTGGCCACGACGACGGATAGCGTCTGCGTTGGGCCGATCAGCTATACCGGCCAGGCTGAATTGCAGCGCGATATCGACAATTTCAGGTCGGCGCTGGCTGCCGCGCCGGCAAGTGACGCATTCCTGCCGGTCGCCGCCCCGGCCAGCGTCGTTCCAGACCGCAAGAACGAATTCTACCGCTCCGACGACGAATGCGTCGCGGCGATCGCCGCTTCCATGCGGACGGAATATCGGGCGATTGTCGATGCCGGCTTTATCGTTCAGCTCGACGACGCGCGCGCGGCTGTGAGTTACGATCGCATGGTGCCGCCGGCAAGCATGGCCGACTATCGCAAATGGGTTGGCATGCATGCCGACATTCTCAATCATGCCATTGAAGGCATTCCTCCTGAAATGGTCCGCTATCATGTGTGCTGGGGGAGCTGGCCCGGCCCGCACACGTCCGACGTGCCGATCAACGACATCGTCGACCTCGTTCTCAAGGTGAACGCCGGCGCCTATGTCATCGAAATGGCCAACCCGCGCCACGAACATGAATGGGAGGTTTGGCGGGACGTAACGCTGCCGGCGGGCAGGATTCTTGTCCCCGGCGTCATCAGCCATGCCACCAATGTCGTCGAGCATCCCGAGCTGGTGGCGCAACGCATCATGCGGCTGGCGCGGCTCGTTGGGCGCGAGAACGTGATTGCCGGCACTGATTGCGGCTTTGCCCAGGGCCCGTTTCATCGCCGGGTGCACCCCTCGATCATGTGGGCCAAGCTTGAGGCGCTGGTCGAGGGAGCGCGTATCGCGAGCCGGGAGTTGTGGAGCTGATCGGCTCGCGGCATGTCGGCCATGCGGCTTGCCAGCGGCTCGCGCGCGTGCATCGCCGGCGAATTTGTTGCATTATGCCGCTTGCAAGCGAATGGAGAGGGATCGATGCATTACCGCAGGGCCGATGCAAAGGCCTATGCCCGCGCCAACATGAAGGGCATTTGGGCGGCGGCGCTCACCCCGTTTGGGCGCGATGGTGCGATTGACGAGGATGGATTTCGCGCCAACCTGCGCCACTGGGTCGACGCGTTGGGAATCGATGGCGTCTTCGTCTGCGGCAAGCAGGGCGAATTTTTTTCGATGTCGGTCGCCGAGCGCAAGCGTACCTTTGAGATCGCCGTCGCCGAGATCGGCAACCACGCCGGCACGATCATGTCGTGTTCGGATCAGAACATGGACGTGGTGATCGAGCTTGCAAAACACGCGCAGGCAATCGGCGCGCATTACGTCGTCGTGCACGCGCCGGTTTTGCATTTCCTCCGCCGGCAGGACGAGACGCTGTATGCGTATTATCGCGCCATCAGCGAGAAGGTCGATATCGGCATCGCGCTGTGGAGCCACCCGGACAGCGGCTATCTCATGAGCCCGGAATTGTGCGCGCGCATCGCCGAGTTACCGAACGTCGTGGCGATCAAGTACAGCGTCGAGCGGGCGATGTATTCCAAGCTCTCAAGGCTTGCGGGCGACCGCATGATCGTCAGCACGGCGTCGGAGGACGAGTGGTTCGACAATATTGTCGAACTCGGCTGGCAGCTCTATCTGTGCTCGTCGCCGCCCTACCTGTTCCAGACGGCAAGCGACCGTCGCATGCGCAACTACACCGATCTTGCTTTGCGCGGCGAGACGGCGCGCGCGCGCGCGATACGTGACAGTCTCGATCCAGTGCGCCAGGCGTTCCGGCGCTCGCGGCCGCCGGAGAAGATTCACGCGCATTCGAAGCTCTGGCAGGACCTGCTGGGCCAGGTGGGCGGCGCGGTGCGCGCGCCCATGCTCGCGCTGACGTCGATGGAATCGGCGGCGGTCAGGCAGGCGTTCGAATCATGCGGACTGGGCGGCGCCGCGGCTGCCACTGCCGCCTGAGCAAGCGGGGAGAAGCGCCATGGCTGACGGTCAACTCCAGGCGTTCAATTTTCAAAAATGGATCGATGCGCATCAGCATTTGCTCAAGCCGCCGGTCGGCAATCAGCGCGTCTTCGAGGACGCCGATATGACGGTGCAAGTCGTCGGAGGCCCCAACGCGCGCACCGACTATCATGACGACCCGGTGGAGGAGTTTTTCTATCAACTCAAGGGCGACATGGTTCTCAAGATCGTCGATCGCGGCCGTTTCTACGATGTCGTAATCCGCGCCGGCGACGTGTTTCTTTTGCCGGCGCATGTGCGCCATTCCCCGCAGCGTCCGCAGGCGGGTTCAGTCGGCCCTGTTGTCGAACCAAAGCGGGCGCCCGGTCAGCACGACGGATTTGAATGGTATTGCTTTGGCTGCCAAGCGCTCGTTCACCGCGTCGAGGTCGCGGTCAAGAGCCTGGTGAAAGACCTGCCGCCGCTTTACGAGGCGTTCTACAAGGACGAGAAGGCGCGCGTCTGCAAGAAATGCGGCGTCGTTCATCCGGGCAAGCTTGCGCCCGCGGGATGGGTCAAGCTTTAGCGTCCTGCCCGGCCATTCGATATTCGCCTTGCTGTGGACCGCCGTGACAATTCGCGCGGGCGAGTTGGCGTCGCCGGCGAGCATTACATGGCAGGCGAGCCGGAACTTGAAACCGCGGTTGGTGTCGATTGGCGGTGCCGCGGCGTTGACGCGGCCACCTGACGGCACGATCATCAGCGATCCAGCGACGCCATTCGACCCATGGCGGCCGTCAGGAACAGGGAGGTGGTGTCGTGAACCTACAGACGAAGGCCGCGGCCGCCCTTCCGGCCGGCATGAACGCGCAAGAATGGCAGGCGCGCACCGATCTCGCCGCGGTCTACCGCCTGGTGGCCCGATATGGCTGGGACGACGTAATCTATAATCATTGCTCGATGCGCGTACCCGGCGAGGCGCGCAAATTGCTGATGAAACGCCACGAACTTTTATGGACCGAAGTCACCGCCTCCAACCTCGTCAAGGTAAGCATGGACGAGGATCTCGATGAGCGTGCGGGTGTCAATCGTCCAGGCTTTACCCTGCATAGCGGCGTGCTGCGTGGACGCGCGGACGTGAACTGCGCGGTGCACGTGCACACGCGTATTGGCATGGCGATCGCGGGGCTGCGTGGAGGATTGCGCATGCTGTCGCAGGAAGCTGTGCGCTTCTACGGTTGCCTTGGTTACCACGCCTATGAGGGGATCACGGAGGATTTTAGCGAGCGCGAACGTATCCTTGCCGACCTCGGCGATCATCGCGCCCTGATCCTGCAAAACCACGGGGTGCTGACGGTAGGCAAGACGGCGCGCGAGGCGTTCGTGATGATGCGCCATTTGCTAGAGGCCGCTGAAATTCAGATCATGATGCAGTCAACCGGCGCTGAAATGGTTGAAATTCCTCCGCCCGTGTGCGCCAAGACGGTTGAGCAATATAACCGGCACGACAGCGGACGCGGGGCGGCCGATTGGTCGGCCTACCTGCGCATTCTTGACCGGGTCGATCCGAGCTACCGGTCCTGAATTTCCGCGATTATTATCGGCGCCGTCACAACGGGAGTAAGACCCATGCAAACCAACGCCGCCACGCCTTGCGCATTGGCGGTACCATTCGACGCGGGCCGGCTTGACGCGCTGATGGATGGGGCTGGCCTCGATGTCATCCTGGCGACGTCAAAGCACAACGTTCAGTATTTGCTCGGCGGGCATCGGTCGCTGTTTTTCGACTACATGGACGCCATGGGGGTCAGCCGCTATTTGCCGGTATTCGTCTATCCGAAGGGGGCCGCCGAGAAGGCCACATACATTGGGCACCGCCTCGAAAAGCATCAGCGTGACGTTAGTCCGTTCTGGACACGGCAGGCGCAGACGTCTTCCGACGGGTCGGTCGATGCCATGCGCGCCGCCGTCGACTATCTCAAGCGCCTCGGCCGCCGTGTTGGGCGCATTGGCGTCGAGATGGCGTTCCTGCCGATGGATGCGGGAGGCGCGCTGCGCGCCGCATTCGCCGAGGCCGAGATCGCCGACGCGCTGATGGTGCTAGAGCGGCTACGCGCGCGCAAGAGCGCGGCCGAACTCGATATGCTGCGCATCGCCTCCGACAAGGTCGTCGATTCGATGACGGCCATTATCGCGCGGCATGGCGAGGGCGTGACGAAACGCGAATTGGTCGAGGCACTGCGCCGTGAGGAGACCAATCGCGGGCTGACGTTCGAATACTGCCTGATAACGATGGGGAAGGACCTCAACCGCGCGCCCTCCGAGCAAGCCTGGCAGCCAGGCGACGTGCTATCGCTCGATTCCGGCGGGAATTATCACGGCTATATCGGTGACCTGTGCCGCATGGCCATCCTTGGCGAGCCCGACGCCGAGCTTGCCGACCTGCTGGCGCAAATCGATACGATCCAGCAAGCCGCATTCAAGCCGATGCGGGCTGGAATCATGGGCGGCGATATCCAGGCGGCAGGCGAGCGGGAACTTTCGCGGTCGCGGTACCACAATCATCTGCATTTCCTGGCGCATGGCATGGGCCTGATCAGCCACGAGGCACCGCGCCTGACGGCGCGCGGTCCCGTCCCCTATGGCGATGACGACGCAAGGCGGCCGCTCGAGGCCGGTATGGTCGTTTCCGTTGAAACGACGCTGCATCATCCCACGCGCGGCTTTATCAAGCTTGAGGATACCGTCGCGGTCACGGCGGGCGGCTACGAGATGTTTGGCGGTCGCGCGCGCGGATGGAATCGCGCCGGCACGGCGATGGCGCGATAGGCGCTGCCGGGAACGATCTCCAATTCGTCGATACGGGGCCGATGCCGACAGCGAACCGGTATCTATTTTCGCCGCTGAAGGCTTTGGAAATCGCCGTGGCAATCGTGCCGCGCGCAATTCCTCAACCTGCTCCTTCGCCGGATCCGGTGCGGTGCCGCTCACCCGTGACGGTGCGCGTCATCCGCGAATGTCTCGAGCGCGCGGCGCGCGCTGCATGGCGTCCACCAGGGTTCAATCTCAAGATCGTTCGCGATCAATCCGGCGGCGATATAGCCGGCGCCGCCCGATATCGCGCCGCCAGGGTGGCAGGCGGACCCGGCCATATAGAGATTGGCAATGGGCGAGCGATAGCCGAAATGATTATACATGACCTGTTCGGCATTGAACGCGCCCATGAAGATATCTCCGCCGCGCATGTTGGGCAGCTCCCGCACATATTCGCGTCCGGTATGCACATGCGTCGCGATAATGTTGTCTCGCGTCATGTTGGGGCAATAGCGCGCCCAGGTTTCCAAAATCCGGTCGGCGAATTCCTGCTTGAAGGTTTCGTAATCACGGGCGCCGATAGCGGGATCGAGCGGCATGACGTGCCAGGCGTAGCTCGTGTGCTTGCCTTGCGGCGCTTGAGTCGGATCGAGCAGGCTCAACGGCCCGGCGCCGAATTGCACGATCTTTGGAACGCGGCCGGCCTGGACGTCCGCAAAAGCCGCGAACAGGTCATCCATGCTGTCCGCGCCGATGCTCCATTTTAGCGCATGGTTGATATTGGGGTCGAAAGCCTCGGCGGCGAAACGCGGGCTTTCGTGCAAGGCCAGATGCAGGCCGAACAGCGACCATGCGGTGTATTTGAATTCGTCGAGCTTGGCTGCGGAGCGTGCGGGCAACTGAGTGCGGCCGACCAGCGTTTCAAACGTCTGATGCACGTCAATCGTGCTGGCGATAAATTGGCGCGCGCGCACGCTTCGGCCACCGGAAAGCTCCACCCCAACCGCGCGTTTGTTCTCGATGATGATGCGGTCGATGGCGACTTGCGGCTGGTACGTGCCCCCCGCCGCGATGAAGCACTGCATCAGGCCGCGTGCCAGGTTGAACGAGCCTCCCTGGCAAATTTGGTAGCCGCTTTCGAGGTCAAAGGCGCGAATGACGGAGCCCATGGGGCTTGATCGCGACAATGTGTCGGTGAGCCATGTGCCAAACAGCGAGACCTTGAATAGGAACAAGAGCTTGACGTGCTCGTGCGTGAGCAGCTCATTGACAACGTCGAGCGGCTGACGGCGGGTGATTGCGAGAAACTCGCATCCCATTTCCGTGCGTTCAAGCAGCGCCGTCCGTTCCGCCTGCGGCAGCGGCTCCGCATATCGCTCGGGCAACAAGACTTTCGCCGTCATCGCCTCCGCCTTGCGGTTCCAGGCGCGGAACGTGGCGGCGTCACGCGCAGAAAACCGGGCGATATTGGCGATAGTCTCCTCGAGGTCGCGACCGAGAACCAGCGCGCTGCCGTCGCGATGCGCCTGCGCGAATTCGTAGCGTGGGGTGATGTAGGAAACGCGGTCCGCGAGGCCTAGGTCCTTGAACCAGGGCGCCTGCGTGATGTGGAAGTGATTGATCGAGTGCAAGTTGTGATAGAAGCCCGGCCGCGTCGCTTCGACGGTCGAGAGCCCGCCGCCATAGGTGAGCCGGCGATCGACCAGCAGGATATTGAGGCCCGCGCGCGCGAGATAGGAACCGAGGATGAGGCCGTGATGGCCGGCCCCAATGATGATTCCGTCATAGCTGCGGTCAAGCGTGTGTGCCATCCGGCCTCTCCCGCGCATTGCTGCGGGAGATTAACGCGCATCGCGAGAAAAGCAGAATCCCGTTTCGAAAATTACAACCCACCAGGTTCGGATTGCGAACGTCCAATCCATGACGCGCCCGATTATGTGTCAAAGGTCTGGGAGAAGCCAAATTCGCTTTCGAATTCCGGCGCCAAGATGCGGTGCGGTGATCCACCGCCGCGCGGGCACAATGAAGTCCGCAGGTTGTCATATGTATGTGCCGGCAAGGCGGTTGGCTAACCTGGCGCCGCGATTCGCAACTTGTGCCATTGCCCGAATGGCCGCAGCGGCAAGTCGTGGTCGGAGCGCCGAGATTTGAACTCGGGACCCCCAGTCCCCCAGACTGGCGCGCTAACCGGGCTGCGCTACGCTCCGCCGCATCAACTGGTGTCTCGTCTACGATGCATCGCCCGGCGGCGCAAGAGGCGCTACCCGCCACCGCCAGGCGGGCGCGCAAACGGCAATGCCACGGCGCGTCTCGTTGCCGCCAGGTGGCGCGCCGCCATCAGCCCCCAAATGAGACCCATGAGCAAGAAGTAGTGTCGCCAATGGTTTGTGTCGATGATGTAGCTCTCGCCGACCAGTCCAATGAAAGTGGCGTAAATCGCGATATAGGCATGCTGCCAAGGCGTGCGGTCGAATACGCCACGAAATCCGATCGCGACGGTGATGAGAACCAGTGCCGCGTAGCTCAAACCGCCGATCCAGCCGCCGGCCATGAAGGCATCGAGAAACGAATTATGCGGATCCTCAGGGAAGAATTTTGAAAATTGCAGCGGCCCGATTCCGATCGGATGGTCAAAGATCATGAGGAAGCCAAGAAGATGCCGGCCAAACCGTCCCAGGTGACCGGAGTCGTAGTTCTGCACCAGGCTTGCGCGCTCGCGAAAAAGAACGCTCACCTGGTCGATCGACAGCACGACGACAATCAGCGCCGCGAGGGCGATGACGCCGACCAATGCCAGCGAGAACAACCGCACGCGTTCGCGATTGGAGTGGCTGGAAACAAACATCAACCCGATCATCAGCGCCGCGGATGCCGCGAAATGACCCCAGGCACCGCGCGAAAACGACAGCAAGAGCGCGACAAGAGGAACGGGCCGAAGACGTTCGGATCCTTGAAAGTTGCCTTGACCCGGCTGGCGAACAGGAACGCCTCCGCATCGGGGAGCAACCGGAAATAGGCGAGGATGCCGATCGCCGACACGACGATCGTCGCGGCAATATATCCGGCAAGGATGCGGTGCAGTCGCTGCGCGGTATTTTCACCAAGCACCAACGCGAAGAACAACGACGTTCCAGCAAGAAAGCACGAGACGGCGGTCCAGATGGCGGTATTCGGTAATCCGATGACCGGCACGACGGCGATGGCGAACCCAACATTGTAGAGGATGAGGAGGCACATCAGCGGGGCATGCAGGGCGTGTATGCGCATCCCGGAAATCGCGAATACCAGGATGGACACCAATATCGCGAATTCATATGGCGAAGGTTCGACGAGGACGAAGCCGCCCGAAAACGCAACAATCCACAGGCAAGCCAATCTCACCCGTTCAGCAGTACGCGTACCCGGCGGATTGGAAATCCATCCGCGGTCAACAGCGTGCGCGCTCAATATGCGTTTTCCGCTTTAAGCAAAGCGAATGGCGTGCGCATGAGGATGTACACATCGAACAGCAGCGACC
>JACQAE010000154.1 GCA_016195095.1 Pseudomonadota bacterium
ATGCCGTGGGAATTAGCCCACGAGCAGAGGGCGGAAATCCGCCGCCACAGCGAGGCGCCGTGGGCGAAAATATGGAGCGACGCGGCGGCGAGTTAGTTCCCTGGTGTCGCGTTAGCGGCGAGAATGCCATTGCCAACTTTCCGCGCCCGCTCGCGCGACCGCGCGTTTAGCGACCTCGGCGCGGCCCGATCGCACGCTCGCCGATGCCGCGTGCCAGTCCCGCGAGCCCGCCGGCCGGCATTCGATTCCAGAGGGACAAAAGCGCGCGCGGCCATTCCCGGTTTTGTCATATTCTTCGCCGCCAAACCGGCATTCGTTTTGCGCATGACTTCTGCCATGCTGGCGCGAGCTATACGTATCCTGATGGGAAGTTTCATAATTGACGTTGTGAAAGAAGGGCGCCTTTGCGAGGTTGCAAACGCATGTCATCCGCTCGAGCAATATTTCGCGACGTTCTCTGCTTGATATTTCTGATTGCCGCCGTGGGAAGTCCCGCGCTCGCGCAATCCGATCCGCTGCCAAAGGGCAATTTTACGATCGTGGTGCCGCTAACGGCCGGTGGACCCGCCGACGTGATCGCGCGTGCCATCGGCCAGCAATTGAGCAAGCGCATCGACCGCACCGTGCTCATCGAGAATAAGACCGGCGCCGGCGGCAATATCGGCGCGGCGGCAGTCGCAAGCGCCGAGCCCAACGGCCTCACCTGGCTGTTCACCGTCGATTCGGTGTTCACCTCGAATCCGCACATTTTCGAGAAGCAGGGATTTGACGCGACCAAGGATATTGTTCCGGTGACGGGAATAGGCCGCGTCGTGCTCTTGCTCGCGGTCAACGCCCGCAACGTGCCGGCAAAGTCGTGGCCGGAGTTGGTCGAATTCAGCAAGACCAGGCCGCTGAATTTCGCCTCCGGTGGCATTGGAACTCCAGGACATCTGGCATTCATCTACCTTCAGTCGGTCAGCGACGTGAAGGGCACGCACGTGCCCTATCGCGGTGCGGCGCCGGCGGTGCAAGACCTGATCAGCGGCGTCGTCGAGGCAGGTTTTGTCACCAGCGGCGCGCTGGTTCCACACGTGAAATCCGGCGTGCTGCGCGCCATCGCGGTTTCCTCCGATACGCGCGTCAGCGCATTCCCCGACGTTCCCACGGCAAAGGAAGCCGGTATCGCGAATTTCGCGGCGCAGTTCACGACCATGATGTTTACCCAGGCAAATGTGCCGGATGAGATTCGTGCCTATGTCGGCGGCCACCTGCGCGCCATCGCGAACTCGCCGCAATTGCGGGAGACTTTGCACCGGCTGTCCATGGAGCCCTATGTCGCCGACGAAGAAGAGGCCAAATCCTGGATCGCCACCGAACGCGAGCGCTGGGGCAAGGTGATCAAGGCCGCGGGCTTGCCATTGCGCTAATGGCGCGTTCGCGTCCGTGGCAGGCGGCCGTGGTATTGAAAAAATATGCAACACGGCCTCGCTTGGCGCGAGCCAGAAAATAGGAAAGTCGAAGACATGTCGCAGGAACTCGGTCGTTTCCTCAAGCTGTTTGACGCCCTCGTTATCGCCAATAATTCCTGGATGGCGGGGCTGCCGGCGAAAACCCTCGACTGGGTCCCCTTCGACAACGAAAACATGAAATTTGGCGACCGCATCAGCACCATCACGATCAAGAGCGTGTATGTGCATATCATCGTCGGCGAATGCGGCTGGGCGCGCATGCTCAAGGACTGCGAAGACGGCGCATCCATCAAGCCGGCGCGCGAAGAAGGCGCGGCGTTGACCAAGCAGCTCATGGAGAGCAGGGACTTTGTCGCCGATGCGATGAAGTTGCATGCCGCCAACATGCAGAAATTTGCGAGCTACGGCGATGCGCAGCTGGAAAAGAAAATCGAATGGTCGGGCCGCCAATGGACAATCATGGGCTTCCTGTGGGGCATCTATTCGCACCGCTCCTATCACCTCGGCAATATCGATATTCTATTGCGCGAGGCCGACGCCAAGGCGCCGGATTTCTTCAGCAGCTTTCAGCCGGTGATGGCGTAGCGTCAAGCGCTTGGCGCCGGGCGCGAAGGGGCCGGCGCCGCATCGTCATATGGCCGGGCGGAGCGGCCCCCGCGAACGCGCGGCGGCGGTTTTCGGTCAATTTCGCAATTCGGTCCCGAAGTTTAGTCCCAGCCTCCAGAATTGCTCCGCGAACCGCGCCCGATTCGAGGCAATCGCGATTTGCAGCAAGCCGGCGACAAGCAACGCGACTCCGGCGGCACGCATCCGACTTCGACCTTTGGACATCGCAATATCCCCCCGCCTCAATGTATTCTTGAGGAGAAGTTTTCCGACAACCCCTGAGCAACAGCGAAAATTACGCGGCGCGCCGGGATTATTGCGCCCAATTCGGAATGTTTTTGCCGCCACCGGGCAGTGGACCGCCATCGCGTCGGCGCAGGCGCAACGCGGGTCGCGGCATTGCTTTCAAGGCCGCGCACGCGCCAAGACCGTGTCGCCGAATCGATGCCGGCCTCGACCCGCAGCCCGTCGCATCACGGATAATGGTCGCGATCGTGCGCCGCGTATCGGCATCGAAGGCGTTGTCGCGCTTGAGAAATATGTGTTCGCGAATGTTGGGTGGTTGCAAATCGTGCGGCCGCGCGTAGTAGACTATGGGTCCCGCACAATGGAAATTCGCGTCGGTACGCCCATGAGCTCCCCCGCGCCTGCGCCCGTCCCGCCCTACGCGCACACGCCCTTGTTCCCGCTGGGCAAGGACGAGACCTCCTACCGCAAGCTCACCGGCGAGGGCGTGCGCGTGGACAAGGCGCTCGGCCGCGACGTGCTCGTCGTCGACCGTGAGGCGCTGCGCGGGCTCGGCGAGGAGGCCTATAACGACATCAACCATTACCTGCGGCCGAGCCATCTCGGCCAACTGCGCGCCATCCTCGACGACAAGGAAGCCTCCGACAACGACCGCTTCGTTGCCTATGATTTCCTCAAGAACGCCAATATCGCCGCTGGTGGCGTTCTGCCCATGTGCCAGGACACCGGCACCGCCATCATCATGGGCAAGAAGGGGACGCTCGTCTTCACCGACGGCGACGACGAGGCGGCGCTGGCGCAAGGCGCGCGCGATTCCTATCTGCGACGCAATCTGCGCTATTCGCAGGTCGCGCCGCTCTCCATGTTCGAGGAGCAGAACACACGCAACAACATGCCCGCGCAAGTCGAGATTTATGCCGAGGGCCGCGGCGATGCCGAGTCTGCCTACAAGTTCCTGTTCATCGCCAAGGGCGGCGGCTCGGCCAACAAGTCGTTCCTGTTCCAGGCGACGCCTTCCATTCTCACGCGCGAGCGCATGCTGGCGTTCCTCAAGGAAAAGGTGCTCACGCTCGGCACCGCGGCCTGCCCGCCCTATCATCTGGCGATCGTGATCGGCGGCACCTCGGCGGAACTGACCATGAAAACGGTCAAGCTCGCCTCCTGCCGCTATTATGACGGCCTGCCGAAGCAGGGCTCGCCCGACGGCCACGCCTTTCGCGATCTCGACATGGAAGCGGAAGTCCAGCGCATGACGCAGTCGCTTGGCGTCGGCGCGCAGTTCGGCGGCAAGTATTTCTGCCACGACGTGCGCGTGATCAGGCTGCCGCGCCACGGCGCGTCGCTGCCGATCGGGCTCGGCGTATCATGCGCCGCTGACCGCCAGGCGCTGGGCAAAATCACGCGCGAGGGCGTGTTTCTTGAGGAACTCGAGCGCAACCCGGCGAAATACCTTCCCGACATCGATACCGCCACGCTCGGCGGCGAAGTGGTGAAGGTGGATCTGCGTCGGCCGATGCAGGAAATCCGCGCGCAGCTCTCGCGCTATCCGATCAAGACGCGGCTGGCGCTCACCGGCACCATGGTGGTCGCCCGCGACGCCGCGCACGCTAAGCTGCGCGAGCGGCTCGAACGTGGACAGGGCCTTCCCGATTATTTCAAGAACCACCCGATCTATTACGCGGGGCCGGCGAAAACGCCGGCGGGTTACGCCTCCGGCGCGTTTGGGCCGACGACGGCGGGACGGATGGATTCCTTTGTCGATAACTTCCAGGCCGCCGGCGGCTCGCTGATCTCGGTCGCCAAGGGCAACCGATCGGCCGCGGTGCGCGAGGCGTGCAAGAAGCACGGCGGCTTCTACCTCGCCTCGATTGGCGGGGCGGCGGCGAACCTCGCCGAGCATTGCATCAAGAAGGTGGAGACGCTCGAATATCCCGAGCTTGGCATGGAAGCGATCTGGAGGATCGAGGTCGAGGATTTCCCGGCCTTCATCGTCATCGACGACAAGGGCAACGACTTCTTCAAGGAGCTCAATCTCGGGTGAAGTGCCGCAGGGCCGCGGATGCGAGAGCGGCCGGGCGCCGGGCGTCTTCTGACAAGCGCGCCCGCAAGCCGCGCCAGGGGAAACAGGTTTGCTACGCTGAGACAATTTCTTGCGCCGGAGCGTCCCGATGGAACTTGCCACCGACAATCTTCTCGCCCGCGTCCTGCTCACGCTCAATACGCTCGGCTACAGCCTCGGTCCCGCGATCGCTGATTTCAACCGGACGCACGCGACCAACCCGCTTTGGACGCCGCACGCGCGCTTTCACGTTGTATGGCAGGTGACGAGCTATCTCGGCGTCGGCATCCTCGCGCTCGGCCTGATCTGGGTCGGCGGCGCGAGTGCGCCGCAACGTCTGTGGCTTGCCGCCGCGCTCGCCGTCGCGATCTATGCATCGTTCTACCTCACACTGTTCCTGATGCCGCGCTATGGCGGCGGCGTCGCAGACGTCAATGGCGTTGCGCCGCTGGCGACGCTGAACATCGGCGGGCGGGCAGTTGCGCTCGATACCAATGTCAGCGTATTCACGCTGCAGGTCGCCGTCCTCGTATTCGCTATTATCCTCATCCGTTGACGCGAACGGCGCGCGCAAACTAGAGTGTCCGGCATGGTCATCGTCCCGATCCGCATGAATTCTCCGCGGCGACTGTTGTCTAGGAATGCGCTGCGACGGCCCGCGGCGGTCGCGCCGACCGGCGCGGCGTCGCGCACGGGAACAATATGACCATGGCGCAGGCTGCCTCCCGCCCGGTGGGTCCGCTGGTCTGGCGCGACATGGACCAGCAGGCGCTCGACGACGCCTACGATCAGCCCAAATACGCCCCCAACCGCGATATCGTCATGCGCCGCCGCGCCTGGATGAGCGATCGCGTGCGCGCCGTCATCGGCGCGCCGCAGCGCCTCGCCTATGGCCAAAGCGAGATCGAGCAGCTTGACGTCTTCCGAACCGGCGCCGCCAACGCACCGGTGCACGTGTTCATCCATGGCGGCGCCTGGCGCGGCAACAAGGCCGCGGATTACGCATTGCAGGCGGAAGCCTTCGTGCGCGCCGGCGCGCATTACGTCATTCCCGATTTCACCAATGTCGACGCCAC
This sequence comes from Pseudomonadota bacterium, assembly GCA_016195095.1. Taxonomy (GTDB): domain Bacteria; phylum Pseudomonadota; class Alphaproteobacteria; order Rhizobiales; family Xanthobacteraceae; genus JACQAE01. The sequence goes on from JACQAE010000154.1 coordinate 5,439, forward strand.
CGGCGGCGACCTCATGCCGCTCTACGAGCAGGTGCGGCGCGCCGTCGCCTTCGTCCTGCGCAACGCCGCGCGCTTCGGCGGCGACCCCGCGCGCGTCTATCTCAGCGGCCATTCCTCCGGCGCGCATCTCGCCGGCTGCGTACTGGCTGGGGGATTGCAACAGGAGGGGTTACCGACGGACGCCCTGCGCGGCGCATTTCTCGTCAGCGGCATGTATGACCTCAAGCCGGTGCGCCTATCCAAGCGCTCGACCTATGTGCGCCTTACCGACGCCATCGAGGAACAACTTTCCGCGCAGCGGCATATTGGTTCAATACACACGCCGCTCCTGCTCGCGCACGGAACGACGGAGACGCCGGAATTCATCCGCCAGACGCGCGATTTTCACGCCGCGCTGCAAGCCGCCGGCCTGGAGGCGCAACTCATCGTGGGCGAAGGCTACAATCATTTCGAGCTCTTGGAGACGATGTCCAATCCCTATGGCGTGCTCGGACGCGCGGCGCTCGCGCAAATGCAGCTCGCGCACGCCTAGAGCGTTTCCCGCTTTGACGCAATCAAAGCCGGAAAGGCTCTAGCGCCATAGCCGGCGCGTGGCGATTTCGGCGCCCTCGCGCAACGCCTTGAATTTTTCCCACACCACGGTCGGATGCACCTCGGTGCGAAAGAGCGCCTGCGAGGAGAAGCCGCAATCGGCACCGGCCATGACGTTCTCGCGCCCGACCAGGTGTGCGAAGCGCATGATGCGCTCCGCGATCAGTTCGGGATGCTCGACGATATTGCTCGCATGCGTGACGACGCCGGGGCAAAGAACCTTTCCTTCCGGCAGCTTGACGGTTTCGAACAGGTGGTACTCGTGCTCGTGGCGCGGGTTGGCGCATTCGAAACTATAGGAACCGGCATTGACCTTGAACACGAAGGCGATGACGTCGGACAGCGCCGCCTCGTGCAGGCGCGGGCCTTCGTTGATCCCATAGCAGATGTGAAAGCGCACCATCTGCGCGGGAATACCCTTGAGGGCGGCGTTGCTCGCCTCGACGTAGATTTCCGCGCGCCGGCGCATCTGTCCCGGATCGAGGTCGGGCTCGACAAATATGTCCGGCAGGAAGGGGTCGTCGATCTGCAGCATGAGGCCTGCGGCGACAATGGCGCGGTATTCCTTGGCCATTTCCGCCGCCAGCGCGTGGAAATACTCCTCCTCGGTCCGGTAAAATTCGTTGATGCCCACGCCCGACGGCGCGGTCGCCGGCAGGAACAGGCGCTCGTCGGGAATGCCGGCGCCGCGCGCCGCTGCCTTGAGGTTAGCGATATCCGTTTGCAGCGCCTTCTCGCCGCGGTAGCGCACCGGCTTGGTGCATACGACCGGAACCATCGGCACGATTGCGCCGCCCATCATCGCCTGCTTGAAATATTCCGCATAATATTCGGGGAACGCGGCAACCTCCTTTTGGAACACCCGCATTTTCTGCTGCGGGCGCGATTCAAATCCATCGAGGCGTTCGCGGATGTAGCTGAAAAATCCGGGCTTGGAGAACTCGCCGTCGGTGACGATGTCGACGCCGCAATCGACCTGCCGGCGCACGCAATCGGCGACGGCGCGCGCGAGGGTGGAATCGTATGCCGCATGGTCAAATGGTTGGCCGGCGAACTTCGCCTGCATCATCGTGAGTAAATCGTGCGGGCGCGGCAAGCTGCCGATATGCGTCGTCTGGATACGGTCGGTGTTCTGCTGCCGGCTCATGGTCGACGGCTTCCTCTCATGCGGTCATGTGGCGATGCACCACCATTCGGCGGATTGATGAACTAGTCCACGATACTGCGCCAGGCCGCCGGGAGCGAGTTTGCTTCAGGCTCAATCGTGCAATGGCTTCGGCCCTTCCTTTGCGCATGAATTTATCCGAAAATCGTTTCACATTTTTCGGGATCATGCGCGAACGGGCAAACGTCAAGCGGCCTTGCGCTTGTGTTCGCCGTCGAAATTCGGCGCCACGTCGGCCATGAAGCGTGCCATCTCGTCTTTGACCTGCGCATGCGGCTTAAGACCCACGTTGAAGTAGAGGATCACCTCGGAAAAGCCCGCCGCTTCGACTTTTTTCAGCGTCTCGGTTATGCGCGCGGGCGTGCCGATCAGCACTGAATTCTCGGTCAGGTCCTCGGGCCTGACCTTGTTTAGCCGCTCGACCATGTCGACGAAATAGCGATAGCTCGGCGGGGCGGTCTTGGGGTCGCCGGGCAGCGCAGGAATAACACATTCCTTGTAGTAACGGACCTGCCGGGCGCGTTGGGCGTCTTCTTGCGCCTTGGTATCGGCAAGGTGGGTGAAATAGCTGCACATAAGCTTGCCGGGCGTTTGCCCATGCTTGGCGCAAGTCTCGTGATAAAGGTCGGCGACCTGCTTGAGCCCGCCATAGCTCATGGCGGCGGCGAAGGGGGCGACGAGCAACCCGCAGCCAAGCCGCGCGGCAAGCTCGATCGAGGGCTTGGAGAAGGAGCCGATATAGGTCGGGATCGGCCGCTGGATCGGTTTCGGCGTGATGCGCACGTCGTCGAAGGAATAATGCTTGCCGTGGTGGCTGATGCGCCCGTCCGCCTCCCACAGCTTGCGCACGATTTCCATTCCCTCCTCGAAGATGCCCTGGTTGTCGTCGAAGGAGACGTGGAACGGCGCGTATTCGCGCCGATCGTAGCCGCGCCCGGCCGCCCATACAACGCGGCCGCCGCTGATGAGATCGAGCGTCGCCCATTGCTCGGCGACGCGGATGGGGTTGTGCAGCGGCAGGACGGTGACGGCGGGAGCGAGCTTGATGCGCCTGGTGCGCGCGGCGATATAGGCGAGCACCAGGTCGGGGCAGGAGAGCACGCCGAGCGAGTTGAAATGATGCTCGCCGATCCAAGCGGAATGCATGCCGATCTCGTCGGCGTAGATAGCTTGCGCGACAATGTCGGAGACGAACTGGTTGGGCGTGCGCGGGTTGTTGTCGTAATGATTATCACTGAGCGTGAAATAACCGAAATCCATGGATCCTTCCTCCCTGCGCCGAGTGGTCGCGGCGACAACCGCAGGTGCCGCCATGCGCGGCTTGCCAGAATCATGATAAATGCATATGCAATTGTTGTAAATGCAACTTAAGACGCTCCAGTCCCGGCACGCCGCGGCACTTTTGACAGCGGCTGGCAAGATCACCTAAAGCAGCAATCTACCAGCATTGTGGCCGCGCCCGTGAACGACAAATCCCACCTCGATCTCGAACGGTACCTGCCCTACCTCATTCATCGCGTCGGCACCGCGATCGCGGAGGCATTCACCGCCGATGCGCTGGCGGCGCAACGGCTGAGCATTGCCATGTGGCGCGTGCTCGTCGTGCTCGACAGCAACGGCGCGCAACGCCAGATCGATTTGGCCAGGCTGACCAGTATCGATGTGTCGACGCTCTCGCGGCTGATCTCGCGCCTCGTGCGGCTGGGGCTCGTGGCGCGTATACGCTCCAAGACCAGCAACCGCGAAGTCATGGTCGGGATCAAGGCGAAAGGGCGAGCGCTGCTCGATCGACTCATTCCACGCGCACGCAGCTACGAGGTTCTGGTCGGCGCCGGCGTGCCGGCCGCTGACCTGGCGCGGGTCAAGACGGCGCTGCGGCGCATGTATGCAAATATGGCCGCGCACGACGCCAAGCAGGCCGGCCGCAAGCGCGCGATGAAAGCGCGCGCGGCAGCCCGCTCGCCTGCGCGTCATCGCTGAAACGTGATCGGCCGCGGCGATACGGTTCTGGACTGGACGCATGCCTCGCCCGGAGAATGCCGTTGATCGGGCGCTCGGCGCGCCACGCGCGCATCGCGTGGCGGCGATCGCAACGCGTGCGGGGGGAATGGGTACCGCCGCGCGTGCGGGCGCATTGCAAAAAAAGATATCGCAGGGAGGAAATGCGCGATGACGAAATATCATGGTGGAAGGTTCGTGGCTGGTGTTGTCGCCGTCGCGATGGCGTGGGCGGCGGCGAGCCTGCCGGCGCTGGCGCAGGCGCCAACGGGTGCGCAATTCGACATGACCAAGATCGCCGACAATGTTTGACAATGTTTACAGCTTTCGCTTTTTCCTGCACCGCAACATGATCGTGGTGACCAATGACGGCGTGATCGTCACCGATCCGATCAACCCCGCCGCAGCGCGGAACATGCTGGCCGAAATCAAGAAGATCACCGACCAGCCCGTCAAGCTCGTGATCTACAGTCACAACCACTGGGATCACATTGCCGGCGCCAAGGTGTTCAAGGACCAGGGCGCCAAGATCATCCAGCACGCGCTGGCGGCGAAGGCGACGCGGCCAAGCCCGATCGTTGTTCCCGCCGACGAGACGTTCACCGGCGACACGCACGTGGTGACGCTTGGCGGCACGACGCTCGAACTCATCTCTATCGGTCCCAGCCATGGTTCAGGGATGATCGTGATGCGGCTGCCCAAGGAGCGCATCCTGCATACGATCGACGTGGTCACGCCGCAGCGCGTCGCGTTTCGCAACATGCCGGATTTCTTTCCCCAGGACTGGATCAAGGCGTTGGCCAAGATCGATCAGCTCGATTTCGACCGCGTCATTCCGGGGCACGGTCCGCCGGTGGCGCCCAAGTCGGCAGTTGCCGAGCAGCGCCAATACCTCATCGATTTGACCGTTGCGGTTTCCGAGGGAACCAAGAAGGCGGGCAACCCCTTTGCCTTTGACACGATCACCGCCTCGGTGAAGGACGACCTGCGGCCGAAATACGGCAAGTGGAACCTGTTCGACGAGTGGATGGGGCTCAACGTGGACCGCATCATTCTCGAGCAGCGCATCGGCTGGTGAGCAAAGCCGTCATTGCGGCCTGATCGGCCACACCAACGCGATCAACGGCACGCCAACGACGATGACGAGGATGGTCAGCGGCAATCCCAGCCGCGCGTAATCGCCGAAGCGGTAGCCGCCGGGGCCCATGACCAGCGTGTTGCATTGGTGGCCGATGGGCGTGAGAAAATCGCACGCCGCGCCGACCGCCACCGCCATGAGGAAGGGATCGGGCGACAGGCCAAGCGTGCGCGCGAAGCTCGCCGCGATCGGGCCCATCACCAGCACCGTCGCGGCGTTGTTGAGGAACGGCGTCACCGCCATCGCCGTCATCATCATCAGCGCCAGCATCACCAGCGGCGGCGCGGCGGCGGCGGCAGTTGAGAGAAGTCCGGCGACCAGGTCGGTCGCGCCGGTCGTACGCAAGGCGTCGGAGACCGGAATGAGGCAGGCCAGCAGGATGAGGATGGGCCACTCGATGGTTTCATAGGCATCGCGCAGGGGCAGCGCGCCAATCAGCAATAGCAGCACCGCCGCGCCAAAAAACGCGATGGCGACCGGCACGACATTGCTCGCCACAAGCCCCATGGCCAGCGCCAGCACCGCGATCGGCAGCAGACTGCGGCCGCCGCGTCCCAGTCGGTGGGCGCGCTCGGCGAGCGGCAGGCACCGCAAATCGGAGAGCGTCTCCGGTATCGTCGCCGTGCGCCCGCGAAGCACGATGACGTCGCCGGCCTTGAGGCGTACGCTGCGCATGCGGTCGGTAAACCGCTTGCCGCTGCGGCTCACCGCAAGCAGGTTGACGCCGAAGCGCTCGTAAAGCCGCACCTGCGACGCGGTCGCGCCGACCAGCAGCGAACCTTCGCCGACCACCGCCTCGGTCACGCCGATTTCGTCGGTCGAGCTCTGCTCGCCCATGTCGGTGTCGTCGCGAACGAGCAGCAGCTTGGCCTTGCTGACCAGGCGCTCAAGGCTTTCCGGCTCGCCCTCGATGAGCACGATGTCACCGACGCGCAGCTTGGTGGAGTCCGCGGGAGCGTAGCGGCGCCCATAGCCGCGCCAGAGCATGATGATTTCCACCGCGTCATCGACCATTTCCTCGACCTCGCCGACCGTTTTGCCGGCGATGGTGGAATCCTCGGTGACGCGCGCCTCGGTGGTGTAACCCTCGAGATTGAACGCCGCGTCCATCGACACCGTGCCCTTGCGATCGCGCGGCAGCAGCCGCCAGCCGAACGCGAGGAACACGAGCCCAAGCGCGGCAAGGACGGCGCCGACCGGCATGAAATCGAACATGTGGAACGGCGTACCCGACATGTCGGCGCGCAGGCGCGCGACGATGATGTTCGGCGACGTGCCGATCAGCGTCATGACGCCGCCAAGCAGGGCGCCAAAGGCCATCGGCATCAACAAATCGCTCGGCCGGCTCTCGCTCTTGCGCGCCAATTGAATGGCCACGGGCATCAGCATGGCAAGCGCGCCGATGTTCTTGACGAAGGCGGAGAGCACGGCGACAGCCCCGGTCAGGGCCACGACCTGCAATGTCGTGGTCGTCAGGTGGGGGCCGATGCGCGCGGCCGCGTCCTCGATAACGCCCGAGCGCGCAACGGCGGCGCTGACCAACAGCGCGGCGGCGACGATGATCACGATATCGTCGGCAAACCCGGAAAAGGCCTTGTCATACGGCACGACGCCAAGCGCGACCGCCACCAGCAGGGACAGCATTGCAACGAGATCGTAACGGTAGCGCCCCCACACGAACAGCAGCATCGTGACGCCAATGATCGCGAAAGCCAGCGTCTGTTGCAGCGTCATCGGCGAATTATCCCGTCATGCAGGGGCGACCGATCGCCGCCCGGCCGGCATGAGGCGTTCGCGGCACGGCAAATCGGCGCGCCGGGCAAGCCCGCTGACAGTTGCGTGGCATTGGCATGCCGCGACCGGTCAGCCGAGCGTTCGCCAGCTGGCCCGCCCAATCGCAATATATTGCAAAATCGCGGTGCCGTCTGCATTGGGGGCTCTATCGGACGCCGATGCGCCACGCTACCGCCACCCTTATCGCGGCCGCGACGGTTTGCGGCGATAGGCGAGGCCTGATTCGACCGTCACGACGCCGGCGCCGCCGGCCACCCTCGGCGTCGAGCACGGTCGCTGCCGCGCCGATGTGGAAATTCAACCTTTCTCGCGCAACCGGCACGGTGTGTCGTATTATTCTCGTTTCCAATGGCGAGCCGTTGGCGGACCAGCCGCAATTCAAGCAAAAGACGGGAAACACCATGAGCCTGAACATTCGTCGCGTCGTTACCAGTCACGACAACGAGGGTAACGCAAGAGTCAAGATCGACGAAACCGTCACCAACATGACCGCCAGTCGTCCCGGCGCCAATGCGAGCGTGATCTGGTCGACGCAAGGATACCCCGTCGACAATGACGGCGAGCGCGACCCTTCCGGCGACAAGATCGGCACGACATTGGCCAACGGCACGGTATTCCGGGTCGTGGCGTTCGGGCCAGGCGTCACGCCGCGCAACCATCGCACGGATTCGATCGACTATGCGGTAGTGATGTCGGGCGAAATTGACATGGACCTCGACGGCGAGATCGTCCACCTGCGCGCCGGCGACGTGCTCGTGCAACGCGGCACAATCCACAATTGGATCAATAACGCCAGCACACCCTGCGTCATCGCCTTCGTTTTGATCAGCGCCAAGCCCGTGCGCGCCGGCGGCAAGACGCTCAACGCGCACGGCTGACCGGCGCGCGCATGTTGCCGCAAACCATTTGCGAAATTTATGCCGCGATTTCACGTGGACGGCGAACGCGGGTGGGTCTACCGATCGAGGTGCAAACGGGCTCCGCGCGGCGCGAGCTTCCGGCCGCCGCCGCAGTTGCGGACGTTCCACACGCACTTCGCCTCTTGCTGGTCTTGGTTGGCGCACAAGCGCCGATGCGCTAATCTTTTAATCGACGACGCGGACCCTTGCCAACCACGCCGCTGGGTGGTCAATGTTGGTATTGGAGCATGATCCCGAAAAGCGGTTCCCACTTTTCGGGATCATGCGCGAACAAGGGTTGGAGCCGTCGCACGATTCAATCTGAAGCGATCAGGCTCTAGAGCATTTTCCGGCAACGTGGGAACCGGTTCGCCGCAGAAAATGCGACAATGTCAATGAAAATGGAGCGTTTTCCGATTCGATTGAAACGGAAAGCGCTCTAGCGCGGCGCTGATCCGGAGACAAACCATGCGAGTTGCATCCGTTGCCATCGCCATCCTGGCGCTCGGAACTTCCTGCCTGCCGGCGCAGGCGTGGTGGACAGGCGCGCGCGGCAATGACATTGGCGGCATCATTGCGTGGTCCCCAAGCATTGCCCATAGCTACCGTGACATCGCGGCCGCCCATTGCGCGCATTGGAACAAGGTCGCGGTCATCACCAGCGTGCGTCGCGGGTACGGCGACTATGTCGGGTTCATGTGCCGCTTTCCGCGCGGCTACGACCCGGTCAAGAACCGCCATATGCGTGCCCGGCACGGCGGATATTGACGCCACTTCAATCCAAGCGGCAAAATCCCACGATCGGCAAGCGCGTCGTCCAGGCAACGCCTGCGCACATCGGTGCGCCGTCGCCCTGCGCGACCGGCGCGTGCCAATTGCATCGTTTCCGGGCATATTCGCCCGACGGCATTGGCCGCGAAGAACCGTCTGTCGCCGGCGTGTACGCCAACGCGCGCGATCATTGATTTACCGGGAAACCAGAAGCGCGACGGTGATACCGACGACGCAGATAAGGCCGAGGGCCCAAAGCGCAAAATTGAGGTAGGCGTTGGTGGTATCCATGCGACGCAATATGCGCCGGTATTCTGGATTTAGCCATGCTCGCCAGCTGATAAATTCGCGCCGGCGCATCGGTTTGATCGCCGTCGCTCACGCCGCGCCGCCGGCCATCGTTTCCTTGATCGCACCGACAAGCTGCTTGAGGGTGAAGGGCTTGGCGAGGAACGCGAACTGGCGCCCCTCGGGAAGGTTTTTCTCAAAGGCATCCTCGGCATAGCCAGATACAAATATGATCCTGATGCCCGGCCACCGCTGGCGCAGCTCCTTGAGCAGGGTTGGACCGTCCATTTCCGGCATCACGACGTCGGAGACCACGAGATCGACGGTGCCGTCGTGTGCCTCCAGCACTTCGAGCGCCTCCACGCCATTGCCGGCCTCAAGCACCGTATACCCTCGCGACATCAGTCCGCGCGCGTTAAGCCCGCGCAGCCCCTCTTCATCCTCGACCAACAGGATGGTTCCCTCCCCGGTATGGTCGGCGGAGGCTGGCGCGGGCGCCGGGGGAGACGTTTGGGCGGATTGCGCGCGCTCGATGCCGGCGATTGACGGCCCCAACACGGCGGCGGGCGCCGCCGCTTCCGCAACGCCGGGATCGTGGCGCGGCAGAAAGATACGAAAATTCGAACCGCGGCCAGGTTCCGAATTGACATAAATGAAACCGCCCGTCTGCTTGACGATCCCGTAAACGGTCGAAAGCCCAAGCCCGGTTCCCTTGCCAACCTCCTTGGTCGAGAAGAAGGGTTCGAAAATCTTGTCGATGATTTCCGGCGCGATTCCCAAACCGGTATCGGAAACTTCGATCAGCACGTAGTCGGCCGCCGGCATGCCCTTGTTGGCCAAGCGCACGCCTTCGGCCGCCGTAATGTTCGCCGTTCTGACGGTCAATCGTCCGCCATCCACCATGGCATCGCGCGCGTTGACCGCGAGGTTGACGATCACCTGCTCGAATTGCGAAACGTCCGCTTTCACCGGCCACAGGTCGCGGCCATGCACGAGATCAAGCGCCACTTTCTCGCCGATCAACCGACGCAGCAGCATGGTGAGATCCGACAGCGACTCGCCAAGGTCAAGCACCTCGGGCCGCAGCGTCTGGCGGCGCGAAAACGCCAGCAATTGCCGCACCAGGCTGGCCGCGCGGTTGGTGTTCTGCTTGATCTGCATGATGTCCTGAAAGGACGGATCGGTCGGCTTGTGCGCGTTGAGCAGGAAGTCGGTCGCCATCATGATGGCGGAGAGCACGTTGTTGAAGTCGTGCGCGATGCCGCCGGCGAGCTGGCCGACCGAATCCATTTTCTGCGCCTGGTTGACCTGGTTTTGCAGCGCGCGCTGCTCGGTCGTGTCAAGCGCGTAGACGATCGCCGCCTCGAGATCGCGTTCATGCTCGTTGACGGTGGCGACGTAGAAGCGCGCGAAGCGCTCGCCGGCGCCCGCCAGCTGCGCATCGACCGGCGCCACGTCGCCCTCCCCGCGCGCCGCGCGCGCGATTGCCTGCTCGAACGCGGCACGGTCGCGCTCGGCAACGAAGGCCAAGATGGACCGACTGTCCTTCGCGCCGGATTCTGCCCTGAATCCGGCCGCGAACAGGCGCGCGAAAAGTGCGTTGGTGCGACCGATGCGGCCGGCCTTGTCAACGGTCGCGATCGCCATCGGCGTGTTGTGGAAGAAGCGCATGAAGCGCACCTCGGCGGTGCGCTGCGGATCGGCGCCGCTCTCCTGGCCGCGATTGAGGACAAGGGTGCGCGACGCGCCCGGGGACCCATCCGCGGCGAACGCGACCTTGTGATTGAGCCGCACCGGCAACGTCTTGCCGCCGCGCATCTTCAGGTCGAGGTCGAACGTATCGGTCTTGACCGCCCCCGGGGCGCCCGCGAAGGACAGAATCAACGCCGCGCCGTGACCGGACACGATATCGGACAGCTTGAGGCCACCCGAGCCCACTTCCGCGAGATCATGGCCCAGCCACTCGGCGAGCGTCGCGTTGAGGTAGATGACGTTTCCGCCCTGGTCGACCGAAAAGAAGCCGGCAGGCGCATGGTCGAGGTAATCGACCGCGTATTGCAGCTCCTGGAACAGGTTCTCCTGGCGCTCGCGTTCACGTGTGACGTCGGCCACCGTCCATGTCGTCGATCGCGCGTCGCGGCCGCTGGCGCCAAGCGGGCGCACGCGCAGCCGCAGCCAGCGCGCCTGCGCGCCGCGCAGGCCGGGCACGCGCACCTCTTCCTGCAGCCTGCGCCCCTCGCGCGCCGCCTTGAGCAGCCGGTAGATGGCCTCCGACACGTCCGGATCGCCGATGAAGACGCGCTCGATGGGGCGCACGTCGTGCTCGTCGGCGGCATCGACAAGCGCGAGGTAGGTCGCGTTGGCATAAAGCACGCGGCCGCCCGGATCGGTCACCACGATACCGTCGAATCCACCGTCGACGACTCGCCTCGCAAGCGAATTGTCGCTGGCCGGCCCGGCTAGCCGTACCAGGCCCGCCGCCGCCGCGAAAAGCGCAAAGGCGCCGACCATGCCGAGAACCGCGAGCAGCACGAGAATATAGGGCTCGGCCCGGCTGCGGCCGAGCAGCACGAAACCGATCGCGGCGGCGATCAGCGCCGCCGCGACGAGGACGACCAGTACGATGCTGCCGCGCCGCTCGCCGCGTTCAACGGCGAATGCGGGGTCGCGCGCGCCTGTGTCCTCACTGGACATTGCGGACTGCCTCGTTGATCAGCGGCCTATGTCACGACGACACGCAACGCGCACGCATCCAAATCCGCGTTTCGACACGGCCGCTCGGACCTCGATCATCGGCGCCCGACGACCCATCGCTGACACGGCGAATCGCCCTGTTTATACCAATTTACCTCACCGTGCCGCGGCGCGATTGAGGCGCATGACATAACCGATGATTTCCGCCACCGCACGGTAATGCTCGGGCGGGATTTCGCCGTCGACCTTGACCGCCGCGTGTAGGGTTCGCGCCAAAGGCGGGTTCTCGACAATGGGCACGCCGTGCCTGTTGGCGACTTCGCGGATCTTCAGGGCGATCGCATCCTGACCCTTGGCCACGCAGAGCGGCGCATTCATGCCGCGCTCGTAGCGCAGCGCGACGGCAAAATGCGTCGGGTTGGTCACCACCACCGTGGCATTGGGGACCGCGGCCATCATGCGCTTGCGCATGCGGGCCTGGCGCAACTGGCGGATGCGCGCCTTGATCTTCGGATCGCCGTCGGTTTCCTTGAATTCGTCCTTGAGTTCGCGCGGCGACATTTTCTGCCGCTCGAACCATTGCCGGTACTGGAACAGGTAGTCGGCCGCCGCCACCAGCGCCATGATGGCGACGACGGCGGCAAGCATGTCGAGGGTCAGACCCTTGGCGAGCGGCAGCACGAAGACCGGATCGCTGACCGCGAGGCCCTCCAGGCGGAACCGGCTCGGCCACAGCAGCAAGCACAGCACGGTCCCAATGACGGCGAGCTTGACCAGCCCCTTGATGAAATTGGCCAGGGCCTGCTTGGAAAATAGCCGCTTGAGGCCGGCGGCCGGCGAGATCTTCGACAGTTTCGGCTTTAGCCCCTCGCCCGACCACACCAGGCGATGCTGAATGACGTTTCCCGCGAGCGCCGCCAGCATCAGCAGCAGGAAGGGCAACGCGATCGCGGCGACGGTTTCGGCGCCGACCCGGGCGGCAAGCCGCGGCAGCGCGCCGCCGTCGACGGAAAATCCGTGAGCGTTGGCGATCAGGCCGCGCATGCTCGCCGTCAGGTCGCGGCCCAGCGTGCCGGAAAACGCCAAAAGCGCGAGGGTCGCGGCCGAGATGATGAACCAAGTATTGACCTCTTGGCTCTTGGCCACGTCGCCGCGCTTGAGCGCGTCGTCGAGCTTCTTCTGCGTCGGGTCTTCCGTGCGTTCGGAACTGTCGGTTTCGTCGGCCATGGCCGCCTTCCGCTAGAGCATGACGCCGAAACGGGGGAACCGGTTCGCCGTGGAAAATGCGACAAAACAATGAAAATAAAGCACCTGCAGATTCCACCGAGACAGGAAACGCTCTAGCTGCCCGGCGCCAGCGCGCGCAGCACGCCTTCGGTATAAGCCAGGAACGTCACCATCATCGCCCCGACCACGAACAAGAGCAGCAGGAAGCCGACGAGGATCGACAGCGGCAGCCCGACAAAAAAGACCTGCATCTGCGGCATCAGGCGCGATAAAACGCCAAGGCCGATATTGAACAGCAGGCCGAAAACGAGGAACGGCCCGGACAATTGCACCCCGATGCGAAAGGCGCCGGCGATCGTGCGCGTCGTCTGCGCCGCCATGTCGCCAAGCGAGGGCAACTCGCCGGGCTTGAACAGCGCATAGCTGTCATTGAGCGCGGCGAATACGAGATGATGCAGGTCAGTGGCGAATATGAGCGTGATGCCAAGAAGGGTGAGGAAATTGCCGACGATCAATCCCTGCTGCCCCTGCGTCGGATCGACCGCGGTCACGAATCCAAGACCAAGCTGCTGCGCGATGACCGAGCCCGCAACCTGCAGCGCGGAAATGGTCAACCGCGCGGTCATTCCGAGAAACCCGCCGATCGCCATCTCCTGCGCGAGCGCCAGCAGGACGGGGCCGAGCAAGGCAAGATCGACATTGTAGGCGCCGCGATGCAGCGGCACCATGAGCGCGCTGAGCACGAGCGCGATGGTGAGGCGCACGCGTACCGGCACGCTGAGTTCGCCAAGCCCCGGCAGCAGCATGATCATCGCGCCGATGCGCGCGAACACCAGCAGGAACGCCGCCGCCAGCGCCGGGAGGAAAGAAACATCGATGCGCATGGCGGGTTCCTGAGCCTACCGGATCCAACCGCTTCGCCGCCGGACGCCTTGATATCGGCCGCGATCACCGCGCCCGCGACATTTACCCGGAAACGATCCTGGCGATCAACCGATTGACGTGACCGTGCAGAACGTCCGCCATGAACGGGAGCGCCAACAGCATCGCCACGAAAATCGCGAGAATTTTCGGGACGAAAACGAGCGTCATTTCCTGGATCTGGGTCAGCGCCTGAAACAGGGAAATAACGACGCCGACAAAGAGGCCGACCAGCATCAGCGGGCTGGCGACAAGCACCAGCGTCAAAATCGCATCGCGCGCCACCTCGACGACCTCGGATCCCGTCATCTTCGCTCCAATTCCCATGTCGATTCCGCGACCGCGCCGGCGCCGCGCATCAAATCGGCATCCGTATGATTTCCTCATAGGCCTGCACCATCCGATCGCGCAC
>JACQAE010000155.1 GCA_016195095.1 Pseudomonadota bacterium
AGAGCGCTTCGCGTTTCGATTGGATAAAAAAGGCCCTCGACTGTCTTTAGCCCTATCGTGTTTTGCGCACCGGACCGGCTTCCGTTTCGCTGGAATATGCCCTGGCGGCAAAATACCGCCTTTTTTCGGCAATCGACCATCGTTTGGCGGCGCAAGCGCCGGCCAGGTACGGCAGCAGGCACGCCAGGCGGACGCGGCGCCGCATTGACACGCCCGCGCCACTCGATTCATTCCTTGGCAGCCGAAACTTGGGAGGCGCCGGCATGGCCATCTTCACCAACACGCGGGCCTGGCGGGTTGCCGTGCTGCTCTGGGGCTTTGGCGCGCTGGCGATCCTTGGCGCGCTCATCGGCCTCTACGGTTGGCTCGGCGGCGGCGCGCAGGCGGCGGAAGCCGGCACCATCCTGACCCCGATCATGGTCATTGTCGCCGGCGGCATGGAGTTCTACGCACGGCGATACGTGATCGCGATCGAACGCGGCGACGGCAGCGAAAGCGTGCTGGTGACGCGCAGCCTCACCGGCACCCACCGCGCGCACGGACGCATCAGCCTTGGCGCGCTGCAACGCGACCAAGGCAGCGGCGGGCGCGTGAGCTATGACAATTCCTATCGTATCCTCACGCTGCAACCATCGGGGCGCAAATACGTCATCGACCTGACCGGCGCGCCGCAAGGCGCGCGCGGGATCATCTAGAGCATGATCGCGAAAAGTGGGAACCGGTTTTCGGGACAAAGATCATGCGCGAACAAAGGGCTGGAGCCGTCGCGTGATTCAACGAGAAGCGATACGCCTCCGGAGCAACGCTACCCCTCGCCGCTGCCGCGCAAGGGCCGCTCCTCCATGCGCATGAGCGCGATCAGGCTGAGCACGAGCATGAACGCGCCGGCCGCGAATATCCAGCGGAACACGCCGGCAAGATCGACGCCGGCGGCGAGCGCCGCCGTCATCCGTCCGCCGCCGAGCCCGCGTTCGGGCGCGACGCCAATGCCCGCGAGCAGGATCGCGCCAAACCCCGCCACCAGGAAAGTCGCCACCAGCGCGCGGAAGAAATTCATCGTTCCCATCGCCGCGCCCACCTGGTAGCGCGACACCGCGTTCTGGATCGACGTCGTGGCGGTCGGATAGGTGGTGCCGATGCCGAAGGCGACCACGCTCAACAGCAGCGCCAGCGCCAACGGCGACTGCGCCGGGCGCCACGCGAGATAGGCGAGCGTCGCGATTGATAGCGCCAGGCAGGCGAGCGGCAGGCGCTTGTAATGCACGACATGCATCATGCCGCGCCCGGCCAAGATCGAGCCCGGCGTCGACATCACCACGAGCGGAATGAGTGCCATGCCGGAATCGCTCGCCGCAAGGCCATTGACGAGCTCGAAATACAACGGCGCGTAGATCGTCAGCGCGATCACCACTCCCTGCGAAAACGCCGTGCAGGCGGTGCCCGTGCGCATCACCGGATTGGCCAGCACCGCCAGCGGCAGGAATGGGTCGCGCGCATGCAGAAGCCACCAGGCAAAGACAATCGCGAGGGTCAGCGCGCCGGCAAGCAGCAGCAGGATCGGCGGCGACGACCACGGATAACGCGCCCCACCCCAGGAAAGCGCGAGCAGGAGCGGCGTCGAGGCCGCCATCAATAAAAGCGCGCCGGGAATGTCGAGCGCGTGGCGCCGGTCGTTGCGCGGCAGAAGCCGCAGGTTGAAATAGGTAATGATGGCCGCGACGACGGCGATCGGCAGGTTGATCCAGAAGATCAACGACCAATGCCCGTATTCGGCGATGGCGCCGCCGAGCACCGGCCCGGCGAGCCCGGCCGAGACCCACATGGTGCCCATATAGGCCTGGTAGCGGCCGCGCTCGCGCGGCGCGATGACGTCGGCGATCACCGCCTGCGCCACGGGAAGAATTCCCCCGCCACCGAGCCCCTGCAGCGCACGCCCGGCGATCAGCGTGACGAGGTTGGGCGACAGCGCGCAAACGACTGAACCGGCGATGAAAATGCCGATGCACCAGAGCATGATCGAGCGCCGGCCGTGAATATCGCTGAGCTTGCCGTAAAGCGGCGCGGCGGCGGTGGATGTCAGCAGGTAGGCGGTCACCACCCAGGAAAGGTTTTCGAAATCGTGGAATTCGCGCCCGATCGTGGGCAGCGCGGTGGCGACGATGGTTTGATTGAGCGCGGCGAGGAACATCGCCAGCATGAGGCCAAGAACGATGGTGCGAATATCGCGGTGCGCGAGCGCCCAGCGCCGCGGCGGCAACGCGGGCGAATCCGCCGGCACCTGCGCGCCGGCGCGTTCACCGCCGCAGGATTTCTTGGCCGCGGGTTGGTCAGGTTCGTTCATCAAGCGCCAGCATCGCGTCCCGGCGCCGTGAATTCAACGCCTTGCAACGCGGCTGCGCCATGCGCGTGGCAAATGACCGCTCACGCCTTTTTTCGCAATGACGATGGCGGAACTTCCTTCGGCCAATCGACAATATAGTCCTCAAGCGCCTCGTCGGGCACCGTGTCCTCGCTCGCGCGCACGCGTCCGCGCACGGAAATGCCGGCCGCATGCACGCTCGTGGGATCGCCCGACACCAGCGGATGCCACCAATAAAGATCGCGGCCCTGCGCCACCAGCCGATAACCGCAGGTCGGCGGCAGCCACGCCAATTCGCCAATATTCTGTGGCGTCAAGCGCAGGCAATCCTCCACGACGGCGCTGCGGTTGGCGTAATCGCGGCACTTGCAACCGTGCGAATCGAGGAGCCGGCAGGCGACGTCCGTGAAGAAAATTTCGCCGCTATCCTCCTCCTCAAGCTTGTTGAGGCAACAGCGCCCGCAGCCGTCGCACAGGCTTTCCCACTCGCGATCGCTCATCGCGTCAAGCGACTTGACCTGCCAGAACGGCGGCGCGACCTTGCCTTTGGGCTCGAACGCGGACATTGCGCGGCTTTCACTTCGTGCTGCGATCGGAACGGATCGTTGCCATCGGTTCGGGTAAGTCGCGCCACGGATTGGATACATGAGTGGGCTAACTTGCCCCGACACGACGGATTCAAATGTCGGAGTCAGACCACCAGCATTCGCGCCACGGCGGCGATTCGTGACAGTGATCCTATTTTTAGACTGGACGCGGCGCGCTGGCCAGTTGCATCATTGCGCCAGACTACGCCACGCGAAACTTTGACCGGTGGAGCGGCGACGCTGAGGGCCGCAGCCGGTCCATGCGTCCAATTACCTGAAATCATTGAGCTTATGTCCATGCTGACGGACGCAGGCGTCGTCACCGTGACCGGCGATGCGTTCGGCACCCGACCTGCCAGGCGCGGCGCCGCAATCGCGTCGATGATTTGCCTCGCCGCTGTGGTCTTTCCGCCATTGGCCTTGGCAACCACATGAGCTATGACGGACGCGGTCGGCAACGGCAATTTTGGCCACGACGCCGCGCCATTTTACCTCCAACGAGGCGAGTGTGCAGGACCCGTTTGCAGAGCATCCCAGCGGCAGGTTGAAACGGCGCCTCAAGCGCGTCCTGCTGGACCTTGATGCGCGCCTGGATTTTGGCATTTTCCGCGGCGCCATTTGGACGCGCGAACTCTATGAACGCTTTGTCGGATTCATGGATCGCTTTCACGTCGCCGGCTGGCGGCGCTGGCTGCTCGTGGAGCCGCTCGCGGAAGCTGCAACGATGGGCGCCGGCGGCCTCGTATTGATGCTGGCGCTGGCCATTCCCGCCTTCCGCGAGACGTCGGACGAGGACTGGCTGAAAAGGTCCGAACTCGCCGTCACCTTTCTCGACCGCTACGGCAACGAAATCGGCAGTCGCGGCATCCGTCATAACGACTCCATCCCACTGGAGGAGTTTCCCGATCACCTGATCAAGGCAACGCTGGCGACGGAGGACCGGCGGTTCTACGAGCATTTTGGCATCGACCCTGGCGGTACCGCGCGTGCGCTGTTGACCAATGCACGCGCAGGCGGCGTCGTGCAGGGCGGCTCGTCGATCACCCAGCAGCTCGCCAAGAACCTTTTCCTCAACAACGAACGCACGATCGAACGCAAGGTCAAGGAAGCGTTTCTCGCGGTCTGGCTGGAGACGCGCCTGACCAAGAGCGAAATCCTCAAACTGTATCTCGACCGCGCCTATCTTGGCGGCGGCGCGTTCGGCGTTGATGCCGCCGCGCAGTATTATTTTGGCAAGTCGGCGCGCGACGTGAACCTGCCCGAGGCGGCGATGCTGGCCGGGCTGTTCAAGGCGCCATCGCGGTTTGCGCCACACATCAACCTGCCGGCGGCGCGCGCGCGCGCCAATGTCGTTCTCGACAATCTGGTCGAAGCGGGCTTCATGAGCGAGGGCCAGGTCTTCGGCGCGCGGCGCAATCCTGCGTTCGCCATCGACCGGCGCGACGAGCGGGCCCCCAATTACTACCTCGATTGGGCCTTCGACGAGATGAAGAAGCTCGTCGATACGTTTCCGAAGTCGTTCAGCGAACGCGTTTTCGTCGTTCGCGCCGCCGTGGACATCGGTCTGCAGCGAGCGGCGGAGGACGCGGTGGAAAATTCGCTGCGCCAATATGGCAAGGACTACGGCGCCGGCCAGGCCGCGACCGTCGTGATGGACCTCGACGGCGCGGTTCGTGCAATGGTCGGTGGGCGCGACTACGGGGCGAGCCAGTTCAACCGCGCCGTCGACGCGCTGCGCCAACCCGGATCGTCGTTCAAGCCCTACGTCTATGCGACGGCGTTGGCCAATGGATATAAGCCGACCAGCATCGTTGTCGATTCGCCGATTTGCCTCGGCAATTGGTGCCCGCAGAACTATACGCGCTCCTTCGCCGGCTCGATGACGCTGACGCACGCGCTGGTCAAATCGATCAACGTCATTCCGGTCAAGCTGTCGGTTGAGCTCGGCGCCGGAAGTCCGCCGGGCCTCGCCCCCAAGGTCGGCCGCGCCAAGATCATCGACACGGCCAAACGGATGGGCATCCGCACCCCGCTGCCCGATTCATCCTCGCTGCCGATCGGCGCCGCCGAAGTCACCGTGCTCGATCACACCACCGGCTACGCGACATTTCCCAATGCCGGTAGGGCCGTCACCCCACACGCCATTCTTGAAGTCCGCACCGGCACCGGCGAGACAATCTGGCGATTCGACCGCGACGGAAAACGCCCGGTGCAGGTCATTGAGCCGCAAGTGGCACTCGACATGAACATGATGATGAACAAGGTCGTCGAGGAAGGCACCGGGAGGCGCGCCATCCTCGAAGGCATCAAGGCGGCCGGCAAGACCGGCACGACCAACGCCTACCGCGACGCGTGGTTCGTCGGCTATACCGGCAACTACGTCGCCGGCGTGTGGTTCGGCAATGACGATTACTCTCCGACGAAGCGTATGACCGGAGGTTCGCTGCCGGCGATGACTTGGCGGCAAATCATGGCCTATGCGCACCAGAACATCGAGGTGAAGAACATTCCTGGCGTGGCGCCCGGCCCGACACCGGCTGTGCCTGCAATCTCCGCGAACAGCGGCGACGTCGGGCAACGCCCTGCAACACTGAGCGAACGCGGCGCGCAGGTGCTGCTGCGTATCGAACGTCTGCTGGAAAGCGCCGCACGTGCCCAGGCCGCGGCCGGGGTAGCGCCCGGCGCGCGCGATGCCACCGCGGCGACGCCGGCGGCGCCCGCCGCGACACGTTCGGAGGCGCTCGCGGCCACGGCGCGGCGGCCCTCCGGCATCGACGTTCGCGGAAATTGATCGCCGGCGGCCGCGGCGGCGATCCCCATCGTCCGCCCGCCGCCACCTTGCATGGACCGGGTGTGCCTTGCGTTTGCTGTTCGGATCGCTGATTTCGTTCGCCCTCGCGGCCGCCATCGGCCTCGGTGCGACGTGGCTCGCGCTCACGCAGGGAGCCGCGTTCGGCGCCGTCAAGATCGGCGCGTGGACAATGTGGCCGCGAACCGGCACCGTCGGCATCGACCCCTATGCGCGCGCGAATATCGCCCGCATCGGCGAACTGCCGACCGGGCTCGGCGACGGGGTCGCTTTCCTGGCGCGCACCGACGATGACGGACACGCGCTTGACGGACGCTGCGATGTCGTCGTCGATGGCATGACGCCGCAGGCGCGCTATTGGACGCTGACGATCTACAACCCTTACGGATATCTCGTCGCCAATTCCGTCCACCGCTACGGCTTCACCAGCCGCGAAATAACGCGTCGCACCGACGGCAGTTTCGAGATCGTCGTGGCGCCGCGCGCGCGCGCCGGCAATTGGCTGCCGACGGGCGGGATCGAGCGCTACGTGCTGATGGTGCGGCTTTACGATACGCCGGTAGGGGTGGCGACGCGCACTGGACGCGACGCGCCGATGCCGAGCGTCACGCAAAGGAACTGCCCGTGATCCGCTGGCTCCTGTGGCTATTCGCCGGTTTACTGCTCGGCGGCGTCGTCCACCTAGCGAGCGTGCTCTATCTGCCGCGCACCGCGACGCAGGACGCCTATTCGCGCCTGACGCCGCACACCACGGTCAATGCGTTCGCGCCGCTGACGCAACCAAACGCACAGGCGGCGACCCTGCCCTTCATGGACCCCGCCTTCGCGACGACCGTGTGCCGCTACGATCTCGCGTACGGCTCCCTCAAGCTGACCGCGCCGGTGAGCCCCGCCTACACCTCGGTCTCCTTTTATAACCGCCACAGTATCGCCTATTACGCCATCAACGACCGTGCGGCCGGGCGCCGTGTCATCGAGCTTGAACTGATGACGGCCGCGCAGCGCGCCCAGTTGCCGGAAGAGGAGGACGTCACCGCGGCCGACCGGCTAATCGTCGAATCTCCCACGCTGACCGGGCTGATCGTCTTGCGCGCCTTGGTACCCGAACCCGGCATGATGCCCGCGATCAAGGGCGTGCTTGCCCGCGCCCAATGCCGGCTGCAACCTGCCGCCTAATGCGGCGCACGGGCGAATTTCCTGGCGGGTGCCGGCGCGCAGGCGCTTTGGTCAGATCGCCGGCGGCCCGCTTTCGTTGATGGGCGGTAGCCCGGCAATCGGCCCGGCGGCGACGAGAAGGTTCTCGGCGATCCGCGCGCGCAGCAGCGTGAGTGAGCGCTCGCCATTGAGCGCGCCCACTGACGGCGTCGCGATGACCAAGCGCTCCAGGGCATATTGATACGCGCGCGCGCGCGTTTCGAGCGAGCGCTGCACCCAAGTCACGACCAGCGCGTTTTCTGAGTTGCGGGCGCGCGCGCCATAGGCCTCCGGCTCGGTCAGATCGGTGACATGGGCGAGGCTGAGCGCGCGCTTGCGATCGATGTCGAGCACGCGGCGCGCCATATCGAAGAACGCCGGGATGCGTTCGACATCGTTGCGGATGTCGCCATCCAGCCGCGCGTACAATGCCTCCTGCGAGCGCGCCCGGGCCGGGTGCAGCCGGGCGTGATAGGCGGTGACGTCGAAATGGCCCCAATGGCGCCTGAAGACGCGCGAAGCTCCATATTCGTTGACCACGCCGTAGAATCGCTGGCGGTCATAGGGCGGTTCGATGAACGGATAGGCGAGATCGCGTAACGTGCGTTCATTGTCGGTAAGCGGAAATGTGGACGGGGAAAATCCAGCGGAACGCGCGGCATCCTTGCCGATCCACGCGTGGATATTCGGAGTGATGATGCCCGGTTTGACGCGGCCGAAATCGCCATTAGCGCATGCGCCGAACATGGCGAACCCGATCAACGGCGCGACCAGGCGGGCAAGATGGCGGCGGGCGGCGGCGCGATGCGCCGGTCGCCACGGACTGGGAAGGGGTATCGCTATGGTCACGGCCGCGATGCGCGCTTGCGTCGCCGGCGGCCGGCGGCGGATTCGGGCGGGCGGCGGTCGGACGGCGCGTCGCCGTACCGGTCGATCCGGATCACCGGCAATATGACGACTCGCGCGGAGTCGGCGGCGATCACGCCTGCGTCCGCGCGCACGAGACGCCGGATCCCGGGAAATTCAACGACAATACCCATGCGCCCTCCACGTTGGGCGGCGTTGGCGGTTCGGCCAGTGCGGTCCCAATCGGCGGAATTAGGCCGCGACATGGTTAACGCTCCGCTAACGGGCGGCGTCTATTATTGCAACATTGCCGGCGCGCGCTGCGTGGACCTGTCAGCGCATGCGCGCGAACCCGTCGGGTCGGTGCGTTTCCCGATGGCGGATCGGCGGAACCTTCGTTTGCGAACGCGCCGGAGCCTGACGCCAAAAAGGGCAAAGCGGTTTTTGGACGGGATCATGCTCCAAGTTGTGAAAATCGATGACGACAACGAATTTGGGTCAATCGGATCCAAATGCATGGTGATCCAGCCGGCGACGCGCCGGCGCAGGCATGAAAGGCGGCAGCGGTGACCAGCCTGTTTTCCAATCTCGACGGCTTGCTGCAGCTCGCGCGCTATGATGGCGTCGATATCCGTCCGACGCTGCTGCGCGTGCTCACGGACCTCTATGTGCAGAAGCCGGGTCATTCCCGCGACGAGGAGCGGCATTATACCGAGCTGGCATTGCGCCTGATCGAGGCCGTCGACGTCCCCATCCGCAAGACCATCGCCGATCGCCTCACACGCTACCCGGCGGCGCCGTTGATCGTGCTGCGCCGTCTGGCGGACGACATCGGCGAATTCGCCCGGATCGAGCGGCGCCGGGCCGCGACAATACATCAAACATCGGTGCTGCAGGCCACAGGCGCTGGGCCGCCGAGACAATCAAATAGGCTTGCGGCCAGCGTTCGCACCGCCGCAGCCCTGCCAGCCAAGACGGCGGCAAGCGTCTCGGACGCGGCGTTACCGGCCGCGCCCGCCATCGCCGCGCCAACCGCCGCCATCCCAACGGCCAACAGCGGCCGCACGCAATCAACCGCGACACGCGGCACGGATACGGCCACGGCCACGGCCAACATTGGCGACGCATTTTTTGCCGCCGAGCCAAGCGAACGGCGGGTCATTCTTGGCAACCTCGCCTTTGCCAATGGTCCCGCGCCACCGCTGCGCCCGCTAACCGCCGAAGACCTGACGCGGCTCGAATCGGCGGCGCTCGGCGGGCGTCCCGATCTCTTCATCCGCGAAATTGAAGCCGCGCTTGGCGTGTCGCGCCAGCTCGCCGAGCGCATCGTCAATGATCCCACCGGCGAGCCGACGATCGTCGCGGCAAAGGCACTGGCCATTCCGCTCGACGTGCTGCAGCGCGTATTGATGTTTCTCAATCCCGCGGTCGGGCACTCGGTCGAGCGCCTTTACAGCCTCAGCGCGCTTTATCATGACATCAGACGCGACGCCGCGCTGCGCCTCGTCGTCAATTGGCGCGCCGCGCCCGGACGACCCGCGCCGACGCCACGCCACCAGCCACTGCATTGGGATGACGAACGCAAGGACGCGCGCAGCATGGCGACGCCCGCGCCTCGCCCGGCCCGCCGTGACGCGACGCCAGGCGTGCGCCCCGCGCCCACGCGTCAACCCACGACAGACTCAAGAAAGTGACGCCCGTCGCGATCCTCGACCTCGACGATCCACGCATCCGGATCGAAGCGGATCTCGCGCATGAGACGATCCTCGATGACGGCGTCGGCGCGCGCCGCCGGAAGCGCCAAGGCGAAGGCGCGGTCGGTCGGCATGGCCTCATCGAAAGCGCTCTGCGGCGCCGGCGCGAACAGAGTCGCCGTGCCATCGAAGCGGCTTACCTTGACGAAAATCGCGCCGGCGTCCTCGGCACCACGCCGCCGCACCGCCGCGAACGCGCCTTCGACCATGCAACGGCGCAAGTACGCGGCAACCCAGATTGACGACTTGAGACGCATGCGCCTTGGCCGGATGCGGCCGGTTTGCCGCGGCGCCACGATAGCGATCGCGCGCCGGCGGCGCTACCGCCGCGATGATCGCACGTGGCTCTACTCCAGCGGCCGTCCGGTCTTCGCCGCGAGTTCGCGCACCAGGCGCGCTGACATCTCGCCGGTAATCGGCAGGCGCCGCTCGCGTTCGAACTGCGTGATCGCCGTGCGCGTCGGCGCATCAAGGAGGCCCGTCGGGCGAATCGGTCCATAACCGCTGTCAGCAAGCGCGCGCTGCACCGCGACGAGCTGCCGTGACGGCGGTGCCGGCGGCGGCGCGATGAGGCTGGCAATCGGATCGGCGCGCGGCTCGCCGCCCTGGCGCGGCGCCGCCGCGTGGCGCGCCGGCGCGCGCTGGATCGCCGTGAGCAGCGCGTTGTTGACCTCAGCCGTCCCCTTGCGCGCCGACGCCTGCTCGAAATCGCGGATGGCGGCATCGGTCTTGGCGCCATGAATGCCATCGACGGCACCGTCATAATATCCGCGTCGCGCGAGCTCGCGCTGGATGTCTTCGACCAAGCGCTCGCGCGAACGCACCGGGTCGTCGGCCCTGCCTTCGACTCTCTCCTGTGATTGCGGCTGTGGTTCGGCCGCAAGTGGTCGCGCGGTCGGCATGGCGATGGCGCCGCTTGCCTCATTGAACGCGATCGGCGAAAGGCGCGCGGCCAGGAGCGGCGCCGGATGTGGTCCGGGTTGCAGGTAAAGGCCATTGACGATGATGGCGACGATCGCAGCCAGCGACAGCGCGATCGCGCATGAATCGAGCGGACGCCGCAACATCAGTCGCGGCAGTCGCCAAAGGCCGGGCCACGCGCGCGTATCGCTCGAACGTCCGAAAAATCGCGGAAACCCCAATTTGTGTCGCACCTGACTACGCACTTTTTCGCACCTTGTCGCCGGTCCCTATCGCCGCCGCCGTATCGCTGGAGGGGCCAGGCAGCCGATGCACTTGGCCGCCATCCCCTTTCGCAGCCTCGAAATCGATCGGCAGGCATACCGTTACGCTGGTCCCTTCGCCAATACGACTCTCGATCGTCAGCCGGCCGCCGTGAAGTTCCACGAGCCCGCGCACGATCGATAGTCCAAGACCAGTGCCATCATGTGGGCGGTCGTAACTGCTGCGCGCCTGGAAGAACGGGCTGCCGATGCGTGGCAGGTCCTCGGCGCTGATGCCGATGCCGCTGTCGGACACGACAAACACAATCTCATCGAAGTCGCGCGTGACGGCAACGCCGACACGCCCGCCGCGATCGGTGAACTTGATGGCGTTGGAAAGCAGGTTGAGCAGCATCTGCTTGACCGCGCGCCGGTCGGCGATGAGTTCGGGCAAGCCCGCCGCGACATCCGTGTGAACAATGATGCCGGCCTCGCGCGCCTTGAGGCCGAGCAGGTTGCAGCAACCATGCACCACCGGCTCCACGGTAAATGCCTCGGGCCTGATTTCGAATTCGCCGGTGCCGATCTTCGACATATCGAGAATGCCGTTGACGACGGAAAGAAGATGCGTCCCGGACTCGTTGATCAACCCGGCATAGTCGAGGCGCCGCTCGGGCTCGATGCGCAACGTATCGGCATTCATGAGCATATCGGAAAAGCCGATAATGGCGTTGAGCGGCGTACGCAGCTCATGACTCATCGCGGCGAGGAAATGGTTTCGGCCAGCGCGCGCGCCTCCGCCAGGACGCGCTCCTGTTCCTTGCGCCCGGTGACATCGCGCAGGACCGCCACGACTTCCCGCGATTGCGGCGGCGTGGCTGCGTTCATCTTCGTCGCCAGCCCAAGCGGGCGGCAACGCATCTCGATCCAGATGAACGTGACCGCATGATGTGCCTCGGGGTCGGCCGGGTTGGCGCGGTCGGCACGGATACGGAACTCCGCCGAACATTGCTCGCCGCTGAGCGCAGCGTCGGCGAGCGCCTTGAGATAGGCTGGGCGATCTGCGACATGAATGCGGTCGAATAGGCCGTGGCCGCGCAGATCGTCCAGGCTCGCGCCGAATAGCGATTC
Organism: Pseudomonadota bacterium; assembly: GCA_016195095.1. Taxonomy (GTDB): domain Bacteria; phylum Pseudomonadota; class Alphaproteobacteria; order Rhizobiales; family Xanthobacteraceae; genus JACQAE01. Next base: position 11,844 of record JACQAE010000155.1, read on the forward strand.
GGCGGCCGGCGACAGAAACAGCACGATCCCATTGCGCCCGTGGCGCGTGATCACGTCGGTCATGTTGCGCGCGAGCAATCGATATCGGTCCTCCTCGGCCTCGCGCAGCCCGAGATTGGCGCGCGCAAGCGATTGGGCGCCGAGCGCCAGACCGCTGGCGTAAAGCGAGGCGGAGACAACGCCAAGGGCGGCAAGCGCGCCGCTGTCGCGTGCCGGCGGCAGTAGCGGCCACCACCCGCCGAAATCAAACGCGCTCAGCAATCCAGCCGCCGCAAGCGCCAGCGTCGCGGCGACGACGACCACCCGCCGCGATGCCGACAGGGAGGCCTCGAGCGGCACGATGACCAGCCAGATCGCGGCGAACGAGCCGATGCCGCCGGTCTGCGCGGCCACGAGCGTGACCAGGCCCGTCAGGGCCGACGCATAAAGGACGTGCGCGCGCTCGTACATGCCGGTGCGCGAGAGGAAGAAGCCAATAAGAATGGGCGCGGCAAGCCAGGCGAATACGGCGACCTCCAGCGCGCCCGGAGGACCGCGCATGATGACGTAGACCGGCAGAGCGGCAAGCGCGATAAGGCTGCCGAACAGCCGCGGCGCGATAAAGGCGCGATGGCGCGCGGCCATCAGCGTGTCGCCGCGCACCGACGGATGCACCAGCGCGGCGTTGTAGGCGCTCAATGTTTTGATCAGACTCACGTCGCGCGTTGCGTCGCAATGCTATGCGCACGCACTCCCCATTCGTTGATCGCCAAATGTGTCAGAAGCGGCTTAAACGAACCCTAAGGTGCGACCTCGCGGCGCCGGCGCGCGCGCTTCGGCGACGTGTTCGCGCCCGCGTGGGCAACCAATCGCCGGTCATGGTGAACGCGGGGTTGCATGGTGAATTTTCGGTACACGCGCACGAGCCCGTGTTCGCGCGGCGCGTTCCGCGCCAGCCACCCAGCCGCTTGCGTGTGAAAATGGCCCGCGCCCGCCTTGCAGTATACGCCACGCACGCCGCGCGCGCGACTGCGTCATGGGCGAATCGATACGCGCGATGTGCATATACGCGGGGCGGACCGGCACAATGATACAAATTTTAATCAAGTTCGAAATTTTACGGACGGTGAACAACCATGGGTCAATTTTCATCGAATAAAGCCAAAAGTCTCGACGTCCGTCGAACCGGACTTTCAGCCGCGCATGCTAGGGTGACCGCAATGGGGAAAATCAATACTGAACCGGGACACGCGGGGGAGCACAAAGGCAGTTCGATGAAATTCCTGTTGAAGGCGGCGTTTTGGCTGACGGTAGTCCTTATCCTGCTCCCGACGGGACGCTCGGAGGAGACGCGCACGGCCAACCAACCGCAGGTCAGCACGCTTGACGCCGTCGGCGCGGCGAGCGCGGCAATTTCCGATGCGCGTGACTTCTGCGCCCGCAAGCCGGAGGCATGCGCGGTCGGTTCGCAGCTTGCAACTGCTCTCGGGCACAAGGCGCAGGCCGGGGCCAAGATGATCTATGAATTCCTCAGCGATAAGCTTGGCAAGAACGGATCAGAGACCGGCGCGACGCCCGCCGCCACGGTGCGTTCGGCAACCTTGCCGACCTCGCAGGACACGCTCAGTCCTGCTGATCTCGCGCCCGCCTGGCGCGGCCCCGCCCGACGCGCAGCAGAGGCAAAAAGCTCGATCTGAGTGGCCGATCGCCGTTGCCGTCGGCAATCGGCGCGCGGTCCGCATTTGAAGACTATATAAGTTTCGCGCCTGATCGAAATCCTTGTCGCCATCAATTCCCTGTCGCCGGGGAGCGCACCGAACGGTCCCGCATCGAGGCGCGGCGGCGTTCTTCCGATCAACACCGCCTGCATGAAGAATCGCCGGATCACGCGCTCCTCCCAAAGGCGCAGTTGGCATTGTGAACGCATTCAGCGCGACGCGGATCGCGTATACTTTACGGCGACGAGGCAGTATGTTTGTCGGGTGACGCATTCTCCGACCGCGGAACATTATTCACCCGCCCGGAAAGTGCCCGGGAGCGCGTTTGTCTTGACTGTCACGCGCGAGCGCCCCGACGTTTGAAATCCGGTATGATCTCGCCCGAAAGTCGGCGACGCTTCCGGATCAAGCGCCGGGTTCGGAGCTAGGCACGTTCCTGAGGGCCGCAATTGGTAACGCAACTTATGGCGATTGACGACATTATCGAGAATTTCGCGCTGCTCGACGAGTGGGACGACCGCTATCGCTATGTCATTGAGCTTGGCCGCGCGTTGGCCGAGCTACCCGAGGATGCGCGCACCGACACCAACAAGGTGCGCGGCTGTGCGAGCCAGGTCTGGCTGTCGACGAACGTGCGGCGGGCGGAGGATGGCGACCCGGTGCTGACGTTTATCGGTGACAGCGACGCCCATATTGTCCGCGGTCTGATCGCAATCCTGTTCGCGCTCCATTCCGGCCGCCCCGCGCGTGAAATTCTCAAGACCGATGCATTGGCGCTGTTCGCGCGGCTGGGGCTCGGCGAGCATTTGACGCCGCAGCGGTCAAACGGCTTCCGCGCCATGGTGGAACGCATTCAAACTGACGCGCGTACCGCCCTCATGCAGGACGCCTGAGCTTCGGCACGTCAGATGAGCGTTGCAAAGCGACATCATGCCTGTTGGGCGCCTATAATTTCTGATGCTGCGGGAGCGCGGTCCGATGGCACACCGGCATCGGCAGGCTGGGGCGCGTCAGCGACGGCCCAGGATCGCAGGCGACCGTGGGCGTTACCGCGCGTCTGCGACGACAGGCCGTAATGGCGGGCAAGGCGATCGAGCGCGAGCGCAAGGACGATCTTGGCAGAGCGCGCGGGCCAGTTGCGTTCGCGCTCGACATCCTCGAGGCCTTTGAGAAAGCAGCAAATATCGAGGAGTATTCCGGAAAATTCCGGACCGGCGGCGTCAAGCGCACGCCGCACGCGCAGGCGCGCGTCGACGACCACTTCCGCAAGCTGCGCGCCCGCGTTCGGCGCACGCCGCGCGCGGCCGCCCGGCGTCGCGTCCAGGCGCGATGTCGTTTGCGGCATCAACGCCGCACGGGTGAAATCACCGCGCAATCTCTCCCCCGCGAGCAACTGCACCGGCTCGATCAGGCTACGACCATCGCGGCTGCGCCGGCGCGCCAACCACACCAGCGGACTTTCCGCCTCATTCACCGTCACGTTCTCCGGACCAAGCGGCGTGTCAATCCGGCGGCGCACGAGGCTCGCGTGCTGCGCGCGGAACGGGCCGACGACGGAGCGCCCATTCGCGCGGCGCGCGAGATGCGCATGGCCAGCCTGTGTAACATATGGCATTTGACCGGTTGCGGCCTCGACCAGGCCGGCCGATATGAGAGCCGCCAGCGCGTCCTTGTGCGCGCCGTCCAAATGCCATTCGCCGCCGCCCGTGCGGGAAAGCCTCGCCAGCAGCCGCAGCGCGGATGAAGAGAGCACGCTATCGTTTGCCATGATATATTTTCCTGGCTATAGGAATATTTACTTATGTACTATGCATAAGTTCCTTTTGTCAACCGCGTCGCGATCACGCATCATGTATTGTGGCCTCGCGTCATTGCATTGCGCCACGGCATGCGCTTTCAACCTCCGCAATCCGGGCCCATTCCAGCGCTGCCCGGCGCGAACGACCGGCAGCCGATGAAATTCGCCTACGCCCTGCGTGCCGCTTGCGGCGTTCTCAGCGATGCGAGGCAGGGCCCAACGCTCTATGACGTGTGCGATCCGCTGCTTGGCGGCAATTCCGTCCTAGCGGAGGGCGGCAACGCGCATTTGCGGCGCTTCTATCGGACAGCGTTGGGCAATCCGGCGCTGCGGATCGTGCTTGCGCGGGCGGGCCTGTCACAACTGCGTGATGCGCAGCGCCTGCACCATTTGCAGAATGCGCTCAGAGCAGCGCGCGACGAAGCAGCGCCGGACTGGGCCGACATCGCCCGTCCGCTCGCCGCGCTCATCGATGAGCATCCACAGCGCCATCCACGGCCGGGACCGGCCAAGCTCGTGGCGCCCTGCCCGACGCCAGCCCAGATCGACCGGATTATCCGCGCTTGCGCCAACCACCTCCTCGCACGCCAACGGCGCAGCGGGTTCATTCCGGCCTATGCCGCGTTCAACCTCGTCGGCGACGCCGATTTTCACGGCCGCGACCTGATCACGGCGCTGCAAGGGCTTGACGCGCGCAATTACCGCAACGCGACCTTGCTGTTTAACCTCGCGCGCGTATTCATCCTCGCCAATCCGAACGTAACCGCCCTGTTCAATCCGCCATGGCAGGGCATCGCCGAACCGCTGTGGGAGCCGGTGCAGATCCGCCACCGCTCGGCCTATTACGACGCCTTCTACGCCGAAGCCCTGATGGACTTCATTGCCAGCGGCGCGGCAACGCCACGCGACATTGCCGACGCGCGCAATGCCGTCGGGCAGCTCATCGATTTCTGCCTGCGCGTGAGCCGCGAAGAAGCGCCACTGCCGGATGGCGGCTCCACCTGTACGGTCGTGACCGCCATCACGCCTCCGCCACATTCGCGGATAAGCCGCTTCTTCTGGCGCATCAAACAGGACCTTGGCTTTGACATATACGTGCCCGATTGCGACACGACGGCCTGCGCATTATCGGCGGCAGCGCAGGCTGGCGTCTGCGATCCGATGCTGGATCAACCGCTCATTGATTTCTATGCCGGCTATCAGGTCGGGCGCGGCGGCAACCGCCACGCGCCAACGGTCGCCATCAACGACACCATCGATTACGACGGCGGCATCGTCACCTGGATCGAGAACCTCGCCGGCGAACGCCCGTTCGGCAATGATCTCGATCCGACACTTAATCTCGACGTGCTCGAAGCAAGCTTGCGCAACCTCGATCGCTGGCAGATTGTCGATAATTCCCGCCGGCTTGACGTACTGCGCGGCATTGTCGGATTTCAGCGCCGCCTGGTGCAATCGGGACAGTTCGCCAATCCACGCGCGCATATCTACTACCTGCCGGAGCTTTACTGC
>JACQAE010000156.1 GCA_016195095.1 Pseudomonadota bacterium
CGGCCAGGCGCGCGACGACGGCGCCGATGTCGCCGGGCAGCGCCAGCGTATGGTTGTAATGCGCGAGGTCGGCAAAATCGCCGTTGATGTTGATCACCGCCCGCGCCGCCTTGTAGCCGATGCCCGAGCAATCGGCCTGGCAGACGGCGCGCGAGCCGATCACGATGACCAGTTCGGCATTGGCCATCGCGTGATTGCCGCAAATCGACCCCTTGGAGCCGCCGACATGCATGTTCTGCGCGTGCGCGTCGGGCAGCACGCCGGTCGATCCCGGCGAGAGGACGACGGCGGCGCCGGCGGCCTGCGCCAGCCGGCGCACGGCGCCGTCATGGCCGCGCGCCCCGCCGCCGGCCTTGATCGCGACGCTGCGCGCGGCGACGATCATGCGCACGGCGGCGTCGAGCGCGTCGTCGCCGGCCGGCGCCAGCGCCGGGATGAGCGGCCGGCCGGGCAGGGCGGCGAGGTTGAGCGTCAGCGGCGCCGGCTGCGTGTTGAGCGGCAGCAGCAGATAGAACGGGCCGGCACGGTAGGGGTGATGCACGCGCTGCGCGCCACGGCGCAACGCGTCGCGGATGGCCTGCGGCGTGTGCAGCACATAGGAGCCACCCATGGCCGCCGTCATTTGCGCGAACAGGTGCTGCTCGTCCTTGGGCACCTGCTGCATGTTGTAGCCTTCGCCGTAAGTCGTCTCGTCGCCATAAATATGGTAGACGCCGACGCCGTTCGAGGCGCTGGCCAGCGATCCGGCCATTGCCTGCAAGGCGCCGGGGCCTATGGAAGTGACCACCGCCGGCGTCTCGCCATATTGCCAGCGCAGCGCCGTCGCCGCGTGCGCCATCGCCACCTCGTTGCGGCAATTGAATGTGCGCGTGACGCCCTCCGCGTCGTAGACGCGCAGGACCTCGCCGAGATCGGTCGAGCCGTGGCCGAAAATCGCCAGATACTTGCGCACACCCTGCTTGAGGAGGCCGAGGACGAGTGCTTCGGAGAGCGTCGTTTCGATCAATTTCGCGATGGCGCCGCCGGAGACCGCGGCGTCGATCGAGCCCGACGCGCGAATGGCGCGTGCGCGAACGCGCATGGCGCGAATGCGTTGGCTCTCGGAACCCGACATCGGCCCTGCCCTCCCGACGGCGCGCTCACGCGCCCGTTGCGTATTCGTCAAGGAAACCGCCGACCAGCCGGTTCCAATCCCACCAGTGCCGCCGGTAGGAATAGTGCCCGCCCTCCTCGACGATGATCAGCCGCGAACCGCCGATCGCCTTGTGCAGATCCTCGGACTGATAGACGGGAACCGTGGCGTCGTCGCGCGTGCCGATGACGAGCGCGGGATTCCTGATCTTGTGTAGTTCCCCCGTTCGGTCATGCGCCAGCGTCATGTCGAGGCGGCCGGCGAGCACCGCCACCGGCGCCACGGTCTTAAGCGCGCGCCGCTCCAGCTCCATGACCTTGTCGAGATCGTGGCGGAACTGCATGGCGCCGTTGGTGAACAGCGACGACAGCTTGACGTATTCCTCGGCGCCATAGGAGAGCGCGATGCGTTTGCGCGTCATCTGCACGCGTGTGATGTACTCGTCGGCCTTCACCCAGGTGTTGGAGAAGACGCAGCAGCGCAGCCGCGGCGCGTGGTCGATGGCGAGGTTCTGCAGCACGCAGCCGCCCGTCGAGGTACCGGCGACGTGCGCGCGCGCGATGCCGAGCCGGTCCATGAGCGCTATGACATCGCGCGCGATCAATTGCGTGGAATAGGAATCCTCCGGCTTGTCGCTGTCGCCGCAGCCGCGATGGTCGAACGCAACGCAGCGATAGCGCGCGGCGAAGTGCGCCATCTGGAATTCCCAGGCGTCGAGCAACCCGACGAGGCCGGGAATGAACACAAGCGCCGGCCCCTCGCCGCGCTCGGCGTAGTTCAGCGTGATGTGGCCGACGTCGATGCGTGGCATGGCACGACCCTATTCGCCGCTGCGCATGATTTCGGCGACGTCGACGGCGCGCCCCTCGCGCGCGCTTTTCACGCCCGCCTTGATGACGGCGAGATTGCGCGCCGCCCACCAGCCGTCGGTTTCGGGCTTTGACCCCTCGCGCACGCAGCGCGCGAACTCGTCGAGTTCCTCGCGAATCGTGTCGGTCTCCGCCGTCGGCACCGGCCGCGCGCGCGTCTCGCCGCGCTTGAGATGGCGCAGGCCATTGAACATGTCGTAATAGGCGCTCGCTTCCTTGCCGTAGATATTGAGCATGTAATATTCGCTCGCCGAGGCATAGGATGCCGTCAGGTTGGAGATCGCGCCGCTCTCGTGCTCAAGAATGAGATTGGCGATATCCGGATTGTCTCCCGGCAACACCAATTGCGCGCTCACGCCGGACACGCGCCGCACCGGCCCCATCAGCATTTCGAGCACGTCGACATAGTGGATGCCGATCTGCAGCATCACGCCGCCGGGCATGCCGTCGGCCTGGAAGCGCCACGAGCTCACGTCGATCTTGCCCAGCCGGTCGCGGCTGATATTGCCTTCCGCTTGAACCAGGCGCCCGAAACGCCCGGCGTCGATCTCGGCCTTGATCCAGCGGAAATGGCTCTCGCGGCGGCGCTGATAGCCGAGCGCGAGGACGATTCCGGCGGCCTCGCACACGCGCGCGATTTCGCGCCCCTCGGCGACGCTGTTGGCAATCGGCTTGTCGAGAAAGACGTGCTTGCCCGCCCGCGCCGCCAGGCGCGTCGTCTCCAGGTGGGCATTGTTCGGCGTGGTATTGACGACGGCCGCGATCGTCTTGTCGTCGAGGATATCCTCGTAGCTTTGCGCCGCGCGACAGGCATATTTGGCGGCGAAGGCGTCGCGCTTGTGCGGCGAGCGCGTGAAGCAAGCGACAATGTCGATCGCGTTGCCGCGCTTGATCGCGTCGGCGAGCACGTCCGACCACCAGCCCAGCCC
>JACQAE010000090.1 GCA_016195095.1 Pseudomonadota bacterium
CGCCACGCCGGCCGAGCGGGCGGGCGATGGTCATCGGGCCCTATGCGCGCGCACGCAACGAGGTGGCCGGCGCCGATCAGCGCCCGCATTCCGCCCGGCTCGACGAAGTCGTCGGGCTGGCGAGTGCCATCGATCTTGATGTCATCGAGGCGGGGATCGTGCCTCTCAGTACGCCGCGCCCGGCGACCTATATCGGCAAGGGCAAGGTCGACGAAATCGCCGGCCTGGTCAAAACCCACGCCGCGACGGTCGTGGTCATGGACGGCCCGCTCTCGCCGGTGCAGCAACGCAATCTCGAGAAGGCCTGGGGCGCCAAGGTGCTCGACCGCACTGGCCTCATCCTGGAGATTTTCGGCGCGCGCGCGCGCACCCGCGAAGGCGCGTTGCAAGTCGAGCACGCGCACCTAACGTACCAAAAGAGCCGCCTGGTGCGCTCGTGGACGCATCTGGAACGCCAGCGCGGCGGTTTCGGCTTTCTCGGCGGTCCCGGCGAGACGCAGATCGAGGCCGACCGGCGCGGCATCGCCGAGCGCATCGCGCGCATCGAAACCGAGCTGGACAAGGTCAAGCGCACCCGCGCGCTGCATCGCAAGAGCCGGAAACGCGTGCCCTATCAGATTGTTGCGCTCGTCGGCTACACCAACGCCGGAAAATCGACGCTGTTCAACCGGCTGACCCATGCCGGCGTCCTCTCGGCCGACATGCTGTTCGCCACGCTCGACCCGACGCTGCGCGCCATCGCGCTGCCGCACGGGCTGCGGGTCATCGTCTCCGACACGGTCGGCTTTGTGTGCGATCTGCCGACCATGCTGGTGGCGGCGTTCCGCGCCACGCTGGAGGAGGTCGTGGAGGCCGACATCATCCTACATGTCGAGGACGTTTCGCATGGCGACGCGCGCGCGCAGGCGCGCGATGTCACCGATGTCCTGCGCAGCCTGGGCATCGAGCCATTGGACCCGCGCATCGTCGTCGCCTGGAACAAGATCGACCGTCTCGACGCGGAGGGCCGTGTTGCGCTCGCCAATATCGCGCGCCGCGAGCCGGCCGAGCGCCGGCCTATGCTCGTGTCGGCGGCCAATGGAGAGGGAATTCCGGCGCTTCTGGATGCAATCGCCGCGCGGCTTGGCGCGGCGCGCACGACGCTCACCGTGCGGCTCGACGCCGCCGACGGCGCCGGCGCGAGCTGGCTGCACCGCAATGCCGAGGTCCTCGGCAAGGAACTGGTGGGCGAGCGCGAGATGAAAATCACCATCCGCATCGACGGCGCGCGCGCCGGCATGGTGACGGCAAAATTCGGCGCCGCCGTCGCCGCCGCCTGAGCGGCCGCACGGGAGCGCTTCCGGTTTCAACTGAATCGGAAAACGCTCCATTTCTTGCGTTGCCGCAGTCCTATTTCTCGCGTTCCCGCTTGCCTGGGGCGGGCGCTCTTTCGGCCCGCTTGGCCGCGTCCCACAGCGCCTCCATCTCGGCGAGCGTCGCGTCCGCGGGTTTCCTTCCAACGTCGGCCAGCGCCGCTTCGATATGAGCGAACCGGCGCTCGAATTTGACGCTCGTCCCGCGCAGCGCGCCTTCCGGGTCAACGCCAAGGTGGCGCGCCAGGTTGACCACCGCGAACAGAAGGTCGCCGACTTCGCCGGCAATCGCCGCCTGGTCGCCGCCCTTGACCGCCTCGGCGATCTCCTCGGTCTCCTCGCGGATCTTGGCCAGCACGCTCCGCGCATCGTTCCAGTCAAAACCGACCGTGCCGGCATTTTCCTGCAGTTTGCGCGCCCGCGTCAGGGCAGGGAGGTCGACCGCCACGCCCGCGAGCGCACCCTGGCGCCCCGGCGCCGGCATATCGCCGCGCGCCGCGCGTTCCGCCTTTTCCTGCGCCTTGATTTCCGCCCACAACCCGCGCAGGTCCTCGCGCGAGACCCCGGTCAGCGTCCCGAACACATGCGGATGGCGGCGGACCATCTTCTCGCTGATGCCCGCGACCACGTCGCCAAACGCAAATTGGCCGTCGTCCTCGGCGATCCGCGCATGCAGCACGACCTGAAACAACAGGTCGCCCAATTCCTCGCGCAAGTCGCCAATGTCGCCGCGCGCAATGGCGTCGGCAACCTCGTAAGCCTCCTCGATCGTATAAGGCGCGACGCTGGCAAAAGTCTGCTCAAGGTCCCACGGGCAACCGCTGTGCGGCGTGCGCAACGCCGCCACGATATCGATCAGGCCGCAAATGTCGCGTTTTGTCGTCACCGGAGCGCCATCCCTCGTACCCGCCGGGCAGCAAGCCGGCGCGGCGGCGGCGGCGAAACGCGATCGCGCCTGGCCTTGCATGTGCCGCCAGCCGCGTCGCCGACGGCCGGGCGTCGCCAAACCTTAATGCGATTCGCATAAGATATATTATGGAACATTTCCAATGGTCTCGGAAACCGGCACGACTTCAGAGAAACGCCATAGCGCGTTGAAATGGCGGTATTTTCTACTCCTCCACGACGATGCGCATGCCGTCATAGGCCGGCGTCACGTGCGCCGGCAGGCGGGCGGCGAGCGCGGCGTAATCGAGGTCGGAATGCAGGTTGGTGAGCACCGCGCGCGCGGGCCTGACGCGCCCGATCCAATCGAGCGCCTCATCGAGGTTGAAGTGGCTCGGATGCGGCGCGTAACGCAGCGCATCGACCACCCACACGCCAAGACCCGTGAGCGCGTCAAGGCTCGCCGCGGGCAGGCCCTTGAGGTCGGCCGAATAGGCAAAATCGCCGAACCGGAAACCAAGCGAGGGGATGTCGCCATGTTCCTGCAGGAACGGCTGGGCGACAATGGTTCCGCCCTGCCCGGTAATGCGCACCTCACGCCCGGCCACGATGCGATGGTCGTTGAGGATCGGGGGGTACTCGCTTCCCTGCGGGGTGACGAAACAATAGCCGAAACGCGCGCCGAGCACGGCGGAGGTACGCTCGTCGCTGTGGACATCGATGCGCCGGCGCCGGTGAATAACGAGCGCGCGCAGGTCGTCGATGCCATGGGTATGGTCGGCATGTTCGTGAGTGAAGAGGACGCCGTCGAGCCAATCGATCCGCGCGTCGATGAGCTGCTCGCGCAAATCCGGCCCGGTGTCGATCAGGACGCGCGTGACCGCGTCCCCCTCGCGCCGCTCAACCATGAGCGCGCAGCGCCGGCGCCGGTTGCGCGGATTGGCCGGATCGCACTTGCCCCAGCCCAGCGCCGGGCGCGGGACGCCGCCGGAGGAGCCGCAGCCGAGGATGGTGGCGGTCAGCGTCATGCGACATTGGCCGGTTTGGACGCGCGGTCGGGCGTCGGGACGGGCGCCGACGCGGGCGGAACCTTGGCAAAAAGGCGCTGGAAATTGGCGCTCGTCTGGCTAGCGATCGCCTCGAACGACACGCCGCGCGTCTGCGCCAGAACGCGTGAGGTTTCCGCGACGAATGCCGGCTCGTTGCGCTTGCCGCGATGCGGTCCCGGCGCGAGGTAAGGCGCGTCGGTCTCCACCAGCACGCGGTCGGCGGGAAGCGCGGCCGCGATTTCGCGCAGATCGCCCGAGTTTTTGAAGGTGAGGATGCCGGTGAACGACACATAAAGCCCGAGCGCCACGGCGCGACGCGCCAGATCGGGCCCGCCGGTATAGCAGTGCAGCACGGCGGCAAAGGCGCCCCTGCCCGTTTCCTCCTCGAGAATGCGCGCCATGTCGGCGTCGGCGTCGCGCGAATGGATAACAAGCGGCAGCCCGCTTTCGCGCGCGGCGGCGATATGGGTGCGAAAGCCGCGCTCCTGCGCGTCGCGCGGGCTGTGATCATAGTGGTAATCGAGGCCCGCCTCGCCGATCGCCACCACCTTGGCGTGGCGCGCGCGCGCCAGGAGGTCGGCCACGGTAATGTCGGCTTCCTCATGCGCCTGATGCGGGTGCGTTCCGACCGAGCAGAACAATTCGGCGAAGCGTTCGGCCAAGGCGAGGACGCAATCATGCCGGCGCACGCGCGTCGAGATCGTCAGCATGCGCGTCACCGAGGCGGCGCGCGCGCGCGCGACCACGGCGTCAAGGTCGTGCGCGAAATCGGGAAAATCGAGGTGGCAATGGCTATCGACAAGCATGCGGATCTGGTCGCTCCAGCGGGGTCTTGTGAAGCTCAACGCACGGGCGTCGTTTCGGCATCGACATAGCGCGGGAAAATTGGCGCCGGCGGCGGCAGGGCGCGCCCGGCGGCAACACGGCGCCCGGCGCCAAGCCAGGTGAAATAGCGCTCCTCGGCGCTGACGCCGAGGAGATCCAAAAGCCGCGCGGCCGAGCTCGGAATGAACGGCTGCGCCAGGATGGCGACCTGGCGCAGGATCTCGCAGGTGGTGTTGAGCACCGTGCCCTGACGCGCCGGATCGGTCTTGGCCAAGGCCCAGGGCGCTTCGCCGGCGAAATAGCGATTGGCTTGCGCCACCACGGCCCAGATTGTGTTGAGAACGGCGTGCAGTTGCTGCGTGCGCATGGCTTCGCGCGCCGCATCGAGCATGGCGTCGGCGGCCGCCAGGATCGCGCGGTCGGCCTCGCTCAGCGCGCCCGCCGGAGGCAGCACGCCAGCGAACTGGCGCGCGATCATGCTCAGCGAGCGCTGCGCCAGATTGCCGAGGTCGTTGGCGAGGTCGGCATTGATGCGATTGACGATGGCCTCGTGCGAATAATTGCCGTCCTGGCCGAACGGCACCTCGCGCAGGAAGAAGAAGCGCAGCGGATCGACGCCATAGGCGTCGGCGAGCGCGAACGGATCGATGACGTTGCCGACGGATTTCGACATTTTCTCGCCGCGGTTGAACAAGAACCCATGCGAGAAGACGCGCCGCGGCACCTCGATCCCCGCCGACATCAGGAATGCCTGCCAGTAGACGGCATGAAACCGCAGGATATCCTTGCCGATGACGTGCAGGTCGGCCGGCCAGTAGCGGCGGAACGTGGCGCTGTCATCGTCGGGAAATCCCACCGCGGTGATGTAATTGGTCAGCGCGTCGACCCACACATACATGACGTGGCGCGGGTCTCCCGGCACCGGAACGCCCCAGTCGAATGTCGTGCGCGAGATCGAGAGGTCCTGCAATCCGCCACGCACGAAGCTCGTCACCTCGTTGTGGCGCTCCTTGGGAAGGATGTACTGGGGATCGCTGGCGTAAAGATCGAGTAGCTTTTGCTGGTAGGCGGAGAGGCGGAAGAAGTAGCTCTCCTCCTCCACCCACTCGACCGGCGTTCCGGTCGGGCCCTGGCGCACGCCGTTGGGGCCGACCTTGGTTTCGCTCTGCGCGTAATAGGCCTCGTCGCGCACCGAGTACCAGCCGGCATATTTGCCGAGATAGATGTCGCCATTGCGCGCCATGCGCTCCCAGATCGCCTGCGAGGAGCGGTGGTGGCGCGGCTCGGTGGTGCGGATGAAGTCGTCATTGGAGCAATCGAGCCGTTTGGCCATGGCCTGGAAGCGCGGCACGTTGCGCGCGACGAGATCGCGCGCGCTTATCCCCTCGCGCGCGGCGGTCTGCTGAATCTTCTGCCCGTGCTCGTCGGTGCCGGTGAGGAAAAACACGTCATAGCCGTCAAGCCGCATGAAGCGCGCGATGGCGTCGGTCGCGATCAACTCATAGGCGTGACCGATATGCGGCGGCCCGTTCGGGTAGGAGATTGCCGTGCTGACGTAATAGCGGGGCTTCGACGCCATTGTGCTTCTGATCTTTGAAAGTCAAATCGTTGACCGGCCGCCGCTAGGTTCGTGCGGTTTCGGCGAGAAGTCCGAAGATCGTGAAGATCATCGGCTTGCGTTCAAGATTGTAGACATCGGCGTCGGCGGCGGCGCGCTCGAGCTTTTCCCATACCTTGGCGACCCGCGCAAGACGACGGCGATCCTCGCCGGCATGCGAAAGGCGCGCGTGCAGCCATTCGCGCGCGGCGTCGAGAAATACCGTCTCGCCGCCCTCGCCCGCGCGCGCCAGCGTGTCGCCAAGCGCGTGCAGGGCACGGGCGTCGATGGCCGGCAATGCGTCGAGCATCGCCATGACGCGGCCGCGGGCCGCCGCCGTCGTGCCCTGCGCCAGCGCAATGGCGCGCGCGACGCTGCCTTGCGCGCCAGCCGCCGCCGCCTCCAGGCGCGCGTCCACCGGTCGCCCCAGCGCCGCCGCGGCCGCGCGCGCCAATTCGTCCTGCGCCAGCGGGCGCAGGTTGAGCCGCCGGCAGCGCGAACGGATGGTGGCCAGGAGCCGCCCCGGCGCATGGCTGACGATGAGCAACAGCGAGCGTGGCGGCGGTTCCTCGAGAATCTTGAGGAGCGCATTGGCGGCGTGCGGATATTGCAGCTCGTCGGCGCTATCGACGATACAGACCCGCCAACCGCCCTCGCCCGCCGTGGAACCGAAAAACGCCACCGTGCGGCGCACGTCCTCGACGCGGATCACCGAGAACGGCTTGCCGGTCTTTTCATTGACGACGCGCTCGATCGCGAGCAGGTCGCCATGGCCGCGCGCCGACACGCGCCTGGCGACCGGGTGGTCCACCGCCAGCGCCAGCGATTGCGCGGCTTGCACCGGCGCCGATTGCGGCCGCGCATTGGCGAGCACGAAGCGCGCCATGCGGTAGGCGAGCGTTGCCTTGCCAATACCCGGCGGGCCGCCGATGAGCCAGGCATGCGCCATGCGGCCGCCGCGATAATCGTCAAGCAGCGCGCGTTCGGCCTCCGCGTGACCGAACAGCGCGGCCGTATCGCGCGGATGCGCCACCTCGCCGTCGGTTTCCGATTGCGCCGGCGCGTCATCGGCGTCGTCATTCACGATGCCACGTCCTCGACGGCGATCGGCGCCAGCGTCGGATCGAGCCGCGCGTTGACGATATTCCAGATCGCCTCGGTGACAATGTCCTTGCCCCGCGTGGCGTCGACGAGGACGCAGCGCTGCGGCTCGTTTTCGGCGATCTCGCGATAGGCCTCGCGCAGCTTTTCGTGGAAATCCAGGGTTTCCTGCTCAAAGCGGTCGGGCGCGTCGCCGCCGCGCCGGCGGCCGGCGCGGGCAAGGCCGACTTCGGCCGGCACGTCGAGAATGAAGGTCAAGTCGGGGGTAAGGTCGCCGATGGTGACGCGTTCAAGTCCACGGATCAGCCGGCGATCGACATTGCCGAGCGCGCCC
>JACQAE010000091.1 GCA_016195095.1 Pseudomonadota bacterium
CTCGCTGACGCGGCTCAACCGCGTGCGCGAGGTCGATGCGGCGTCGAACTGCATGACCTGCGAGGCCGGCGTCGTCCTGGCGCTGGCGCAGGACGCCGCCGCCGCCGCCGACCGCCTATTTCCGCTCTCGCTCGGCGCGCAGGGAAGCTGCACCATCGGCGGCAACATTTCCAGCAACGCCGGCGGCACCGGCGCGCTTGCCTATGGCGTGGCGCGCGACCTCGTGCTCGGGCTCGAAATCGTGCTTGCCGACGGCCGCGTTCTCAACGGGCTCAACAAACTCAAGAAGGACAATACCGGCTACGATCTCAAGAACCTGTTCATCGGCGCGGAGGGAACGCTCGGAATCGTCACCGCGGCGGTGCTCAAGCTGTTCGCGCGCCCGCGCTCGGTCGAAGTCGCGATCGCGGGCCTCGCCAGCCCCAAGGATGCGCTGGCGCTCCTTGATCTCGCGCGTGCGCGTGGCGGCGCCAGCGTCACCAGCTTCGAGCTGATCGCGCGCATTGGCGTGGAATTCGCCGTGCGCCACGGGCATGGCCTGCGCGACCCGCTGGCGCGGCCGCATCCCTGGTACGTGCTGGTGGAACTCTCTTCGCTCGCCCGCGAAGGCCTGCGCGCGTTGATGGAGGACCTGCTCGCGCGCGCGCACGCGCATGGCATCATCGGCGACGCCGCGATCGCGGCCAATCTCGAACAGGCCAACGGTTTCTGGCGCCTACGCCACGAAATGCCGGAAATGCAAAAGCCGGAAGGCGGTTCGATCAAGCACGATATATCGGTGCCGGTTGCCAACGTGCCGGCGTTCCTCGCCGAGGCCAGCGCCACGCTCGAAGCGCTGATCCCCGGTGCGCGGCCGGTGGCGATCGGCCATCTCGGCGACGGCAATATTCACTACAATTTGACGCAACCGATCGGCGCCGACAAAGCCGCGTTTCTTTCCCGCTGGGACGAGGTCAACGCCGCCGTGTTCGCGATCGTCGCCAAATATGGCGGGTCGATTTCAGCCGAACACGGCATCGGCCGCATGAAGCGCGATCTGCTCGCCAAGGTGAAGGATCCCGTGGCCTACGATCTCATGCGCGCGCTCAAGCGCACGCTCGATCCCAAGGGCATCCTCAATCCCGGCAAGGTGCTCTGATACCGACGCCGGCCGAGCGGCGTCGCGACCCCCACGCGCGATTAAGACTACCGAAACCGGTCGCCCGCTATCTCAATAGCGCGGGGCCGGGGGAAAAGTTGCGCGACTAATGCAGCGCCAAAACCAGCCGCAGGAGGTCGAGATGAACCACCCACCCGACGGACCTCGAACTGCGCAACCGACACCCACCGGCCAAGGCCAAAGCATCGGATGCGTCCTCGCGGTCAACGGATCGCAGGCAAGCATCGGCATCGTCGGGCCAAAGGCCGACGCCGACGTGCGCGCGACGGTGGGCAAATTCATCGCCGTGCGCGCCAAGGGAACGCTGCTGATCGGCGTCATCACGGAAGTGACCATCGACGTTGCCGCGGGCCTGCGCGACCAAGGCTATATGGCGATGGCGCGCCTGGACATGATGGGCGAAATCCGCCCCGCGGCCGATGGTTGCGGCCATTTCCAGCGCGGCGTGTCCGACTATCCCGCGATTGGCGACCAGGCGACGATGATGACGCGCGAGGAATTGCGGCTCATCTACGAGATTTCCGGCGCGCATGTCATCGACATCGGGCGCGTCCAGCAGGACACCAGTATTCCCGCCTATATCAATGCCGACGAAATGCTCAGCAAGCATTTCGCCATCCTCGGCACGACCGGCGTCGGCAAGTCGAGCGGCGTCGCCGTGATCCTCGAGCAGTTGCTCAAGGCGCGGCCGGAATTGCGCACGTTCCTGGTCGATCCGCACAATGAATATGGCCGCTTTTTCGCCGACCGCGCCCAGACGCTCACGCCGCGCAATCTCAAGCTGCCGTTCTGGCTGTTCAATTTCGAGGAAATGGTCGACGTCATTTTCGGCGCGCGGCCGGGCGTCGAGGAAGAGGTAGAGATCCTCTCCGAGGTCATTCCGCTGGCCAAGAGCACCTATACGCAGTATCGCGGCGGCGCCGACCGGCTGGTGATCAAGAAAGTCGATCCGCGCAATACCGGCTATACCGCCGACACGCCGGTCCCTTATCGCATCGCCGACCTTGTCGCGCTCATCGACGAGCGCATGGGAAAGCTTGAGAACCGCTCCTCGCGCATGAAGTTCAACCGCCTCATCACGCGCATCGAGACGATCCGCAACGACCCGCGCTACGCCTTCATGTTCGAGAACGCCAATGTCGGCGGCGACACGATGGCGGAGGTGCTCAGCCAGTTGTTCCGCCTGCCGCCCAACGGCAAGCCCATGACCATCATGCAGCTCGCCGGATTTCCCAGCGAAGTGGTCGATGCCGTCATGTCGGTCCTGTGCCGCATGGCGTTCGACTTCGGGCTGTGGAGCGACGGCGCCTTTCCGCTGCTGTTCGTGTGCGAGGAGGCGCATCGCTACGCCTCCGCCGACCGCGGCATCGGCTTCGGGCCGACGCGCCGCTCGATCTCGCGCATTGCCAAGGAGGGCCGCAAATACGGCGTTTTTCTCGGTCTTGTGAGCCAGCGTCCGGCGGAGCTTGACCCGACCATCCTGTCGCAATGCAGCACACTGTTCGCCATGCGC
>JACQAE010000092.1 GCA_016195095.1 Pseudomonadota bacterium
TGGCGCGACCGTGCGCACGATCACGCCGCAGGCGACTCGATCCCCCGCATTGCCGACCGGCTGGCTCACATAGTCGTCGGCCTTGGCGTGGACGATGATCGTGCGCACCGTCTGCCCGCGCAGCGACGGCACGTCGCTGCCTCGCGCGAGGATGCGGATTTTTCCGTCGGCAACTTCCTGCAACCCGAACGGCGGCGCCGCCCATCCGATATCGATCTGTCCCGACATGACTTGGGTGAGCGTTCCGGCCGGCGAACCGGTGGCGGTCGGCTTGGCTTTGGCGCCGAGTTCAAGCACGAAGGCGAGGACGATGTTGTTGGTGCTCGAACCGCTGGTCGAATAGGCGATGGTGTGGCTTTGCGTCGCATCGGCCAGCGCCTTGATCGGGGAATCCGCGCGCACGTACCAATAGAGGTCGCCGGTTCCCGTGAATGCCGGCAAAAGGATGCGCACCGGCGCGCCGCGCGAGAAGGCGCGCATGACGCCGGCGACGCCGACGCCCGCACCAAGATCCGCAGAGCCGGAGATCACCGCCTGCAAGGTTTCGCCGGCGCCGGCGGTGCCGACATTATCGAGGACGAGCGTGTGCTTCTTGAAGATGCCGGCATCCTGTCCCAGCGTCGGCGCCTGATTTTCCCAATTGTTGATCTGACCGATCGCCACCTTCAAATTGTCCTGCGCCTGCGCCTGCGCCAACGCCGCCGTCAGCGCCAGCGTGAGGCCGGCAACGGTTCGCATCGTCATCGACGTTTCTCCCCCTTTTTCAACCGCGGCCGGCTTGCTGTCTTGGCTCGCAGTGCCGCCCGCGCCTGCGCTCGTGCGGCGGCGGCCGCATTCTTCGCAGCTTGACCGCGCGCCGGCAACCCGCCGGCCTTGCCCACGCGCGCCGCCCAATATTCCCACGCCCGCATCTGCGCCGTGGGCAGATTGCTCAATTCCGCCGCCTTGGCGATCTCGCCCGCTGTGAGCGGCCGCGGCGTGCCGAGCCGCCCCGCGGCCTGCTGATATTCGGCGTTGCGGCTCGTATAGATCGCGCGGAAGGCAAGCTGGCGCAGATTGTCCCCGACGACCGTCGCGCCATGGTTGCGCATGAATACCAGCGCGTGGCGCCCCAATGCGCGCGCCAGCGACGCGCCCTCCTGCGCCTTGACCACCAGAAGGTTGGTATCGCCGAAATCCTCGCGCTGGTCCCAGAATGGCACGGTCGCGCCGCACACGGCGCCGAGATGAAACACCGGCGTGAACGCCACCGCGGCGATGACGAACGGCATGATGGCCGGCGAATGATGATGGCACACGGCCATGACGTCCGGCCGCGCGCGATAGATCTCGCCGTGAATGACGCGTTCGGCGTAGAGCAGGTGCTTGGCCGCCGCCAGCGGCGCCGAATCCAGGCTAAATTCGACGATGTCGCCAGGCTCGACCAGTTCCGGCGCGCGCGAGCGCGACAACAGGTAACGGTCGGGGTGGCGCGGATGGCGCGCGCTGACATGGCCGAAGGCGTCGAGCACGCCCTCATGCGCGAGAATGCGGTTGGCGAGCGCGATCTCGTGGCGCAGGTCGGCAAGCGGGTCGGGCACGGCAATTGTCCTTTCGTTCGGCGCGGCCGTTTGGCGATACTTCATGTGCCGCCAAATTTCACCGGCCGCCCGCGTGGAAGGCCTCGGCGCCTTCGCGAAAATCGTCGGATCGACGCAAGCACGCGGTCGCGGCCCTCCCTATCGATGGCCGTCGTCAGCATGGCGTCTTCGGTGCCGTTGAGCAACCGCTTGGTCGTGCGTCGCGCAAGTGGCAAGACGGCGCGACGTCTCGGCCGGCGCGGCGCCCGGGCGCGGCGACGTTCCACGCCAGCCGCGATACGTCCTCCGCGCTCACCCGGAGGAAACTTGTGCCAAGATCGGGCAAGGCCTATAGGCTGTGAATTTCGCCGCCACGGCGCGGAAACGCGTCATGCCACACCGTCGGTCGGCGGGCGTAATGTCGCGCCGCCCGCGCGGCTGTGGTGCGGCCCAAGGCTTCGGTCCCCTTCGCTTTGGGTAAGTCGCCGCGCGGATTCAAAGGGTCAGTGGGCTGACTTGTCTCGACTTTTGGCAATCAAATGTCGAGCTCATACCAAGAGACCGCCGGCACCGACGCGCCTTCCTCGCTCGGCGAGCGCGGCCGCCATGACCACGGGTTCGCGAAAATGCTGTTCAATTCCCCGGAGTTCATTTTTCTGTTCCTGCCCGCCGCCATCGTCCTGCATTTCTATCTCGCCCGCCACAGCATCGACGCCGCGATCCTTGCCGCCGCCCTCGCCTCGCTCGCATTCTACGCCTGGTGGAGCCCCGCCTACGCGCTCCTTCCGGCGGGCTCGATCGCGGCGAATTTCTGCCTGGCAAACCATATTGCCAACACGCGCGAGCCGGCCGCGCGCCGCTGGCTCTTTGCCGGACTGGCCGCAAATCTCGCCGTCCTCGGTTATTACAAATACGCCGGCTTCCTGATGTCATTGTTCGACGCGCGCACGCCCGCCGCGGCGGACGTACCGCTGGCGCTGTCGTTCACCACCTTCGTGCAAATCGCAATGCTCATCGACATCCACCGGCGGCGCGCGCCGCTTAATTTTCGCCACTATGCCCTCTTTGTCCTTTTCTTCCCGCATCTCATCGCCGGGCCGATCGTGCGCTGGAGCGAGCTTGGCGCGCAGATCGCGGATCGGACGCGCTACCGGCCGGATTGGAACAATATCGCGCTCGGCATGACCATCTTCGTCTGCGGCCTTGGTAAGAAGCTCCTCATCGCCGATCCGGTGGCCATTCATGTCGCGCCGGTGTTCGAGGCCGCCGCGCGCGGCGAAGCGGTCACCCTTGTCGCCGCCTGGGTCGCCGCCATCGGCTATTCCATGCAGCTCTATTTCGATTTTTCCGGCTATTCCGACATGGCGGTCGGCTTGGGTCTGCTGTTCAACTTGCGCCTGCCGGTCAACTTCGCCGCGCCGTTGCGCGCCACCAGCATCATCGACTTGTGGCGGCGTTGGCATGTTACGCTGTCGCGTTTCCTGCGCGATTTCCTCTATGTGCCGCTCGGCGGCGCGCGCGCCGGAATTCCGCGCCACTATTTCAGCCTGTTCGTCACCATGCTGCTGGGCGGGCTCTGGCACGGCGCGGCTTGGACCTTCATCGCCTGGGGCGCCTTTCACGGCCTGCTTTTGGCCGTCAATCACGCCTGGCGGTCGATGCGCGGGCCGGCGCGCGGCGGACATCGCCGCGGCGGCCTGTTCCTCGGCTGGCTCGCGACGTTCGTGGCATTCGCCGTCGGCATGGTATTTTTCCGCGCGGCGGACATGGCCGCGGCGGCGGCGCTGCTCAAGGCCATGGCCGGCTTCGGCGGCGCGCCGCTCGCGCCGGCGATCGTCTTGCCGTGGGACCTTTGGGCGGTGCGCCACGGCTATGTCGGCGACGACTTTGTGCGCGCATGGTGGGGCTCCACCATGTCGGTCGCGGGAACGCTGCGTATCGCGGCGGCGGCGGCCATCGCGCTGCTGGCACCCGACACGATGGAGATCACCGATTACCGCGAGGGCGACCCGCGATCCGACTGGCGGCGCCGGTTCGCGCGCGCGGCCTGGCAACCTTCCTGGCCCTGGCTGGTCGCGACCGGCGCATTGTTCCTGGCGACGTTCGACGCCATGAACAAGGTCAGCGAGTTTCTCTATTATCAGTTCTGACAATCATGAACGCCCATCGATATTCGCAGGCCCTTATCGCACTCGCCGCCGCGACGTTTATCCTCGTCGTCGCAGCCAACATCGCCATCGACGCGCAGGGCGTTTTCGGCGTCAGCGCCAATGCCGCGAACCGCAACACGCGCTATTTCTCCTTCAACGGCTACGAAAAGGCCGCGGCCGTGACCGACGGTCTCCTGTTCGGCTCCTCGCGCGGCAATGGCATCGACCCCGCGGATCTCGCCGAATACCTGCCGGCGTCGCGTTTTGCCGCCTTTGCCGTCGAGGCCGGCTTGATCACCGACCACCTTCCGGTGCTGGAATACGCGCTGCGCCGCCAGGCCGAAGACGCTCGCAGGCTGCGCGCCATCTTCCTCCTGCTTGACGCCGATCTGTTTGGCACCACGCCGTTCACCAACCAGCGCATCGGCACGCAGCTCGCGCCGGAATTGACCGGCGAGCCGCGCTTACGCTTCTGGTGGCGATACCTGACGGCGATCCAGTTCGCCGCCTGGCGCAACGAGTTGGCCGCGCGCCGTGGCGCCAGGGTGGCCGTGCCGGCCGCGCACGGGCGTGGTCGCGGCGGGTGAGGGGCAGCCACCCGCCCGCGTCGATTTCGATCGCCAGATCGCGCTGCTGCAACGTTTTGTCGCGCTGTGCCGGCGTCACGGCATCGCACTGACGGTGGCGATGTCGCCGCTCGCCCCGGCGGTCATGGCCGGCCAGAACCGCGACGAGCTCGCGCGCGTGGTCGAGCGCATCAACCGCGTGGTCGCGCTCTGGGACTTCACCTTCGCCGGAGCCATCGCCGAGCGGCGCGAATTGTGGCTCGACGCATCGCATTTCTCGCACAGCGTCGGCCGCATGATGCTGGAGCGGATATTCGGCGCCGACCCGGTGCCCGACAGCTACGGCTTCGGCCGCCGGCTCGCGCCAAGAAATCCGCAATAGTCCCCACTGACACTGGCCGGCGACGGCAAGCTCCGAGAGCATCAACCGATGATGTCCGCCTCGCGCAGTTTCTCCGCCGCGTCGAGCGCCGCCGCGACGATCGGCGCATAGCCGGTGCAGCGGCAAAGGTGGCCGGAAAGATATTCGCGGATGTCGATTTCGCTTGGCGCTGGATGCGCACGCAGAAAAATGTCGAGCGACATGAGGATGCCCGGCGTGCAGAAGCCGCATTGCAGGCCGTGATGGCGGCGGAACGCTTCCTGCAGGATTGACAGGCGGCCGGGTCCCGGCGCCAGCGCCTCCACGGTGCGCACGCGCGCGCCTTCCACCTGCACGGCGAGCGTCAGGCAGGCGCGCGCCGCCATGCCGTCGATTTCCACCGTGCAGGCACCGCATACCCCATGTTCGCAGCCGACATGGGTTCCGGTCATGGCCAGGACATGGCGCAGGAAGTCGCTCAACAGCATGCGCGGCTCGGCCTGCGCCTCCACCTCGCGTCCATTGAGCTCGAAGCGCACGCTGTGCTGGCGATCGGCGCTCAAACGCGGCATTGTTCCGCCTCCATGATGACCGCGTGGCCGATCTGGCGCACCAGCGCGCGGCGATAGGCGGCGCTCGCGTGCGCGTCGTCGCGCGCGTCAAGCTCCCAGGAGAACGCGTCGAGCGCCTCTGTCAGCGAGGTGCGATCTGCTTGCGCGAATTCGCGTGCCACCGGTCGGTCGCCGACGCCGCCGATGGCGAGCCGCGCGCCGTCGGTCCGCGCCACCGCCGCGCAGGCGACGATCGCGAAATCGCCATGCCGGCGCGCGAATTCACGAAACGCATAGCCGTAACCCGGCCGCCGGCTGGGAAAAGTCACGGCCTCGACGAGCTCGTCGTCGGCGCGCGCGGTAGACAGGGGCCCGGTGAAGAACTCCTCGCCCGCGACCTTGCGGCGGTGGCGGGCGCTCGACAGTTCGACCTCGCCGCCGAGCGCGACCAGTACCAGCGGCAATTCGGCGCTCGGGTCGGCATGGGCGATCGAACCGCAGACCGTGCCGCGCGCGCGTGTCTGCGCGTGGCCGACCCACGGCAGTGCCTTGGCCAGAAGCGGCTGTACCTTGTCGAGCTCGAACATCTTTTGCAGCTGCGCCTGGCGCACCCCGGCGCCGACGCGGATGACGTCGCGCTCGATGCCGTAGCGCGCGATTTCATGCAACCGCATGATATCGACCAGCACGCCCGGTCGCGCCAGGCGCATGGACAGCATGGGCAGCAGCGTCTGCCCGCCGGCGAGCACGCGCGCCTCGCCGCCATGCGCGGCGAGCGCCGCGTGCGCTTCGGCGAGCGTCTCGGCGCGGATATAGTCGAAGCGCGCGGGCTTCATGGACGGCTCCGGCGGCGCGCCAAGAGCCGCGCGATCAATCCCGGGCCACGCGCCGCCACTCGCCGCGCCAGTGCAGCGAAAAACTGGCGGACGACAAAGCGCGCGGCGGCGTCGAGCATGCGCGCGCCGACCGCCGATACCTTGCCGCCGATATCGGCAGAGTAATCATAAGACAAGCGCGTGCCCGTCCCCGCGCACCGGGCCGACGCCGAGCGTCACGTCGACGCGGAAATGCGTTTCGGACAGCTTTTCGATGGCGCCGGCGCCGGGAATGATCGCCGCCAGCGTCTTTGCGTCGAGCAGCATCGCCCATACGTCCTGCGGCACGCGCGCGATCTCGACCACGCCCCGCCCATGCAGCGTCATGGCGCCGTCGCCTTGTCGCGCGCCGATCGCGACCGCGGTTGCAGCGGTGGTTCCTTTCGGGAATTCCTCACGCGGGTGAAAATGCGCCGCGAGCCGCGCCGGCAGCAGCGGCAATTCAACCTGGTCGACGCCGAGCGCGTCGGCGGCCGCGTTGGCGATGCATACCGGCGTCGACATGCAATTGCCCTCGCCCACGCCCTTGGCGCCGAGCGGCGTGAATGGCGAGGGCGTTTCCATGTGCAGCATCAGCGGCTGCGGAATCTCCATCGCCGTCGGCACCAGGTAGTCGGCGAAGGTGCCGCTCAGGAAGCTGCCGTCGGGCGCATAGGCAAACTCCTCGTAGAGAGCCGCACCGAGCGCGTGTGCGAAGCCGCCGGTGATTTGGCCGGCGACCATGCCCGGATGCAGGACGCGGCCGCAATCATGCATGGTGACATATTTGTCGACGCGCACCGCCCCGGTCACGCGGTCGATCTCGATGCCGCAGAAATCGAAAATAAACCCATGACAGAGCGAGGAATTGACGGCGTCGGCGTCCGAGGGAGCGGCAAGCTCGGGCGGCGTCCAGAACACCGTCTCGCGCAGCGCGTGATCGCCCGCGTCCATGAGCCCCGGCGACCAATGCGTGGCGGCGGCGAGGCGGCTGAATGCCATCGCGTTGTCGCGATTGTCGCGCGCCTGCGCGCGCGCGCCGGCGAATACGACATCATCGGGCGCGACGTTGAGCTGCGTGGCGGCGGCGCGCTTGAGCTTCGCCGCCAGCCGTTGCGCCGCCAGGTGCACGGCGCCGGCGACCGCGCCGGCGAAGCGGCTCGAATAATTGCCGGAAGCGATCGACCAGGCGTCGCGCGCGGTGTCGAGTTCGCCGAGCACGCGCACATCCGCCGGCGCAAGGCCGAAGACGTCGGCGACGACCTGCGCCGCCACGGTGCGGTGGCCCTGCCCCTGCGGCGTGGATGCGATCTGCACGCTGACGCAGCCGAGCGGGTCGAAGGCGACGGTGGCAGTGGCGAAGGCACCGTTTTTGGGTCCGGCGCGCGCGCGTTCCTGCGCCGTCAACACGGTCGTGATGTAGCCCATGTTGGAAATGCTCGGCTCGACCACCGCAGCGTAGCCAATGCCGTAAAGTCGGCCCTGGCCGCGCGCATTGACGCGCCGCGCGCGCAATTCGGCGAGCGTGCCCTGCGCCACCGCGCGCTCGATCGCGCCGGCATAGTCGCCCGAATCGAGCAGTCCGCCGGTCGCGGTGCGGTAGGGAAAGGCGCCGGTGGGGACAAGGTTGCGGCGGATGACGTCAAGCGGGTCGAGGCCGAGCTCGCGCGCGATGCGCTGCATCAGCCGCTCAAGTGCGAAATAGACCTGCGGCCCGCCAAAGCCGCGATTGAGGCCGCTCGGCGTCTTGTTGGTGAGCACGACGCGGTTGCGCACGCAAACGTGGCGGATGTCGTAGGCGCCGGTGAGATTGCCGTGCATGCGGTAGAGCGCCGCCGGTTCTGGCGCCCGCAAATGCGCACCCACGTCCTCGATCTGGTCCCAGTCGAGCGCGCGCACGCGCCCATCGGCATCGACGGCGGCCGCGAGTTTGGTCACGCGATTGGTCGCCGACACCGAGGCGCTGAGGTGCTCGAGCCGGTCCTCGATCCACTTCACTGGCCGCCCGGCCAGGCGCGCGGCGAGCGCGATGAGCACGATGTAGGGAACAAGGCCCTGCTTGACGCCGAAGCTGCCGCCAGAATCGGGTGGCGTGCGCAGACGCAACCGGTTGCCCGGTACGCGCAGCGCGCGCGCCATGACCGGATGCATGCTCAGCGGGCCCATGAAATTCGCCGTGACGTCATAGGCGTCGTCGCTGGCCGCGTATTCGGCAATGACGCCATAGGTCTCGATCGGCGTGCAGGAATTGCGCGGGTAGCGCACCGATACCGCGATCCGCGTCGCCGCGGCGGCGAATTGCGCCGCCGGGTCGCCGTAGCAAAACGAACGGTCGCTGGCGATATTGGCGCCGAGCTTGTCGTGCAAGAGCGTCGCCGTCGGTTGCATCGCGGCGATGGGATCGACGACCGCCGGCAGCGGCTCATAGGACACGGCGATCAGGTCGAGCGCGTCCTCGGCGATATAGCGGTCGCTGGCAACGACGACCGCCACCGGCTCGCCGACATAACGCGCGCGATCGATTGCGATCGGCCAGCATTCGAGCGGCGCCTTGATGCCGGCGGCGAGCGGCGCGGACATGGCGGCGACGTCGGCGCCGGTGAGGATGGCGGCAACGCCCGGCAGCCTGCGCGCCGCGTCGATGGCAATGGCGCCAATGCGCGCATGCGCGCGCGGCGAGCGCAGGATCGCCGCGGCCAGCGTCCCCGGGGGCGGCGCGATGTCGTCGACGAAGCGGCCCGCGCCGGTGAGCAACGCGGCGTCCTCCAATCGCTCGACCGAGCGTCCCAGCCATCCCGGCGGCTTGTCCGTCACTGCGTGCATGCCCTTGCCAGCTCGAACGCGCGGTTTGCGCGAGCGTTCCATCGCACCATTTTCACGCAAACCTCGCATGACGCAAGCAAAGGCCGCCGGGACTTGAAGGTCATCGCCAATCTGGCGCACAGTGGCTCGCGCCACGAGCTGGAAAAAAACGAGTGTCCCCGATCCGAAATTCGCCTTAGCCCACGGCGCTCCTTTAGCGAAAATCGGATGCGGAAAGACGGTGGAAAATGACGATTCGCGTGTGGTTTTGGTTGCGAAATTCTCTCGGCAGACCTACGGCGGCGATTGAGAGAGCCGCGCTACCGCCACACCGGAAGCGATGCAGAAGAGGCGATTAAGACATGTCAGGCCACATGATCCCGCGTGAACGCTGCGACTATTCGGCGATCGTCGATCGCGAACCGCTCAAGCTGCCCAATGGCGCGCGCCTCGTGCTGTGGAGCATCGTCAATTACGAAGTGTGGGATATCGCGCGCCCGATGCCGCGCCAGGTGCTGCCGGCACCGACCGGCGTGCCGCTCCTGCCGGACGTGCCGCATTGGAGCTGGCATGAATACGGCATGCGCGTCGGCGCCTGGCGGTTCTTCGAACTCTACGAGCGCTTGGGCATTCGCCCGACGCTCTCGCTCAACGCGCGCACCTGCGAGGACTACCCACGCGTGGCGCAGGAGGCCAAGCGCCTTGGCTGGGAATTCATGGGCCATGCCTATGACCAGATCCCGATCCACAAGATCGAGGACCAGGCGGGAATGATCAACCGCGCGATGGATATCTTGCAGCGCTTCACCGGCAAGCGCCCGGTCGGCTGGCTCGGGCCGGGCCTCACCCAGACCTTCGAGACGCCGGATCTGCTCACCGCCGCCGGCGTGAAATATATCGGCGACTGGGTCTATGACGACGAGCCCACCGTGATCCGCACGACCAACGGCCCGCTGGTGACGCTCCCCTATACGGTCGAACTCAACGATATCGGCATGATGATCGTGCAGCACCATGAAAGCGCCTACCTGCTGCAACGCGCGATCGACCAGTTCGACCGCCTTTACGCCGAGGGCAAGGCCCGCGCCAAGATCATGGCGCTCGCCGTGCATCCCTATATTAGCGGGCAGCCGCACCGCATCAAATACCTCGAAGCGATCTACGACTACGCGCGCCGCTTCGAGGGCGTGCTGTACTGGAACGGCGAGGAAATCCTCGACTGGTACGGCGCCGTCGCCGGCAAGGCGTTGGCCACCGCGCGCTAGAGCATTTTCCAGCGAAGTGGGAACCGGTTCGCCGCAGAAAATGCGACCAAAGAAGGACTCAAGAATAAAGAATTTAGTGTGCTTTCCGATTCACGAGAAACGGGAAGCGTTCTGGCGCGATTTGCGTCGTGGATGGCGCCGCGCCGCCCGCTTAGAGGTATTTGGCGCGGATATCGACCGAGGACTGCGCGCCAAGCTTGGCGAAATTGCTGCCGAGCCAGCGCTCGGCGCGCTCGCGGCCGATCGTGTGCAGGCGCATGAGGAAATCCCAATCGGCATTGAGCTTGCTTGGTGCGCCCAGCCCCTGCATGACGTCGTCGGCCTCGATCGAATGGATGAGCATGCGCTTGAGGCCGCCGCCGTCGACCTTCATGTCATCGATCAGCTTGGTGACGAAGGCGATCGCGCGCAATTCGCGAAAGAGCGACGAGTTGAAGCTGATTTCATTGATGCGGCTGAGAATTTCCTGCGCTGTCTTGGGCAATTCCTGGCGTTCGATCGGGTTGATATGGATGATAATGATGTCACGCGACGCGCAATTATAGATCAGCGGGAAAAGCGCGGGATTGCCCATGTAGCCGCCGTCCCAATAATGTTCGCCGTCGATCTCGACCGCCTGGTAGAGAAACGGCAGGCAGGCGGAGGCAAGCACCTGGTCGACGCAGATTTCCTTGTTGTCGAATACCCGCACCTTGCCGCTGCGTACATTGGTCGCGCACAGAAACAGCCGGATCGCGCATTCGCGCCGCAGCCGCTCGAAATCGACGACCGCCTCGAGCACCGGCTTGAGCGGATTGTAGTTGAGCGGATTGAGCTGGTAGGGCGAGAACAGGCGCGACATCAGGTCGAAGACCATGAAGGCCGGCGAATGATCGAGCGAATGATTATGCGTGAGCCGGTCATACCATGACGGCTGCAATGGGCTCCCGCGACCCGCTTTCGAAACGCGGCGCCAGAAGTCGGACAGGGCCTGGCGCGCGCCCTCGCGGCCGCCCACGGTCAATCCGTGCGCCAACACGACGGCGTTCATCGCGCCGGCGCTGGTCGCACTGACGCCGTCGATGTCGAAGCGCGGCTCCTCGAGCAGACGATCGAGGACGCCCCAGGTGAAGGCGCCATGCGCGCCGCCGCCTTGCAGCGCAAGATTGGCCAGCTTGTTGTCCGCCGCGGCGCGGGGCTCGCGAACGGCGGCCGGGTCGGCGCGCTTATTCATGGCAACATCTCCTTGTGTAAAACGATTGCATTGTACAATTCGCGTCACGGCAATTGCGATCCGGCACCGATGCGCGCGCGAACGGCCGCCCGCCACCGGCTCCGCGGCCCGGCCGCGTCGCGGCCTCGATGCGATGCCGGCGGCGATGCGGCGCCCGCCGCGCGCAAGTGGGCCTAATGCGCAGTCCAGCCGCCGTCCACCGGCAGCGCCACGCCGGTAATCGAGGCCGCCGCGTCGGAGGCCAGGAACACCGTCAGCGCGCCGAGTTCATCGACGCTCGCGAAGCGCTTGTTGGGCTGCTGGGCGAGCAAGATCTCGCGCACCACCTGCTCGCGCGGAATCTTGTGCGCCTTCGCCTGGCCCTCGATCTGTGCTTCGACGAGCGGCGTATAAACATAGCCTGGACAGATGGCGTTGCTAGTGATGCCCAGCTCCGCCGTTTCCAGCGCCACGACTTTGGTCAGGCCGACCATGCCGTGCTTGGCGGCAACATAGGCCGATTTGAACGCCGAGGCGACGAGCCCATGCGCGGAGGCGATGTTGATGACGCGGCCCCACTTGTTCGCCACCATCGCCGGCAAGGCCAGGCGAATGGTATGAAACGCCGACGACAGGTTGATGGCGAGGACGGCGTCCCATTTCGCCGGCGGGAATTCGTGCAGCGGCGCGACGTGCTGGATGCCGGCATTGTTGACCAGGATATCGACGCGCCCGAACGTCTTGAGCGTCTTGTGCATCATCTGCGCAATCGAATCGGGGTCCGACATGTCGGCGCCGGAATATTCGACCGGAACATTGAATCGATCGGAAAGTTCGTATTGCGTCGCGGCAATCTCGGCGGGCTTGCCGAACCCATTGAGGACGACGGCGGAGCCCGCCGCCGCCAGTGCGCGAGCGATCCCCAGACCGATGCCACTGGTCGAACCCGTCACCAGTGATACCTTCCCTTTGAGCGATTTCTCGACACTAGGCGTGAGATTGGGCGCGGGAGCGTTCATGGCCTTCGGCCTCCTCCAATTGGCGCGGCAGGCAAGAGGCCCCACCGTGAAACTCTGCCCGCGCGCGCCAGCACGCTGAATTAACAATGCCGTGAGACGCCGCGAACTTTCGAGCCGCACCATGCATCGCCGACCGGGCGGAGCGGAAATGCCGAATTGCTAACAAAACAATAGGCATGCGCTATGAAACCGCCATCGACCAGGCGCGCGACCGACAATGGCAGCGGCTTGCGCACCTTGCTCGAGCCTGGCGCGCGGCTGCGCCGGCATTGATCGGCGGCAAATTTTGGCGCACCTTCGATCGGCATTTTATCGGCGAATGCCGGCAATACCGGGCGAATGGCTGGCGACGTCAGTCTTATGCGCGCGGCGCGTCGTCCCTGCCGGCCGGCAACCTCCGGCGGCGATCGTTTATCCTTGCAGCCCTTATTGCCCCCTTGATTCGCGGATCGTGCGATGGAAATGCACCAGATACGCTACTTCCTCGCGGTCGCGCAGGAGCTCAATTTCACGCGCGCGGCGCAACAATGCAACGTCGCCCAGCCGTCGCTGACGCGGGCGATCAAGCTCATGGAAGAGGAACTCGGCGGCGCCCTGTTGCATCGCGAACGCGCCAATACGCATCTGACCGAACTCGGACGCACGCTGCTGCCGCACCTGCAACAGATTTACGACGACGCGCACGCGGCCAAACGCATTGCTCGCGACTTCACGCGGCAAAGAAAGGCCAAGCTCAAGCTCGGCATCATGTGCACGGTGGCGCCGACGCACCTCGTCGAATTCATCAGCGCGTTCCATGTGCTTAATCCCGACGTCGAGATCGAACTCGCCGACGCCAACGCGCGCATCCTCGATCGCGCGCTCCTCGACGGCGAGCTGGAGATCGCGATCTATTGCCTGCCCGACCGCGAGCCCGACGAAAAGCTGCACGTCATGCCGCTGTTTTGCGAACCGATGATGATCGCCGTGGCGCCGCAGCATCCGCTCGCCGCTCACGCTGTGGTGCGTGGCATCGATCTTGACGGACATGCTTATCTCGCGCGGGTGAATTGCGAATTCGCCGGCTACGCCTTCAATTTCATACGCGAGAAGGGCGCCGACTACCACGTCGCCTACAAGAGCGAGCGCGACGACTGGATCCTGGCCATGATCCGCTCCGGCCTTGGTTTCGGCTTCCTGCCGCAGTCCTCCATCACCGACCCGGCCCTCGTGGCGCGCCCGCTCGTCGACCCTGAATTCTCGCGCGTCGTCAACCTTGTCACCGTGCGCGGGCGACCTCACTCGCCCGCCGTGGGCGCGCTGGTGCGCGAGGCGATGCGTACCAAATGGCCCGGCCACCCGGCGCGCCCGCCGGCGCGTTCGCGCGCCGCCGATGGGGACGAATAGTCGGCATGGTGGAGCGACCGCCGCGACAATGTACCCTGGGCACGATTTCGTCATCCTCGCGCCAATGCCGTGAACTCGCGGACGCTGTCGCGTCCGGCGCGATCGCGCGCTCTGGCGAGTGATACCGGATTTGTCGCCAACGTGGCCCAAGAGCGCCGCCCGCGTCGCCTGAAAACTCACGTGCGCACTTGCCGGCGCGGTAAACCTTGGCCAACCGCGTGGAACCGCGCCAATACAAAGAGTTAGAGCGCTTTCGCGACAAGATTTGCAGCAAGATTCCACGGCGTAAAGGCGCAATGGCCCGCTTTGAAATTGCGCCGATCCAACAAAAAAACGATTTTTGAAACTTAACCGAACGAGACACGTAAATTTGTTTACGATTGCGAGCAATCCGAATTGGCCCCGGAGGCGTGCCTCCGGGGCCAATTCGGACTGGGGACATGAGGGCGCGGTCGCGAAAAGATGGGAACCGGTTCTTGAGAAAAGGATAATGCGTGAACAGGTCGCTCGAATAAGCTTGAAACGATGCGGCTCTGGAGTATTTTCCGGCGACGTGGGAAGCGGTTCGCCGTGGAAGACGCGGGTATACGCAGCGAATTGAGCGCTTGCGGGTTTCAGCGAAACAGGCGGCGCCCCCATGTGCTGGTCGCGGAGTTCTCGCTATCTTCGCCGCCCGTTCACGACGAGAAATTCGCTACCAACACCGCAGGAGAAACGCCGTTTCTCATGTCCTTCTCGAGTCCGAAGCTCGCCAAAGAAGTGCGGCGGTGAGAGGCGAGCTTCGGATATGGGACACGAGGGCCCGATCGGTGCGGACTGAATCGGACCACCACGGAAATTTCTCGATTATTGCCGTGATATTTTCTGGAAGGCGTGCAACTTTTCGGGGTCACGGATCAGGTCGTGTATCGCGCGTACCTCGGCGCTGATTTGGAGCCGCGGCATGGAAATGCATCAGATACGCTATTTTATTGCCGCCGCGCGCACGCTCAATTTCACGCGCGCCGCTCAGGACTGCAACGTGGCGCAGCCCTCGCTGACGCGCGCGATCAAGCAGCTCGAGGGCGAACTCGGCGGCGATCTATTTTGGCGCCAGCGCCCACAGGCCAAGTTGACCGAACTCGGCCAGCGGATGTTGCCGCATTTCCAGCGCTGCTATGATAGCGCGCTCGGCGTGCGCACCATCGCCTCCGCGGTCATGGGCCGCGAAAAGGGCACGCTGCGGCTGGCGCTCGCGCGCAGCATCGACCCGGCGCTGGTGGTGCCGCACCTGCGCGAATTGAGCATGCTGTTCAAGGATCTCGATATCAGTCTCCTGCGCGGAGCGCCGGCGGATGTCGTCGCGTTCCTCAAGAAGGGCGAGGCGGAACTGGCGCTGGCGGCGAACCTCGAGGCCGACTGGGATCGTCTCGATTGCTGGCCGTTGTTCGACGAGAGCTACCTGCTCGGCGTCGGCGCCGCGCACCCGCTCGCCGGCCGCTCCACGATCAACGTCGGCGACCTGCGCGACGAGCGTCTGCTGCTGCGCAATTATTGCGAGATGACGGGCAGGTTCACGGAGTTGATGCAGGAGAACGGCGTCGATGTCGGCCGCCATCATGTCGTCACATCCGAACGCGACCTGATCGCGCTGGTGGAGGCCAATATCGGCATCACCGTCATGCCGCGCAGTATGCGCGTGCCGCACGCCTTGGTACGCGCGCGCGTCGAGGGATTCGACCTGCGTCGCACGGTGTGCCTCTACGGCGTCGCGGGGCGCCAGCGCAGCGCGGTCGCGACCGCCGCGATGAAGATGCTGCGCGCGGCGAACTGGTCGCGCTTTCTCGATTAACGTCGCGCCGCGT
>JACQAE010000128.1 GCA_016195095.1 Pseudomonadota bacterium
CGCCTCCGCCTGCTCGACCGCGAGCGCGGTGAATTTTTCGACCAATTGATCGACGCTCATGGTCGCGAGACGCATCTTCTGGCGCAGCTTGACCAGCATTTCCTTCCGCCTCAATAGGCGCTGCGCATGTTCTTCGTCAGGGTCTATCCGCGTCATGGCTTGAGCACCCCCTTCTCGATCATCGCTCTTAGGCCAATTTCCGTGCGATCCTCCCAGCTCCTGCCGCGCAGATACTCGCGTGGCGATACGCCGCCAAGGTCCGCATTTTTTTCCATGTACCACCCAGTGATCGCGTAGTGCTTGAGCGTCGGGACGAGCGCGAGATTGTCGCGATGGTCGATCCGGGACCGCGGAAAGCCATCCTGCGCCGCCGGCGTCTGCTCGACAATATGGTGCACTTGGTAGCCCAGCCTCGGGGTGCCGACCGCCGCGCGCAATTCTTCCAGACTTTTTGGCGGATCGCCAGCCGATAGAACCGCCGGAACAGCGTCTTTGAGCCAATCGACGGCCCGCAGGACGCCGACAAAGGCCTGCACAAGAGGCGGCGCGCGGCCCAATGCGGCCTGGGCAATCCAGGCCGCCGCCCGCCTGATGATGGCGTTGCGCTCGCTTGAGGTTGGCGGCTTCTCCTGGGGAATCTTGGGCGGTTCGTCTTGCGGCGGAAGGCCGGCGTCGCGTTCCCTCAGGGCCGGCGGCTTTTCCTCGGGAATTTTGGGTGGATCGTCTTGCGGCAGCGGGCCGGCAAGGCGGATCGGCTTGGGGCGCTGCACGACCGCAACCGGCCCAATCACCCGCGTCCACTCGCCGCCATGGGGATTGCCGATGGGAACGCGCGGCTCGCTGGGGTCAAAATTGGCCTTGCGCGTGCCGGGGAAAATCGAGCGCGGTAACCCGGCGCGCGGCAACTTGGCGCGCGGCAGCCTGACGACGCTGACCGCCGGCCGCTGCCCGCCGCGCCCGCTCATGCGCGCCGCCGCCGACTTGAGCGTTTGCACGCGCGCGCCGGCGAGCAGCGGAAACGTCACGACCGAGATTTCCCACAGATCGATTTGGTGCAATCGGCGCACGCGCGTGCGCGGATCGATGTGCCCGCGCACGGTGCGAAAGCCGATCGAAAGCCCGTCGATGGCGCCGGCACGCACCAGCGCCAACACCTCGCGCGCGCGCTGCACGTCGGGAATGAGCCGCCCGCGCGCGCGCAGCCCGCGCAGATCCTCGACGAGTTCGAGCCACACGCCGATCGGCTCCGACGGGTCGTGCTGGAACAGCATGGGAATGCGGCGGATGCCGCGCAGCCGCAGCGTCGCCGCGAACGCGCCGTGCATGACCATGTCGCGCGCCTGGTCGATCTCGCCGAACAGGCTGGCATAGCCTTCGACGACGCCGTCGGCGTCGATGGTCGTCGCGGGACGCGAGGCAACGGCGGCGAATGCCGCCGGGCGAATGACGGTGTCGGGAGCAAGCATGGGGATGCCCGTTTATGAGACAAGCGCGCGCGGCGGCGCGCCGCGCGACCGGCGCGAAATCCGGGCGCGCGGGCACGCGGCGCGAATGCGCGATTGCGTGGGGGCCGTTGCTTGGCGTGGCCGCGATGGGCGCGGGCTCAGACCTTGCGGCGGCCCGCCTCGCCCGGCCGGACGCGTTTCGTCATCGGCGCGCGCCAGACGCCGCGCCGGTTCATGCGATCGAGATGGTTGAGGAACTCGCGAAAGACGCCGACGTGATCGGGGCGTGTCTTGGTCTCGCCGCGGATCGAGCGCAGCACGGAATGCAACGTGTCCATTATCTGTGTCCTCTGAAGCGTTCGTTGAGGAGGGAAAGCTCGCGCACGAAATCGTCGAAGCGGCGCGCCGCGGCCGCGTATTCGCGCAGCGCGAAAATCAGCAGCGCCGATGCCGACGTCGCCCACAGAAACAGTGCGACATGCGCGAGATCGCCGCGCTCCGTGAACGTGCGGATGAGGTCGTCCATGATCGAATTCCGGGTTTGTCGCGCGGCGGGGAACGCCGGCGCCAGCCATTGCGTCAGCGCGCAGCCGACGCGCCGCGCCAGCGGCAGCACGCTGGCGCGCCAGAACACGCGGTTGGCCTCCTGGTAATTGGCATAGGTATTGTCGCCGGGAATACCGAGCAGCATTGGCGGAACGCCGAAGGCGAGCGCGATCTCGCGCGCGGCGGAGTTCTTCGCCTCCATGAAATCCATGTCCTTGGGCGTGAGCGACATCGGCTTCCAGTCGAGCCCGCCTTCGAGCAGCAGCGGCCGCCCGGCATTGATCGCGCCCTGATAGGTGCCTTCGAGCTCGTGCTTGAGCCGCTCGAACTGGCCGTCGGAGAGCACCGAGCCTTCCGGCCCGGAATAGACGAGCGCGCCGGAGGGCCGCGCCGCGTTGTCGAGCAGCGCCTTGTTCCAATTCGCCGCCGCGTTATGCGTATCGACGGCGACGGCGGCGGCCTCGAGCGGCGCCAGCCCGTAATGATCGTCGAGCGGGTTGAACAGCGCCAGATGCAGGATCGGCGGCAGCGCCGCATCCTGCTCGAAGCGCACGCTCGACCCGCCGACGGCATATTCATAGGCGCGCGCCCAGCCGTCGGCCCCGGGCACGACGCGCATGCGGTCGGGCCGCAGCGCGTGCAATTCGCGCACCGCGCCGTCGAGGGTCACCGCCTCGATATAGGCGTTGCCGGCGATGAGCAGATACGACACCAGCGCCTCGAGCCAGGCCGGGCCGTCCTGGCGCGGGTTGGGACGCGCGAGCAGGTCGGTGAGCGGATGGCGCTCGTGCACATGCGCGCCCTCGTAAAGCAGAAAATTGACCGAGGCGACGTTCTCGGCCACGAGCTTGACGGCGCGATGCACGACGGCGTTGGCCGAGAAGCCCTCGCGCGCCAACGCCGCGTAGTCGCGCGGCGTCCAGCGCGCGCGCCCGCCGGTCTCGATGGCGATCAGGCGCGCCGTCGCGCTCGCCTTGATTTCCGGCGCCGCACGCCCGGCGCCCAAGACGCGCCGCATGATATCGTTCAGTGTCATTGGCGACCTCGCTTGCGTTCACATTCCTTCGACGCCATATTCGCGGCCTTTCGCGCGGCTAAAGCGTGTGCAGCATGACGCGCATCATTGATTGGCATCGTTTTCGCTGGCGTCGCCTTGGCGCGCGCCTGGCGCTATTTCTTTTCGCGCTTGTGCTGGCGATGCCCGTGCCCGGCCTTCACGCGCGGGCGCGCGAGGGGCGCGACGCGCGCGGCCTCGCCGGCTGGTGGGTCGCCATCGACGAGACTTTCGCCAAGCTGGCGCGGCGCGGCGACATGCGCCCGGCCGAGGAGGTTCTCATCGTCAACGCCGACGGCCGCGTCGAGGACCGGGTGATGAATTTCTGGTCGGGCGCCGCCGATATCTGCGCGCGCGCGAAAGTGTGCGGCGATCTTCCCGCGATCGCCGACGCGCGGCTGCGCCTCAAGGGCGACATGCTGTCATTCGCCGGGGTACGCGCGCGCCGCGAGCGCGTCGAG
>JACQAE010000129.1 GCA_016195095.1 Pseudomonadota bacterium
ACACCAAGGGCATCATCGCCGCGCTACAACGGAGATTTTCCGACATCGTCGGCCCGGAAACCCGCGACATCTGCTACGCGACGCAAAACCGACAATCGGCGGCGCGCGAGTTGAGCCTTCTTGTCGACGTGTTGCTGGTGGTCGGCGCCAAGAACAGTTCGAATTCGAACCGGCTGCGCGAAATTGGCGCCGAGGCCGGCATCCCCAGTTATCTGATCGCGGACGGCAGCGAGTTGGACCCGCAATGGGTGCGCGACGCCGAAGTGGTCGGCATCACGGCTGGCGCGTCGGCGCCGGAAGTACTGGTCGAGGATGTCATCAATCGGCTACGCGACCTCGGCTCCGTTGACGTGAAAAAGCTGCCGGGACGCGAGGAGCGCATCGAATTCCGACTGCCGGCGGAATTGGCTGCCGTCTAGCAACCGCCTAAACGAACGACGCAAATTTATTCGGGAACCGACACATCATGCGCGTGCCGTTTTTCAAGGAAATCCGCATCGGCGCCTATCTGATCCGGCAGAAACTGTCGGGTCGAAAGCGCTACCCGCTAGTATTGATGCTCGAGCCGCTGTTCCGCTGCAACCTGGCCTGCGTCGGTTGCGGAAAAATCGATTATCCCGATCCAATCCTCAACCAACGTCTGTCGGTTAAGGAATGTCTTGACGCGGTTGACGAGTGCGGCGCTCCGATGGTCGCCATCCCCGGCGGCGAGCCGCTCATTCACAAGGATATCGGCGAAATCGTCAAAGGTATCGTCGCGCGCCGGAAGTTCGTGTCGCTGTGCACCAATGCGCTGCTCTTGGAAAAGAAACTGCACCTTTTCGAGCCATCGCCCTACTTGTTCTTTTCCGTTCATCTCGACGGGCTCAAGGAGCATCACGACAAGTCGGTGTCGCAGGACGGCGTCTTTGAGCGTGCGGTCGCCGCGATCAAGGCGGCGAAGGCCAAGGGTTTTACCGTCAACGTCAATGCGACCATCTTTGACGGTCACAAGGCGCAGGACGTCGCGGCATTCCTCGATTTTTGCCAGGAACTCGATGTCGGTGTTTCGATTTCGCCTGGATACGCCTACGAACGCGCGCCCGACCAGGAGCATTTCCTCGGCCGGCGCAAGACCAAGGAATTGTTCCGCGACGTTTTCGCGCTCGGTCGCGGCAAGAAATGGAATTTCATGCATTCCGGCTTGTTCCTCGATTTCCTGGCCGGCAACCAGTCGTTCCATTGCACACCGTGGGGCATGCCGACGCGCAATATTTTCGGCTGGCAGAAGCCTTGTTACCTCCTTGGCGAGGGCTACACCAAATCGTTCAAGGAATTGATGGAAACAACCGACTGGGATTCATACGGGACCGGCCGTTACGAGAAATGCGCAAACTGCATGGCGCATTGCGGCTATGAGCCGACCGCCGCCAACGTCGCGCTCACCAAACCGTTGACGGCGCTGCGCATCGCGTTGCGCGGCCTGCGCACGCAGGGGCCAATGGCGCCGGAGATCCCGCTCGACAATCAGCGACCCGCTGAATACGTCTTCTCTCAGCATGTCGAACAGGAACTAGAGCAAATCCGGAAGCCCAAAACGCAGCCCAAGCAGCTTACGGCTGCGCAATAGCGCATTTCGCGCGCGGCGCGCGTCGCGGGCGGTGCGTATGAGCGCAACGATTTGCGCCGGCTGACGAGCGACGTTACCGAGCACCGCCGCGAGATTGGCATGCCCGTCAGGCCGCAGCGGTATCAAGGCCGCGTCCGGCAGATCGAAGTCAACGCCATCCGATATCGCGCGCAGGGCGACGAACGGAACGCCGTGCGCCGCGCAAATCCGTGCCGCAATGTGCGATTCCATATCGACCGCCTGCGCGCCGCTCATCCGCGCGAGCGCGCGCTTTTCAACCGCTAATGCCGTTGGCGCGTCAACGCCGACAAGCGCTCCCCCGTGAACATCGCCATTGAGCAACTCAATGAGCCGATGTCGCCATGTTGCGTGTGTCGGCAACCGATCCAGTGGGCAGACAATCAATTCCGGCACCATGATGCATCCGCTGGACATCGCCGGCGACAGCCCGCCAGCGATGCCAAAACTAATGACGCCACGCGCGCCGCCTGCGATAGCCTGCGTGATCGCCGGGGCCAAGGCGTGACGATCGGCCCCGCAGATCACGGTAGCGTCGGCGCCGGATGCGATTTGCGATTCGAACGCAATCCCCGTGACTGCTATTACCCTTGCCTGCATGGTCGGCGTGTCAGGTGGACGAGTGGGCGGAGAGACGCGCGGCAAGCTCATGCTCGAGGCGCCCCATATCCAGTCGACGGCATACATCCATCCCGACATGCGTGGCCGATGAGCGGTGATGATGCCGGATTGTGCAATCTCGTTTTTTTCCGTTCACATGCCGAATGGCGGTCGATGAATATTGCTGGCCGTCATGTTGCGATATCGCGCCAGCGCCCAAAGTGGAAAAAACTTCGCGTAGCCATGATAGCGCAGGTAGAAGACGCGCGGAAACCCGGCGCCGGTATAGCGGTCCTCGGGCCACAACCCGTCCGATTGCTGCGTATCCATGAGGTAGCGCAGCCCACGCGATACCGCCGGATTATCCACCTGCGCCGCAGCCATGAGCCCGAGCAGCGCCCAGGCCGTCTGCGACGCGCAGCTTTGCGCCGGCTCATGTCCGCGATAGTCGAGCCCGTAGCTCGACACGTCCTCGCCCCATCCCCCATCCGCGTTCTGTATGGAAAGCAACCAGGTCACTGCCCGCCCGACCATGGTTGAATGAGGCTCGATACCCGCGGCATTCAGCGCACACAAAGCCGACCACGTGCCATAAATGTAATTAACGCCCCAACGTCCGTACCAGCTGCCATCGTGACGCTGCGTGCGGCGCAGGAATTCAATGCCGGCGGCGACCGCGGTTTGCGATTGCCGATCGCCAAGCTGCGCCAGCATCGATACGCAACGCGCGGTCACGTCCTCGGAAGGCGGGTCAAGCAACGCCCCATGGTCCGAAAATGGAATGTTGTTCAAGTAGAAATAGCAATTGTCCGCATCAAACGCGGCCCAGCCGCCATTGGCGCACTGCATGCCAAGGATCCACTCGCGCGCACGGTCGATCGCCACATCGTAGCGGCTGTCGTCCTGAGCGTGCCGGGCGCGATCCATGGCCATGACCACGACGGCCGTGTCGTCGAGATCGGGATAATGCGGATTGGCATATTGGAAGGCCCAGCCGCCGGGACGCAGGTTCGGCCGTGCGACATTCCAGTCGCCGGCAACGTCGCAGACCTGACGCGTTTGCAGCCAATGCAAGCTCCGATCGGCCTGCGCGCGCGCGCGCAAGTCGCCGGTTTCATACAGCAGGTGGCAGATCAGCGACGTATCCCAAACCGGCGAGAGGCAAGGCTGGCAATAAATTTCATCCGGCTTTCGAACGAGCAGTTTGTCTATCGCCGCGCGCGCAATTTTGGCATCGGGATGATCGCTTGGAATCCCCATTGCCTCAAACATCATCACGGTATTGGCCATTGCCGGAAAAATGCCGCCAAGGCCGTCGTCACCGTTGAGGCGTTCGCGAACGAAGGTTGCCGCCTTTTCAATCGCTCGCCGGCGGGCGCCCTGCGGGAACAGCGGTTCGGCCGTACGCAGCACGCGATCGATGGCGCGAAAGACCAGGAACCAGAAGCGGCTTTGATGCGGCGCGCGTGGCGGCGGCCCCACACTTTCGGGGGCGGTCAAAAACAGTTCATCGACCGCGATGCCGCGCGGATTGCGCGCGCGTGGCTTGAGCGCGGCGAGGACGAGCAAAGGGACCATCACCACCCGCGCCCAGTAGGAGATTTTCGAGAGGTGGAACGGAAACCAACGCGGCAGCAGCATGATCTCTACGGGCATCATCGGAACGCTGCGCCACGACAAGATTCCATGAAGCGACAGCGCTATGCGCGTAAACACGTTGACACGCTCCGCTCCACCAAGCCCGCGCACGGTCTCGCAGGCGCGGCGCATATGATCGCACTGCGTCGATTCGCCGATCATCTTGAGCGCCATATAGGCTTTTACCGTCGCGCTGATGTCGGCGCTCGCGCCACCCACCAGTGGCCAACCACCGTCGACCCCCTGCGTGCGCCGCAAATAGGCGGCGATGCCCGCCTCCAGCGCCGGGTCAATCGGCTCGCCCAGGAAATGACGCAGCAGCACGTATTCGGCCGAAATGGTGCAGTCTGCCTCAAGCTCGAATACCCAATGCCCGTCCGCTTGCTGCAAGTCGAGCAGCGCGCGCGTCGCCGCTTCAATGCGCAGATCGAGGAGCCCAGCGTCCTTCGGATCAGCGTCGATATTGCTGGTGGTCGATGTGTTCATTGCCATAGCGCGGTCGGCGACGAGGGGTGTGAAACAAGTTCGGCCGCGCGTTGTCCAGACCGGATCGCCCCCTCGATCGTGGCGGGCAATCCCGTCGCCGTCCAATCGCCGGCTAGAACGAGGTTGGTATAGGCCGTCGGCGCCGATGGGCGCAACATGTCCTGCTCCGCGGTGGCTGCAAACGTCGCGCGCCTCTCGCGCACGACCTGCCAGCGCGGCATCACCGCGTCCAATCGCGCGACGGCGGACACCTCTTTCCAAGTCATTTCTGCAATCGTCTCGCGCGGAAGATCCAACAGCCGGTCCGCGTCGCTCACGGTAACCGCCAGGCGCCCGGGAAACGCAAAAATCCATTCCGTCGTCGCGTTGAGGACGCCGACCATCGCGGTCATGCCGCTTGGCGGATCGACGCGAAAATGCACATTGACGATCGCGCAAAACTGTGTCGGCACCGTCAGGCCGGGCACGAGTTCGGCGGCCACGGTCGGGGGAACAGCCAATATGACGGCGTCTTCGCGGGCGATTTCGGTTATGCCATCGGAAAAATTCAACCGCGTTACACGCGCGTCGCCAAAATCGAACGCCCGCAGCCGGCGTCCCATGGATATCTCACCGTCATGCGTCTCGATAAACCGTAAAGCAGGATCGACCAAGGCCGCCGACAGGCCGGCGCGCGCGATCAGCGGCCGGCAGGCGTGACCGCCCCCACCAATCGTCCCGCGGACAACAGCGCTCGCCAGCCGCGCCGAGGCCGTGGCCGGATCGATGTTGAGCGCAGCCAGCAGAAGCGGGCGGACAAATCGGTCATAGACCGGGCCGGAGGTCCTAATAACGTCGCCGACGCGGCCCGCGCGGGCGACAAAAAGCGGCAATAGCCATAAGTAGTCGGAGGCGACGCTTCCCGGCACCCGGCGACGCGGGTCGAATATCCACGACGGAATGCGCCCCCTGTTCAGGCGCAGCGTCCAGCGTTGACCGGTTGCGCCATCAACGAAGGCGAAGTCCGCGCACGGCTCCGCCTGTAGTGAATGCTCGCTGCCAATTCGGCGCAGGAAAGACAGCGCCGCGTGATTGCCCGAAAGCAACAAGTGATTGCCATTATCGATCGTCATGCCCAACGTCGTATCGAAATAGGAACGACAGCGTCCGCCGGCCTGGGGGGCCGAATCGTACACGACGACGCGCCACCCCGACCCCGAAAGGGAAACCGCGGCGGCGAGCCCGGCAAGGCCCGCGCCCACGATGTGTACGGTTTGACGCATCAGAAGACCAGATTGCGCATAATAATCCAAGCGAGCGCCAGCTTGCGCGTGCGGACGGGCAGGCGTGGTTCGGCAAATCCGCGCGCGCATAATGCCGCGAGCTTGGCGCGGTAGACGTCGCCCATGATTCGCGCTGCGCGTGTCGCACGGCGCGGCGCACGCGCCATGATCTTTGCCGCCTCGTCAAAATGCGTATTGGCGCGATCGATCACCGGCCGACATGCGGCCGAGAGGTTAGGATGCGCGATCGCCGCGCGTGGGTCCGCAAGCGCAATACCTGCGGCCTCAAGCGCCTCGCGCGGCAGATAGAGCCGCCCTATCATCGCGTCCTCGTCGAGATCGCGCAGGATATTGGTGAGCTGGAGCGCGCGCCCGAGATGGTGAGCGAGGGCGACGCCGTCGAGTTCCTCCATGCCGAACACGCGCACCGACAGGCGCCCAACCGCGCTTGCCACGCGGTCGCAATAGCGCTCAAGGGTGGAAAAATCGGGCGCGCGAATATCGCCCGTCGCATCCATTTCCATACCGTCGATGAGATCGAGGAAGTCGCCTTTTTGCAGACCAAACACGCGTGTCGGCTCGACCAGGCCACGTAGTTCAATCGGCGCCGCGCCGGCATAGAGCGCATCGATATCCGAGCGCCATCGCACGAGCTTGGCAAGCCGCACCCCGCGCGGCTCGTCGCAGTCGGCGATGTCATCGATCTGGCGGCAGAAGGAGTAAATCTGATACATCGCCTCGCGCTGGCGCGCCGGCAAGATTCGCATGGCGGCATAAAATGAACTTCCCGACGCCCGGCTCGACGCCGACTGGACTGGTCCGCTCGCGACGTTCACGCGCAAATCCTCAATTTCCGGCGGCGCCGAACTTGCGCAGCAATCGGTCAGATGCGCCGCGGACCATCGCCGCAAAGCCGAATGCGAAAACGGCGCCTTTGCCGAGATGAACCCTCTCGCAAAGCGGATCGCGCGTCGCGAGCAAATGCACCAAACGCCGCGCGTATGCCGTGATGACGGAAACTTCGATGGACAAGCGCATATCGGCAATCTTGTCCGCGAATGATCCGCTGTTGTCGAGCAAAGCCGCGGTTTGCGCACTCAGCGCTCGCAGGCAGGCGAGCAATTGCGGCGGCGCCCGCTCGGCCTTGAGGTCATCAACCGAGGCACGATGCCCGGCAAGCGCTTCCAGCGGAACATAAACGCGATCGAGATTTCGCAAATCCGCCGCGCAGTCCTGCAGGTGATTGATGATTTGAAGGGCAGCGCAAAGCGCGTCATTGAGCGGCCACAGTGCCGGGCTCTCGCCATGGACATCGAGCACAAAGCGGCCGACCGGCATCGCGGAATAAGCGCAATAGTCGATCAGTTCGTCCCAATCGCGGTAGCGACGCTTGGTCGCGTCAATACGAAAGGCAGTTAATAGATCGAGCGCATGGCGCGGCGCCATGTCGCGGATCGCGAGCTGCGTTCGCAGCGCGACGCCGACGGGCTCGGCATCGCTGCGACCGAGTAGGCTCTCCTCCAGCCGCGCAAGCAGCGCGATCTTGTCGCTGGCGCTGAGCGAGGGATGATCGGCGACATCGTCGGCCGTACGCACGAATTCGTAAAACGCGCGGATCGCTCCACGATGTCGTCGTCGGACGAGGCGCGAGGCGACGGGAAAATTCTCGTCGCGATGGCCTTTTCCTGAGCGCAAGGCGGCGGCGCTGGTCATGCAGTCCTACTTGCCCCCGTAGCGCCGGCCATTCCAACGCCCGCCACGCCCGAGCATGTGCGCCATGGCCGATTCCGCCGTAAACATCAGGTAGATAAAGCCAATGACCGGCAGCGCCCCGCCGTATAGCGGAGAAATGCCATAGAAT
This sequence comes from Pseudomonadota bacterium, assembly GCA_016195095.1. GTDB lineage: Bacteria > Pseudomonadota > Alphaproteobacteria > Rhizobiales > Xanthobacteraceae > JACQAE01. The sequence goes on from JACQAE010000129.1 coordinate 7,475, forward strand.
TTGAGTGTCGGTCCATAGGCCACCGCCATCAATAACCAGGCGGCCAGTCCGAACCATTGCGCCAGGGTGCCGCCAAATAGGAAAAAGAATGGCGGCGAACACAGGAAAATCGCCAGCGCCGCGATCGCCAGCACAATCAAAATTGGCGAATAGCCCGATTGCGCATAGGCGGACCGCGCGACGATACGGCGAATCTCCCCCCAGCCAGGAAATTGGCGAATACTGTGCACGCGGTCGGTCAGGCTCAGCCAGATCGGGCCTTGTGCCTTGAGCGCCTTGGCCAACGCACAATCATCGATGACCGCCGAGCGGATCGCTTCCACGCCACCCGCCCGCAACAGCATGTCCGCACGTACCAAGACGCACCCTCCCGACGCCGCGGCCACTTTTGTCTGCGGATCGTTGACCCAACCGAATGGATATATCAGCTGGAAAAAAAACACGAGCGCTGGCACGACACTGGCCTCCGCCACGGTCTCGCAACGCAATCGCGGCATCAAAGAGGCCATCGCCAGCCCGCTCGCCTGCGCGTGCGCGACAAGCCAGGCGACAGTATCGGGAGCATTGACCATATCCGCGTCCGAAAACAGAAACCAGATCGGAGGTCGCGTTTGTTTTGTGGAAAATGAAATGCCCTGGGCTATCGCCCACAATTTTCCCGTCCAGCCTGGCGGCAGCGGCGTCGCGTGAATGACGGTGATGCGATTGCCGCTTTGGCGGTTTTCAGCGACGCCACGCACCACGTCGGCGGTGCCGTCGCTGCTGCCATCATCGACGACGACGATTGACAATGTGCCAGCGTAGTCCTGGGCGCACAGCGACGCCACGCTCTTACCAATATAGGGGGCCTCGTTGCGCGCAGGCACGATAGCGACAATATTGGGCCATGCGTCGGGCGGCGCAGGCGTCAAGCGATCGCGGATTTGCGCTCGCCAAAACCCGCCACGCAGAAACACCAGATACAACCACAAGAGAAGGACGGCGCCTGCGATTAACGGACCCATTGACATTTATTCCTATTCGGCCCGCATGGCCCCGCCTGGCGGGCTGCAGGGGGTTATCGCGCTCCCGCCCCAGCCGTTCAATCCGCGGAGCAGCTGCAATTGTGAAAATATTGGTGATACAAGCCGGGCTTCTCGTCCATGAGGTGACCGTGAGAAATCGCCCCGACCCCGCCGCCGAATTCGACATTCGGCTCAAGGAGGCAGCTGCCGAAACCGAAACAATGTTGGCCCAATTGTTGGCGGCCGAGTGCGTCGCCGGCGAAATCGTCCGGCCAAAGCGGCTGATCGAGGCCATGCGGTACGCCAGCCTTGCCGGCGGCAAACGCTTGCGGCCGTTTCTTGTCATTGAATCCGGCAGGATGTTCAAGGTTCCGCGCCGTCGCGCGTTGTTGGTGGGGGCGGCGCTTGAATGCATTCATTGCTATTCGCTGGTGCATGACGACCTGCCGGCCATGGACAATGACGACCTGCGCCGTGGTCGCCCAACAAGCCACAGGGCATTCGACGAAGCAACGGCCATCTTGGTCGGCGATGGTTTGCTGACTTTGGCGTTTGACATCCTCGCCCGACCGGCGGCGCATCCGGACGCGCAGATGCGTATCGACCTCGTCATGGCGCTGGCGCGCGCAGCCGGTATCGGAGGGATGGTTGGCGGTCAGATGCTCGACCTCGCGGCCGAGGGCCGGTTTGAAACGCGGCGACCGCAACCGCTCGACGAGCTCGGGGTTTCCAGGCTGCAGGCCATGAAGACCGGCGCCCTCTTACGATTCGCATGCACGGCCGGCGCTATTCTCGGAGGCGCCGACGCTTCCGCCCGGCGCGCCGTCGACCGCTTTGGCGCTGCCCTTGGCGAGGCGTTTCAGATCGCCGACGACCTCCTTGACGTTGAGGGCGATCCATCGATGGTTGGCAAGCAGACCGGCAAAGACGCGGCGGCCAACAAGGCGACCTTTGTCAGCCTGCTGGGGCGTGATGAAGCGCGCAAGCGCCTGCACAGCCTGGTGGCACGCGCGCAAGCGGCGCTGTCGCGATTCGGGCCAGCGGCCGCAACTCTCAGGGAAGCGGCGCGGTTTGTCGCCGAACGGCGGAATTAGAGTACTTCCCGCTTCAATCGCATCGGAAAACGCTCAATATTCTTTCGCTTTGTCGCATTTTCCGCGGCGAACCGGTCCCCACTTCGCCATAAATGCTCCGCCGCCGTCGCAGGATTCGACCTGGGGCGATAAAGCGCGGGCGCGCGCGATGTTGGCCTCCCTAGTCCAGTTAGCCGCAATGCGCCATATGCTCCCGCAACCAAAGGAGAGCCAAGCGTTCGATCTGGCGCAGCGCTTCCGAAAACTCGGCGCTAGCGTCATTTCCCAGCCGCGCAGCAAGCGCCTTGAGGATGTCCGCATTGTTCTCCGCGCGCAAGTCGGCGATCAATGGAATGCCAAATCGCGCCCAATAGGCATCGCCGAGCGCGGTGAGGCGCTGGCGCTCATCGTCGCCCAGTTGGAAAAAGCCAGCGACCGTGCGCTCGGCGATCGGGTCAATCGACGCGGCTCCCTCGCCTTGCGGCCTGCCGGCAACATCGGTTTGCGCCCTTATCAGCGAGAGTTTCTCGGCATCGCTCAAATTTCGCAGCACCGCGACCAGGGCATCATGCAGGCCGGCGGGACTGTCATTTGCGCTTGTCAGCCCCGCCGCGTGTACGCGCGCGGCAATGTGAGGTGCGTGCGCCAAGACATCGGAAAAACGCTCGACGAAGAGCGCGCGCGCCATGCGAGACGGCCGGTATCCGCCCGCCGGCGGATGCGACGCAATCCAGTGGCGTGCGATGTCGAGGCGCGTCGCCACCCAGACCTTGTCATGGCCTTGGACGTAGTCGAGAAACCGGGCCAGCGCCGCCGCCCGGCCGGGACGCCCGGCGAGCCTGCAATGTAGGCCGACGGAGAGCATTTTAGGCAGTTCAGTCCCCTCGGCGTAGAGCACATCAAAGCTGTCTTTTAGGTAGGAGAAGAACTGCTCGCCACAGTTAAAGCCCTGCGCCGTGGCAAAGCGCATGTCGTTGGCGTCAAGCGTATAGGGCACGATCAAATGCGGCCCATGCGGACCATCGATCCAATAGGGCAATTCATCGGCATAGGAATCGGCAGAGTAGAGGAAACCCTGCTCTTCCATGACAATGTTGAGCGTATGCGGAGAACAGCGCCCTTGGTAGAAACCAAGCGGCCGCGCCCCCGCAACTGCGGCGTGGATGCGGATCGCCTCGACAATATGCGCGCGCTCTTCGACTCTCTTGACGTCTCGGTAATCGATCCACTTGAGACCATGCGTCGCGATCTCCCAGCCAGCCTCGCGCATGGACGCCACGACGTCAGGACAACGCGCCATTGCCGTTGCAATGGCAAAGACACTCACCGGCATTTGCCGGTCGGTGAACATGCGCCACAGCCGCCAATATCCGGCACGCGCGCCATATTCGTAGATGCTCTCCATATTCATGTGCCGCTGCCCAGGCCAGGGCTGCGCGCCAATGATTTCGGAAAGGAAGGCCTCGGACGCGGCATCGCCGTGCAGAATGCAATTCTCGCCGCCCTCCTCGTAATTGATGACGAATTGGACGGCGATGCGCGCGTCGCGCGGCCACCGCGCATGCGGCGGGGAGCGGCCGTATCCGAAAAGGTCGCGCGGATAATCGCTGCTCATTTCCATCGGTATTTCCCGTCATTTTGCGTGCGTCTTGCCGCTTGGGGTGGAGGCGAAGGTCCGCGCATTATCGCATTTTCCGCGAGCCACGGAATTCGATGGGCGTACGCGTTTTGCGCGGGAAATATCCGCCATCAAAATGGAGCCAGCTCTTTCCCGAAAAGCAGACCGTGTCGAAAAAATCGTGCTCGACCGCAAAGCTGGAGTTAAAACCGATTGCAATACTCAAGTGCGGAAAACGGGTAACGCGCACACAGTAAAACGCAGCGGCTGCCGAGGTAACGCCGACCAATGCCGTCGGCGTCTCGCGCGCGATGCCATGAATTAGATGGATTTGTCTAACCTTGGGCGTCCGGCGCAAAAAGGTTAGACTAGGGGTTCAAGGATACCGCTGAAATTCCCTATAGAAATCAACGCTAAGGTTATATAAATGGCGGGAGCGACGGGACTCGAACCCGCGGCCTCCGGCGTGACAGGCCGGCGCTCTAACCAACTGAGCTACGCCCCCATTTGGGTTTATTCGGACTTAAAGGCCGGCCTATCCCAAGTCAAGGCACGTCGCCGGCGTGGTTTCGAATATCATCTTCTTGCCGGCAAAATTCGCAAAAACCCACATAATACTGGCGAAACCAGCCCCGAATCGTCTATGCGGATTGCGGATGGATCTATCGCCGATTCCACCCTGCCATGAACATAAGGACATTCAGCCATGGGAAAGACGCCTGCCAAACCGGCTGCTACCGTTACTTTAAAACATCTTGCGGCAGAACTTGCGGAATCCCATGAGATTCCCAAGAAGCAAGCCGAAGCGATACTCAACGATCTCGTCGATCGCCTGACCAAACACCTCAAGAAGGGCAGTCGCATCCGCATGGTCGGGCTCGGCATTCTGCAGGTGCGCAAGCGCGCCGCGCGCATGGGGCGCAACCCGGCCACTGGTCAGCCCATCCAGATCAAGGCGAGTAAGAAGGTCGCGTTCCGTGCCGCCAAGGAACTCAAGGAATCGGTCTGAGTCCACGGCGGAAACTTTTCGCGATTGGCTTTTAAATTGTCGGATTGGATGGGGGTGCGCCCCCATCCTTTGAAGTTTGTGAATTTGGCAAATATGACCATGCGTGACTTGCGGCAAAAGAATGGGATGATGTCCGAGTGCTTACCATGCCTCGAATGAATCCGGCGATTGGGATGTGGGGATAACCCTGGCGCGCGCCTTTTCACCTCCTGCCTCATCCGACGGTGGCTCTGATCCTTTTACTGGGTATGGTCTTTCAAGAACTGGTTCCCACAATTCTGGATCGTCCTTAAATGACTGCCGACGCGCGCCGTTGGTGGGCGGTGACGGACTCGAACCGCCGACAACCTGCGTGTAAAGCAGGCGCTCTACCAGCTGAGCTAACCGCCCGTTTGACGAATTATCGTTCTTTGCAACTGCGACGCAAGCCTGTGACCGGCCTTGAGCCAGGAACGTTCAAGTCGCGCCTGCGGCGACGCCAAAAGCTGATTGGTTGCGCAAATGCGCCGAAGCGCCCCGCTCTCGAATCGCGCACGACCAAGCTTGGCCGCGCCCCTGCCAACGTGATGGCACGAACCGCTTCCCGCAAATTCACCGACAACAGGGGTGTGCGGGAAAGCGTGGCCGCGTCGACCGCTCAATGAGCGGTCAGCGCCGAACCGTCGTCGTCGATATCCACGTTGCCTTTCGCCACGGCCGAAGCGGTCGCCTCGTCCCACTCGATCGCCACGGGCAATCGCGTCAGCGCATGCACCAATACTTCATCCATCCTTGTCACCGGCACGATATCGAGCCCGCTCGTCACGCTTGCTGGGATCTCAACGAGATCCTTGGCGTTCTCCTCGGGGATGAGCACGGTTTTGATACCCCCGCGCAAAGCAGCAAGGAGCTTCTCCTTGAGCCCACCAATGGGTAGCACGCGGCCGCGCAGCGTGATTTCGCCAGTCATCGCGACGTCGCGGCGAACCGGTATCCCGGTCATGATCGACACAATCGCGGCAACCATGGCAACGCCTGCCGACGGCCCATCCTTTGGCGTGGCCCCTTCCGGGACGTGCACATGAATGTCGGTCTTGTCGAAACGCGGGGGCTCGATGCCGAACGCGACGGCGCGGGAGCGCACATATGACGCCGCCGCGGAAATTGATTCCTTCATGACGTCGCGCAGATTACCGGTGACAGTCATGCGTCCCTTACCGGGCATCATCACCCCCTCGATCGTCAGAAGCTCCCCGCCGACATCAGTCCAGGCAAGGCCGGTGACAATTCCGATCTGATCCTCCGTCTCGATCTCGCCATAGCGGTGCTTGGGCACGCCGAGGTAATCCGCTAAATTGGCGGTCACCACCTTGACCGTTTTCTTCTTGGACATCATCAATTCCTTGACCGCCTTGCGGATCAAGGTCGAAAGTTCGCGTTCGAGATTTCGCACGCCAGCTTCGCGCGTGTAGCGGCGAATGATGGTCATGAGGGCTTCGTCATCGACCGACCATTCCTTGGCGTCGAGCCCGTGCTTCGCCACCGCATTCGGGATCAAGTGTTTGCGCGCGATCTCGACCTTTTCTGGCTCCGTGTAGCCGGCGATGCGAATGATCTCCATGCGATCCATGAGCGGAGGCGGGATATTCAGCGTGTTCGCGGTCGTGATGAACATCACGCTCGAAAGGTCATAATCGACCTCGAGATAGTGATCGTTGAATGTGCTGTTCTGCTCGGGGTCGAGCACTTCCAGCAACGCCGAAGAAGGGTCGCCACGGAAGTCGGAACCCATCTTGTCGACCTCGTCGAACAGAAACAATGGATTCGACGTCTTGGCCTTGCGCATCGATTGGACGACCTTGCCAGGCATGGAGCCGATGTAAGTGCGCCGGTGCCCGCGAATTTCAGCCTCGTCGCGCACGCCGCCCAATGAAACGCGCACGAACTCGCGCCCGGTCGCCCGCGCGATCGACTTGCCAAGCGAGGTCTTGCCGACACCTGGGGGCCCAACCAAGCACAAGATCGGCCCGGTCAGCTTGTTGGCGCGCTGTTGCACGGCAAGATACTCGACAATCCGCTCCTTGACCTTGTCGAGACCGAAATGGTCGTGATCAAGGATTTCCTGTGCGTTGGCGAGATCCTTCTTGATCTTGGACTTCTTGTTCCACGGGATCGACAAAAGCCAGTCGAGGTAATTGCGAACGACTGTCGCCTCCGCCGACATGGGCGACATTTGCCGCAACTTCTTAAGCTCATGGACGGCCTTTTCCCGCGCTTCCTTGGACAGCTTGGTCTTCTTGATCTTTTCCTCAATCTCCGCAAGCTCGTCCCGGCCCTCCTCGTCGCCAAGCTCCTTCTGGATCGCCTTCATCTGCTCGTTGAGATAATATTCGCGCTGCGTCTTCTCCATCTGTCGCTTGACGCGCGTGCGAATCCGCTTCTCGACCTGGAGAACGGATATTTCGCTCTCCATCAATCCGAGGACTTTCTCCAGCCGTCCAGCGACGGTGGCCATCTCGAGAATGGCCTGCTTATCGGAAATCTTGACCGCAAGATGCGATGCAACCGTGTCGGCGAGTTTGGCGTAGTCCTCGATCTGTTGCACAACGCCGACGACTTCGGGGGATACTTTCTTGTTGAGCTTCACGTAGTTTTCAAATTCGCTGACAACGGAGCGCGCCAACGCTTCCGCCTCGACGCGTTCGCCGGCGGTATCGGATAGCAGCACCGCCTCGGCTTCGTAGAATTCCGTGCGCGCGTTATAGCGCACCACCTTGATGCGCTCCGCGCCCTCAACCAACACTTTCACCGTACCGTCGGGCAGCTTGAGCAATTGCAGCACGCTTGCCAGCGTTCCCACCTCGTAAATCGAATCGGTCGCCGGATCGTCGTCGGAGGCGTTCTTTTGCGTGGCGAGGAGGATGAACGTGTCGTTGCGCATCACCTCCTCAAGCGCCTTGATCGACTTGTCGCGCCCGACAAACAGCGGCACGATCATGTGCGGAAATACGACGATGTCGCGCAGTGGCAACACCGGATAGGCCTTGATTTCGCCGGGCGCCGGGAGGGCGCGAGCCTTTGTAGGGGTTGTCATCACCCTGATCCTTCTTCTTTCGCGGCAGCGGCAATATCGTCCAAGCACACTCTCAACGCGCTCTGGTGGTGTGATCCAAACAGACGGAGGCGATCTGTTTGGATCACACCAAGGATTCAATACGGCAGTGGGCTGACGTGCCCGACATTCGGGAATCAAATGGCGGGTCAGACCACGAGCCACCCTGATCAACATGTCCCGCGCAAGGCGTCGCTGAACAGGGCACCAGATCGGCCGCCGGCCGGCTGGTCTTACAACCTACGCACTCTTCACGAACGACGTGGCCCCCAATTCGTTGCCCAAAAATTCTCCAACCCGCCAAGCCTTGGCGCGTGCGGACGCACCACGGATACTCCACCTGCAGAACACGTTCTGGCGTCAAAATCCGACGCCACCATAATCAATAGGTGGCTACGCGCCCGTAACGAGTCAAGCGCGTTGAAAGCCTCGGAACGCGCGACTAACAGGCCAATAACTCAACAGTGATACGAACGTTGCAGACAAGAAGCGGGCGAATATTGTCGGGCGGACTTTGCCACTATGCCGAGGCGCCGGCGTCGCTTGCTCGATCGGAACGGTCGGCATAAATGTAAAGCGGTCGCGCGGTACCCTCGACGACCTCCTTGGAGATAACGACCTCCTCGACGCCTTCAAGGCTCGGCATTTCGAACATGGTATCGAGCAGGATGTTCTCCATGATCGAGCGCAATCCGCGCGCGCCGGTCTTGCGTTCGATCGCCTTCTTTGCGATGCCCGAAAGTGCTTCGTCCGCCAATGAGAGATCGATGCTCTCCATCTCGAAGAGTCGCTGATACTGATTCACCAGCGCGTTCTTCGGTTCCGTGAGGATGCGCTTGAGCGCCGGCTCGTCGAGATCCTCGAGCGTCGCCACGACCGGCAACCGTCCAACGAATTCGGGAATAAGCCCGTATCTAAGTAGATCCTCGGGTTCGACATCGCGGAAAATCTCACCCTGCTTGCGGTCCTCGAGCGCCATGACCTTGGCGCCGAATCCGATCGACGTCGAGCGGCCACGCGCGGAAATGATCTTGTCGAGCCCAGAAAACGCGCCGCCGCAAACAAACAGGATATTGGTCGTATCGACCTGCAGGAATTCCTGCTGCGGGTGCTTGCG
>JACQAE010000009.1 GCA_016195095.1 Pseudomonadota bacterium
ACCGACTTGCCGGAGCCGGATTCGCCGACCAAGGCGAGGGTCTCGCCGCGGGCAATATCGAACGAGGCGCCCTCGACCGCGCGGATGTCGCGCCCGCCCTGGCGGAACACGACCGCGAGGTCGCGGACGCAAAGCAATGGCGCCGCGGGCTTATCCATATCGTTCACGCGAACGCCTTGCGCGGATCGAAGGCGTCGCGCACCGCCTCGCCGATGAAGATCAAGAGCGAGAGCATGATGGCGACGGTGAAAAAGCCGCACAGCCCGAGCCAGGGCGCCTGGATATTGGCCTTGCCTTGGCTGAGCATTTCGCCGAGCGACGGCGAGCCCGGCGGCAGCCCGAAGCCGAGAAAGTCGAGCGCCGTGAGCGTCATCACCGAGGATGACAGAATAAAGGGCAGGAACGTCATGGTGGCGACCATGGCGTTGGGCAGGAGATGGCGGAACATGATCTTGGCGTTCGACACGCCGAGCGCGCGCGCCGCCTGGATATATTCGAAGTTGCGTCCGCGCAGGAATTCAGCGCGCACCAGCCCGACCAGTGCCACCCAGGAAAACAGCAGCAGAATGCCGAGCAGGACGAAAAATCCCGGCACCAGCACCGAGGATATGATCAGCAGCAGATACAGCGATGGCACCGATGTCCAGATTTCGATGAAACGCTGGAACAGGAGGTCGGTCCAGCCGCCAAAATAGCCCTGCACCGCGCCGGCCGCCACCCCGATCACCGAGGAAACGAGCGTGAGCACCAGCCCGAACAGCACCGAAAGGCGGAACCCGTAGATCAGGCGGGCGACCACATCGCGCCCCTGGTCGTCGGTGCCGAGCCAATTATATTCAAGGTCGCGGCAGCCGCCGAGCCCCTTCTTGACCACCACCTCGCGGCACTGCGCCTCGGTCAGCAGCCAGGTCGGCTTCGAGGGCGCCGGCGTCGGCAGATCGAGGTTGTGCGTATTATAGGAGAAGCGGATCGGCGGCCAGATCACCTCGCCGGCCTTGTCGGCGATGAGCTTCTTGAGGAACGGATCGCGGTAGTCAGCGGCGGTCTCGAAATCGCCCCCGAACGTCGTTTCCGGATAGGCGACGAGCGCCGGGAAATAGAATTTCCCCTCGTAGCGGATAAGGAGCGGCCGGTCGTTGGCGATGAACTCCGCCATGAGCGAAACGACGAACAGCACCATGAAAACGAAGAACGACCAGTAACCGCGCCGGTTGGCCTGGAAGCTGCGCAGACGCCGCGCGTTGATCGGCGAAAGCGTGTACCAGCGCTGCCGCGCCGCCACGGTGGCGGCAGCGATGTCCGGCGCCGCGACGGCGCTGCGGTCGTCCATCTCAGACCTCCCGCGTGTCGAAATCGATGCGCGGGTCAACCCATGTGTAGGTGAGGTCCGACACGAGATTGACGACCAGTCCGACCAGCGAGAAAATGTAGAGCGTCGCGAACACGACCGGATAATCGCGGTTGAGCACGCTCTCGAATCCGAGCAGGCCGATGCCGTCGAGCGAGAAGATCGTCTCGATCAGGAGCGAGCCGGAGAAGAACGCGCTCACGAACGCGCCGGGAAACCCGGCGATGACGATGAGCATCGCGTTGCGGAAAATATGGCCGTAGAGCACCTGCCGTTCGGTGCAGCCCTTGGCGCGCGCGGTCAGCACGTATTGCTTGCGGATCTCGTCAAGAAACGAATTCTTGGTCAGCAGCGTCATGGTGGCGAACGCGCTCAGCCCCATGGCCAGGATCGGCAGCGTCAGGTGCCAGAAATAGTCGAGGATCTTGCGCCACCAGGACAGCTGCGCCCAATTGTCGGAGGTGAGCCCGCGCAACGGGAACAGGTCGAAAAACGAGCCGCCGGCGAAGAGCACGATGAGCAGGATGGCGAACAGGAAGCCGGGGATGGCGTAGCCGATGATAACGATGCCCGACGTCCAGACGTCGAAACGCGAGCCGTCGCCGACCGCCTTGCGGATGCCGAGCGGGATGGAGATGAGGTAGGTGAGCAGCGTGATCCAGATGCCGAGCGACATCGACACCGGCAGCTTCTCCTTGATGAGGTCGATGACGCGGGTGTCGCGGAAATAGCTTTTGCCGAAATCGAAGGTGATGAAATTGCCGACCATGAGCGCGAACCGCTCATAGGCCGGCTTGTCGAAGCCAAACTGCTTCTCCAGGCTTTTGATGAATTCCGGGTCGAGACCCTGCGCGCCGCGATATTTCGAGGTGTTGGCATCGAGCGCGGAGGCGCCGGGCGTCTGCCCGCGGCCGGCGAAGTCGCCGCTGGCCGACCCCGAAATGCGCGACGTCGCGCCGGTGTCGGAGCCGGATAATTGCGCGATGACACGCTCGACGGGCCCGCCGGGCGCGAATTGCACGACGACAAAGGAGACGAACATGATCCCGAGCAGGGTGGGGATCATGAACAGGATGCGGCGAACGAGATAGGCGGTCATGAATTCCCAATTTCCGCGGCCGTAACGGGCGCTTTTCGGCCGCGGACGCCGGATGGAGTTCGTTGCGGGAATAGGAGCATATCCGCCAAGACGTATCCAGAGCGAAATCCGTCCATGCGCCGGCGCGGCCGCGCCGGGCGGCCGGCGGGGCGCGATCCGCGCGGAAAATCCGGCTGCATTGCCCGCCTTTCGCCGCAATCGCGAGGCGAGCGCTGGCCTGGCCGTGATGCGAGTTCGTACGCCGCACGCAGCACGTGGAGCCGGCGCCACCTCGATATACGTCAGCCGGGACGATCGGGTTTCAAGGTCCGTGCCGAATCGTGCCACCAGGTTTCCGGAATGGCGCGCGCGTAGCGCGGCTTTTGCGGCGGCCGCGCGAACACGTCCCAATAGGCGATCCAGTGCGACGCCTTGAACCAATGCGGAATCCAGTAGCGCCCAGCGCGCAGCACGCGGTCGAGGGCGCGCGCCGCGGTGACGAGGTCGGCGCGCGTCTTTGCCGCGATGACGCGCTCGATCAGCGCGTCGACGGCCGCGTCGATGATGCCGGCGATGTTCTGCGAGCCCTTGAGCGCCGCCGCCGCCGAGGAAAAATACGAGCGCAGCGAATCGCCCGGCGTGGTCGAGAAGCCGAAGCGCTGCACCGTGATGTCGAAATCAAAATCGTCGACGCGGGCGCGATATTGCACCGGATCGACGACGCGCAGGCTGGCGGCGATGCCGAGCGTCGCCAGGTTCTTGATGAACGGCATGTGATGTGGCTGAAAACTCGGCTCCTCGATCAGGAATTCGATGGCCACCTGCGCGCCATTGGTCGCGACCCGCTTGCCATCCTTGATGGCGTAGCCCGCCGCCTTGAGCAATTGCCCCGCCTGGCGCAACAGCGCGCGGTCATGCCCGGAGCCGTCGCTCACCGGCGGCACGAAGGGCGCGCCGAACACTTCCTCGGGCACCGAGCCGCGGAACGGCTCGAGCAGCGCGCGTTCGCCCTCGCTCGGAACCCCTTGCGCCATCATCGGCGAATTCTGGAACACCGAATGGGTGCGCTCATAGGCGCCGTACATGATGTTCTTGTTGGTCCATTCGAAATCGAATGCCAGGGTGAGCGCCTCGCGCAGCCGGGCGTCCTTGAACTTGGCGCGCCGCGTGTTGATGAACCAGCCCTGCGCGCCCGAGGGCGTCTCGTCGCGCAGCACGTCGCGCTTGACGCGGCCGTCGCGGATGGCGGGGAAGTCATAGCGCGTCGCCCAGATGCGCGAGGTGAATTCCTCGCGGAAAAGATAGCTCCTGGCGGTGAAGCCCTCGAAGGCGACGTCGCGGTCGCGGTAATATTCGAAGCGGACCACGTCGAAATTGTGCCGGCCGCGGTTCACCGCGAGGTCGGCGCCCCACCAGTCCTTGACGCGCTGGTATTCGATGAAGCGGCCCGCCTCGAAGCGCCCGACGCGGTAGGCACCGCTGCCGAGCGGGATGTCGAGGGTCGATTCCTCGAACGGCTTGCTCGCGTAATAGGCGCGCGAGAAGATCGGCAACGCCGCCACGAACAGCGGCACGTCGCGTGCGCGTTGCGGCGCGAAGCGCACCGCGACGACCCGCTCTGCCACGGCCTCGACGCCGGCGACGTCGCGCATGAGCTGGAGGATGATGGGATGACCCTTGTCCTTGAGCGTCGCGAGCGAGAAGGCGACATCCTGCGCGGTCAGCGCGCTGCCATCGTGAAAGCGCGCCGTGTCGCGCAGGAGGAAGGAATAGACGAGACCGTCATTCGAGATGCGCACGGCGCGCGCGGCGAGGCCGTACATGGCGTCGGGCTCGTCGGCGGCGCGCTCCATGAGCGAGGTAAAGGTCAGTTCCATGCCCTGCGCCGCGTCGCCGCGCAGGATATAGCTGTTGAGCGAATTAAAGGTGAGGAAGCTTTGGTTGAACTGCCGGTTGGGGCCGATCTGCGAGAACGTGCCGCCTTTCGGCGCCGCGCGGTCGACGTAGTCGAAATGCGTGAAGCCGGGCGGATATTTGAGGTCGCCGAAGGCGGAAATGCCGTGCGTTTCGCGCTCCGCCGCCGACTCGGCCGTGGCGCGCACGCGCCCCGGCGGGGCGACGGCGCCGGCCAGCGCTGCCGCGCCCAATGCCAGCGTGCACCGCCGCGTGAGCCTCACGAGCGCCGCCCGGCCTTCGCCGCCTTGCCGGCGTCGGACCACCACAGGGTGGGAAACGCCGTCACGCCATAGCGCGGCAGCGGGTCGGGCCGGCCGAACCGGTCCCAGCGCGCCACCCGCGCCTTGCCGTACGTCCATTGCGGCACGACGTAATTGTGCCACAGCAGCACGCGGTCGAGCGCTCGCGTCACTGCCTCCAGCTCGGCGCGCGACGTGGCGAAGATGATGCGCTCGATGAGCTGATCGACCACGGGATTCTTGATGCCGACGAGATTGCGCGACCCCGGCTGGTCGGCGGCCTGCGAGCCCCAGAATCCGCGCTGCTCGTTGCCGGGCGAGAGCGACTCGCCCCAGGCCGCGGTGACGATGTCGAAATCCCATTGGCGCAGGCGGTTCTCGTATTGCACGTCATCGACGCTGCGCACGCTCACGCTCAGGCCGAGCCGCTCCAGGGAGGGCTTGTAGAACAGCACGTAGCGTTCGCTGGCCGGGTCGGAGACGAGGAACTCGGCGGTGAACGGCTCGCCGCTCGCGGCGTTGACCAGCTTCTGATTGCGGATGTCGTAGCCCGCCGCCTTGAAGAGCCGCACGCCCTCGCGCAGATTGGCGCGCACCTTCTCGGGGCTGTCGGATTGCGGGTTTGCATAGGGCTTGGTGAAGACCTCGGGCGGCACCTTGTCGCGGTAGTCCTGCAGGATTTCGAGCTCGCGCCCTTGCGGCAGCCCCGAGGATGCGAGCTCGAGACCGTCGAAATAACTGGCGATGCGCCGGTACTGGCCAAAGAAAATCTGCTTGTTCATTTCCTCGAAATTGAACGCGTAGTTGAAGGCGAGACGCACGCGCGAATCGGTGAATTTCTCGCGCCGCGTGTTGAAGGCGAATGCCTGCATGACCCCGAACGAGCGGATCGGAAACTCCTCGAGCACGACGCGCGCGTCCTTGACCGCGGGAAAATCGTAGGCCGTGGCCCAGTTCTTGGCGCTGTTCTCGCTGCGCCAATCGACGACGTCGGCCTTGAACGCCTCGATGGCCACGGTCGTGTCGCGAAAATATTCGAAGCGAAGCTCGGCGAAATTATCGCGCCCGACATTGACGTTGAGATCCCTGCCCCAATAGTCCTTGACGCGCTCGTAGACGATCGTGCGACCGGCAACGAACTCCTTGATGCGGTAGGCGCCGTTGCCAAGCGGCGGCTCGAGCGTGGTCGCCGTGACATCGCGCTTCTTGCCATTGGCGTCGACGCCGTCCCACCAGTGCTTCGGCACGACGTTGATCTGCCCGACGATCTGCGGCAGCTCGCGATTGCCGGGCTGGTCGAAGGTGAACGTGACGTCGCGCGCGCCGGTCTGCTCGGCCTTGACCACATGGCGATAATAGGCGGAGTAGAAAGGGCTATTTTTCTTGAACGCGTCGAACGAGAAGATAACGTCTTGCGGCGTGATTGGCTTGCCGTCATGAAAGCGGCTCTCGCCGCGCAGCCGGTAGGTGACGGCGGAGAAGTCGTCCGGGTAGCTGACGGATTCGGCGATGAGGCCATATTCGGTGGACACTTCATCGAGTGCCGGGGCCATCAGCGTGTCATAGATCGAATCGAGCCCGGCGGCGATCGCGCCCTTGACGCCGGCGACGACCATATTGAAGTTGTCGAAGGTTCCGATCGCGATCTGGCGCACCGCGCCGGTCTTGGGCGCATCGGCATTGACATAGTCGAAGCGCGGGAAACCGGGCGGGTATTTCAGCGTCCCATAGAGCGACAGGCCGTGGCGCCATTGCCGTTCGGTCTGCGCGCGTGCGCCGCCGGGCAGGCTCAGCGCCAGCGGGGCGAGCGCCGCGGTTCGCAGGATTTGGCGTCGGGTTGGATTCACGCTTTATTCCTCCTCGGCCGATGGGCTGCGGAACGCGTTTATTCTACGGCGTGGCGCAACCGTTTCGCCGCTTTATTTGCGCCGCGATCGCGTCACCGGCGCGGCGCGCCAGCCTCGGCCGGCATGCGCGCTCGGCGGAAAACGCTAGCGGCCGGGAATTATTCTGCTTTTTGAACGTGGCGTCACCTTGCCCGTCGTTCAAGCGCCCGCCATGCGTTCAAATTTGCGTGGGTCCGGCGCCTTGCGGTTCGTCGGGCTGGGATGGCGGCCGAAATTGCGGGCAGCGGCGCGGTTTTCTTGGCCAATCCCCGCGGCGTCGCACGCGCCCTCGTTCCATGGCTGAATTTGGCCGAATTTACGCCAACGGACCGGTTGCCAGGCCACAAGGGAGTAAGCCGGTGGCCGCCTGTTTTACTGCGCCTTTGCCGCTGGGGTCGCCGCCGCCGCCGGGGCCGCCGGGGCCGCCGGGGCTGCCGCCGCCTTGGGCAAGGGCGCGGGATTATCGGACAGCGAATTGAGATAGGCGATCACATCCGCGCGTTCGCCGCCGCGCGGCAGGCCGGCAAAGGCCATGTTGGTGCCGGGAATATCGGCCTTGGGATTGATCAGGAACTTGTTGAGTTCATCGACCGTCCACTCGCCGGGCTTGCCCTTCATCGCCGCCGAGTAGTTGAACCCGGCAATGGAGGCCCGCGCGCGGCCGACGATGCCGTAAAGGTTGGGCCCCACCCGGTTATGCGCGCCCTTGTCGAAGGTGTGGCAGGCGGCGCATTTTTTTGCCGCGGCGGCGCCGGCGGTGACGTTGGCGGAGGCCAATAGCTGGGCAATCGGCACTTCCGGCTCCGCCGCCGGGGCCTTGGCGCCCGCGGCTGGCGTTTCGGTGACGGCGATCTCATAGCCGGGCTTAGCCGGCTTGGCCGGACTGAACAGCGCCTCCGCCGTGATATTGAGCGCCAGGATGCATAGGCTGGTGAACAGGATCGCGCCAACAATCTTGTTGATCTCGTAGGAATCCATCGCCGGTCGTCTCTCGTGGTCGGAAAATGGGGAACCCGATTGCGCGCCGCGACGGGGGCATGCGGCGGGCGCAGAGATAGCCGGTTTGCCCGCGCCCTGGCAACCCGTATAAGCGGAGACTTGCGGGCGCGCGGCCGCGGTCGGATCGTCGGTACCGGTTAGTCCGACGCGCGCGTGACCGGCGCGGCGGCCCGCGGGTTGCCGGCCGCCGTCGGCGTCGTGGATCGAATGTCGGGAGCGAAGGTGGCAAGCGGCGTCCTCGTGCTCATTCCCGCGCGGCTGGCCGCCACCCGGCTGCCCCGCAAGCCGCTGGCCGACATTGCCGGCAAGCCCATGATCGTGCACGTGCTTGAGCGCGCGCGCGCGGCCGATATCGGCCCCGTGGCGGTTGCCACCGATGCGCCGGACATCGCCGCGGCGGTGCGTGCGGCCGGCGGCGAGGCGGTCATGACCCGCGCCGACCACGCCAGCGGGTCCGATCGCATATTCGAGGCACTGGAACGGCTGGACCCCGCCCGGCGGGTGGAAATCATCGTCAACGTGCAGGGCGACCTGCCGACCATCAACCCGCGCGATATCCGCGCGGCGCTCGGCCCGCTCGCCGATCCGGCTGTGGATATCGCAACCCTCGCCGCCGTAATCGAGCGCGCCGAGGAGCGCGTCGATCCCAATGTGGTCAAGGTCGTCGGCAGCGAAATCGCGCCGCGCCGGCTACGCGCGCTTTATTTCACCCGCGCCAGCGCGCTCGCCCGCGCGCGCGATCTTGCGCGTAAAGCGTTGACGGACATGGCGCCGCCCGCGTAACCAATGGCCATGACGCGCGCCAAGAGCACCCTGAAGTCCGGCACCCAGAAGACCATCGCCTTTCAAGGCGAGCCGGGGGCGAATTCCGACATCGCCTGCCGTCAGGCCAAGCCGCGCCATCGCTCGGTGCCGTGCCCAACCTTCGAGGACGCCTTTGCCGCGGTCGCCGGCGGCCGCGCCGACCTTGGCATGATTCCGATCGAGAATACGGTCGCCGGCCGCGTCGCCGACATTCACCATCTCATGCCCAATTCCGGTCTCACCATCGTCGAGGAATGGTTCCTGCCCATCCGCAACCAGCTCCTGGCCGTGCCCGGCGCGCGCCTTTCCGACATCCGCACCGTCGAGAGCCACATCATGGCGCTCGGACAGTGCCGCAAGTATCTGCGCAAGCTCGGCGTCAAGACGCTGGTGGCGGCGGATACGGCGGGCGCCGCGCGCGACGTGGCCGAGCGCGGCGACCGCACGCGCGCCGCGATCGGCTCGACGCTGGCCGCCGAAATCTACGGGCTCGACATTCTCAAGCGCAATATCGAGGACGAAAGCCACTCGACGACGCGCTTCATCGTGCTGTCGCGCGATAAGACGTGGGCGCGTCGCGGCAAGACCCCGGTGGTGACGACGTTCGTGTTCGAGGTGCGCAACATTCCGGCCGCCCTCTACAAGGCGCTCGGCGGTTTCGCCACCAACGGCATCAACATGACCAAGCTCGAAAGCTACATGATTGGCGGCAGTTTTTTCGCCACCCAGTTCTACGCCGACGTGCAGGGCCATCCCAAGGATCGCGCGCTCGGCCTGGCGTTGCAGGAGCTTGAATTCTTCTCGCAACCCAATTCGCTGAAGATACTCGGCGTCTACCCGGCGCACCCGCTGCGCGCGACGATGCTGGGCTAGCGCTTCGCGGCGGCCGGACGCGCCGACCTGACCTTGCCCTGGCGTCATCTTGCGGCGCCGGCGCGCGGCGCGGCATGAGAAGCGGGCCACGCGGGCCGCGAAAGGACGTTGCGATGGCGGATGGCGAATCCAGGGTGCGGCGCACGCTGCATTTGCGCTTCACGTTTCCCTCCGGCGACCGCAAGCTGCTGGCGCCGCTGGTCAAGGCGGCGGCGCCGTTCTACGAAATGCTCGGCCGCTCGCGGGTGCGCCTGTTGCAGAACGTCGACGACCCCTCGCGGTTCGTGCAGGTGATCGACTACGAGATGCGCGAAACCGTGGAGAGCAACCGGCAACGTCTGGCGAGCGACCCCAAGCTGCAAGCCTATCTACAAGCCTGGCGCGCGGTGCTGCCGGGTGCCGGGGATTTGGACGTATTCGAGGATATCACCGACACGCAGTGAGGCGGGCGGCCGATCGGGGCCGTGCCGCGGACGCGGCGGGAGGGAAAGTCATGGCGCGCATCGTGCTCGGGCTTGGAACGTCGCATACGCCGATGCTGCTGGCGTCCGACGAAACGCTGCCGCGTTTTGTCGAGACCGATCAGATGATCAAGCACCGCGACAAGGAGGGGCGGCCCGTCACCTATGGGGAACTGCTCGAAAAGGCCGATGCACGCATGGCCGACATGGTAGCGCCGGCGCAACTCGTGGAGCGCCAGAACCAGGCGCGCGCGGCGACGCGGCGGTTGCGCGCGACGCTCGCCGGCGCCCGGCTCGATGCGCTCGTCGTCTTCGGCGACGATCAAAACGAGAGCTATCTGGAGGACTGCCGGCCGGCCTTCGCGATCTATTGCGGTGAGACGATCCGCAACGGCGCCACGCAACACGCCGCCTACGCGCACCTTCCCGACTGGTACGTGCGCAACCGCGCGGCCTTTTTCGAGACGCACGCGCCGCGCGACTATCCCGTCCACGCCGCGCTCGGCCGGCATATGATCGAGCACCTCATGGATAGCGATTTCGACGTCGCCAGTTCGCTGCGCCTGCGCGAGGGCGACGGCGAGGGCCACGCCATCGCCTATGTGCATCGCCACGTGATGGACCCGCAGCATCCGCTGGCGGTCGTGCCGATCTTTCTCAACACCTATTTCCCGCCCAACCAGCCGCGGCCGCGCCGCTGCCATCAATTCGGGACGGCGGTGCGCAAGGCGGTTGAAAGTTTCCCCGGCGACGCGCGCGTCGGCGTTCTTGCCTCCGGCGGGCTCAGTCATTTCCTGGTCGATGAGGATTTCGACCGCGCCATCCTCAAGGCGCTGGCCGACAAGGACGCCGAATTCCTGCAATCGCTGCCGCGCGGCAAGCTCAACGCCGGCAGCTCGGAAATCCTCAACTGGGTGGCGCTGGCCGGCGCCGTCGCGCATCTCGACCTTGACTGGGTCGAATATGTACCGGGCTATCGCACGCCGGCGGGCACCGGCACGGGCATGAGCTTCGCGGCGTTGACGTAGCAATTGGGCGCGATGCACGGGCGGGCGCGTTGTGGTCTCGATCGGGGAGCGGGGGGAGCATGAGCGTGAAATTGGGCATGGCGACGCGGGCCGGCGCGGCGGCGCTCGCGATTTTCGCGTTCTGCGGCCCGGCATTGGCGCAGGCGCGGGTCGAGCCGCGACCGGTGGCGCCGGAATTCCGCGCGGCGGCGGAACAGCGCGCCAAGGAGCGTAAGAAATTGTTGGAATGCCGCGCCGAGGCAAACGCCAAGAAGATCCTCGTGCGCGACCGCACCAAGTTCCTCACGCAATGCATCGAGCGCTGATAAGACGCGCGCGCTGCGTGCCGCCGCGGACGTTCCGCCGCGTCAGATCGTCTGGTTGTAGGCGCCGACCTGCGGATGCGTGCGCAGCACCGCGTCGATCGCCTTAAACATCGCGCGCATGCGCGCCTCGGAGGCCGGGCTTTCCACGACGACGACGAGTTCCGGCTTGTTCGACGACGCGCGCACCAGGCCCCAGCTGCCGTCCTCGACGGTCACGCGCACGCCATTGACCGTGACGAGATCGCGGATCGCCTGGCCGGCGAACGTGTCGCCGCCCGCCTTGGCCGCCTCGAAGTGCCGCACGACCCGCTCGACGACGCCATATTTGACCTCGTCGGCGCAGTGCGGCGCCATGCTCGGCGATCCCCAGGTTTTCGGCAGCGACCGGCGCAGGTCGGACATGCGCTGGCCGGGATTGCGCGCCAGCATGTCGCAGACCGCGAGCGCGAACACGAGGCCGTCGTCATAGCCGCGGCCGATCGGCGTATTGAAGAAGAAGTGCCCCGACTTCTCGAAGCCGGCGAGCGCGCCGGTCTCGTTGACGCGGCGTTTCATGTAGGAATGTCCGGTCTTCCAATATTCGGTCACGGCGCCGTTCGCGCGCAATACCGGGTCGGTCATGAACAGGCCGGTCGATTTGACGTCGGCGACGAAACGCGCGCCCCTGTGCCGCGCCGAAAAATCGCGCGCCAAGAGCACGCCGACCTTGTCGGAGAAAATCTCCTCGCCTTCGTCGTCGACGACGCCGCAGCGGTCGCCGTCGCCGTCGAAGCCGAGGCCGACATCGGCGCCATGCGCGCGCAC
>JACQAE010000111.1 GCA_016195095.1 Pseudomonadota bacterium
CCTTGTTCGTCGACTTTGGAGCGAGGCTGAAACGTGCGCGCCCGTCAATGCGAGGCGGAGCGGCCCGGTTGTCCGGCCAAATATCGATGATGATCAATAGCCAAAAGACGCCAAACGTGCAAGACAACTGCGCAAATATGTCAGATCGGCGGCAACGACCGGCGTCGGCCACGCACCGCTATATTGGCGGCGAACGATACCGCGGATGTTTAGCACGAAGGCCGTACATGCGCCGCGCGTGAAAGTTTGACCGCCGCCGAGGCGCCTTTTCAGGCAGCCTCTTCTTCGACCTCGATTTCCTCGGCGGGCTTGGGGCCACGACGTGGCCCTTTGGCCAGTGCCGATTCGATCTCTTTGATCGCTTCCGTCTCGGTGATGCGTTGAACCGCTGAAATCTCGCGCGAAAGGCGATCGAGCGCGGCCTCATAAAGCTGCCGTTCGGAATAGGATTGCTCGGGCTGGGTATCCGAACGGAAGAGATCCCGAACAACCTCCG
Organism: Pseudomonadota bacterium; assembly: GCA_016195095.1. Lineage (GTDB taxonomy): Bacteria > Pseudomonadota > Alphaproteobacteria > Rhizobiales > Xanthobacteraceae > JACQAE01. The sequence continues at coordinate 497 of JACQAE010000111.1, forward strand.
AAATCGCGACAATATCGCCGGAATTAATCTTGGCCTCATATTCCTGCGCGCGGCGCGACCACATCGTGCGCTTGATCCGCGCCCGCCCCTTGAGGGTCTCCAATGCGCGCCGCACGATTGGGCCTTCGGCAAGCTTGCGCATGCCGACCGAGGCGATTTTGGACGTCGGCACCCGCAGCGTCATCTTATCCTTGACGAAATTGATGACAAACAATTCAAGCTTGTGGCCCGCGACCTCTTGCTCCTCAATGGTCATGATCTGGCCGACGCCGTGGGCCGGATAAACGATAAATTCGCTGGTCTTGAACCCTTGTCGCTGGGTCGTCTTTTTTGCAGTCATTCCTGCCGCAACTCCTTGCTCATCCGGCTTGCGAACGGACGGCTTTGCCATCACAGCCTTACGACCGGATTTCCGGCGGGTGGCTGCTGGTTTCCCTCGCCGTTGAGCGGAGGAAGGTTTGTTTGTGGTCTTTTTCGACCGATGACGCGTTTTTCCGGCCACTGCTTTACGCGTGGAACTCACGCCCCTGCTTAGACGATTCCCCGAAACGTCCCGAAAAAATATGCTCCCCAAGGGGAGCGGTACCGTTCGGGTGGATCTGTTTTCATTCGTAAACAAAAACATAACACAAAAACTTCGGAATTCAAAGCCTTATTGCGCCGCAAACAGGAAGGGCGAAGCTCAGTCCGGGCATAATTGCCGATATCGGTTAATGCCGCCTGCCCGCGCAGATTGCAAGTTTTGCGTCAATCGCCAGTTCCGGGTTCCGGCGAGAAATAAGTGTCAAATTTTCCCTTGATGCCGCGAAATTCATCGGCATCGGCGGGTGGCTCTTTCTTGACGGTAATATTCGGCCAGACTTTGGCGAATTGAGCGTTGACCTCCAGCCATTTCTCAATTCCAGGCTCGGTATCAGGCTTTATCGCTTCTACCGGGCATTCTGGCTCGCAGACGCCGCAGTCGATACACTCATCAGGATGGATGACGAGCATGTTCTCGCCTTCGTAGAAGCAATCAACGGGGCAGACTTCCACGCAATCCATCAGTTTGCATTTGATGCATTCTTCATTGACGATATAGGTCATTCATCGCTCCGGCCATGCTGACGGCGTCCGCCGCGCCAGCCAATCGCATCGCCTGCTCGCACGCGCATCGGGCAAAAGCGGAATCCAATTTATCTGCCGCAATCAAGCCTGCGCGGACCCGACCAGCGGAATGCGCTTCACCCGCAAAAGGCAACGCATTATTCGACGGCGAACCATCGTCCATGTCGCCTGAAAATGCTCTAGAGCATGCGCCGTCAGCACGCAAGGGAACGACACCGTCTAGCGTATGATGCCGAAAAAGTGCGCCGCTGTTTTTGGACGACTTCATGGCTAAGCTATAAGAATCTATCACGTTTATGATCTTGGATCGATTCGACGCAAAATCATCGTGATCTAGGCACGCCGATCGCGGATTTGGCGGCCAGCCATGCGCGCGGCTGTCCCACGGTTGATGCATTGTGCTCAAGGATCATCGATCCGCGCCGCCGAGACCGGCGGCGGCACGCGATTGGCCGACGCATTGCTGAGGTCCTCATAAAGCGCCAGCGCCGCCGGCCCCGATCCTCGGCGCGCGCCTAACGCGACCACCTTGAGCATCTTGACCCCGCGGTTGAGTGCGACCGTGAGGACATCGCCACGCCGCACGCGCTGACTGGCGCCGTCCGCCCGCGTGCCGTTAATGCGGAGATGCCCGGCATCGGCCAGCGCCGCGGCGGCCTTGCGGGTGCGCACGATGCGCGCGTGCCACAGCCACTTATCCAGGCGCTGGCGATCGATTAGGTCGCTCAGGGCTGCTCCTTGCCGGCCTCAAGCTGCGCCTTGAGCGCGGCGAGCTTGGCGAAGGGTGAATCGGGATCGGGTTCACTGCCGCGGCGGTCATTGACCGATGCCCAGGTGCGCGGCGCGCGCTCGTCGTCGTGCCGATCGCGTCGATCCCGTCGCCGATCGCGATTGCCACGATCCGGGTGACCTTCCGCGGTGGTGCGTTCGCCGCGTGGAGCCCCATCGCGCGCCGCCGCGCGCGCGGGCGCGGCGCGGTCGCCCCCAGGCCGATGCTGATTGGGACGATTGCGCCGACGCGGGCGGCGGCCGCGTTCGTTTTCCGGCGCGTTGGTCCCGGTCTGCGGCGCAACTGGCGGCTCATTGGTCGCCGTCGCGCTCGCGGATTCCCCCGGCTCACCGACAGTCTGCGTGGCGTGTTGAGATTGTACCGTGCGCTCACGCTGGTCGCGCCGGCGCGGGGGCCGACCCGTTTCTTGCGGGCGGCCGGGACGCCAAACTTCAATGAATTGTGGTTCTTCGTCGGCCGGCGCGCCGGCAACCGTTTCCGCGCCGGGCCGCGGCAATGACGCGGTCGTAACTGTTTCTGGGGTGCTCACCACGCGTGCCGCGTCAGGCGATGCCGCCTCGCCCGCGCCTTCCGGTGGCGAAATCGCCACCGCACTGGTCGGCGCGGCTTGGTCGGCGCGCGAATCCTCCGTCAGCAATGCCGCGTCGAGGTCCGTTTGCGCAACGTCGCCAACCGTCTCGCCCGGCGGCACAATTCTTGCCGCATCTGCTGGCGTTTGGTCGATTGTCGTCTCGGTCGGCGGTGCAATTTGCACGCCGTCGGTGCCCTCGCCGGCGGCCGCCGCGCCGTCCCCACTTTCCACGGCGTCATGTGTTGGGGGTGGAGCCGCAGGCGCATCCGGTGGCCGCGGACGACGCTCCATCCTGTAGCCGAGTGCGCGTAGGACAGAGGCGAAATCCTCGCCCGAACACCCAGCCAGCGAGGTCATTGCGCCGGTGACCACAAATCTAAACCCATCAACCGCGCCAGGCGGCCTTTCCGCGACCGCACCCGCGCGCCAGGCGAGCGCTGGGCGAATGAGATCGGCGAGCCGCTCAAGGATGTCTACCCTGACCGCGCGCTCTCCGCAGACGCGGTAGCCGATGGTGCGATAGAGCAGCTTTGGAGCGTCCTTGTCGGCCTTAAATGACGTGCGGCCGCTGGTCGCGAGATGTTGCAACTCGTCAAAACCAATGACATCCGGCGCGGCAAACTTAAGCATCCATAATTGCGCGGCGAGCGCGCGCGGCGCCGGCTTGAGCAGCGCCGGCAAATAGATGTGGTAGGCGCCGAAGCGGACGCCATGCCTGCGTAGAACTGCGCGCGACGGCTGGTCGAGCCCCTTGATCTCCGCCGCCACCCGCTGGCGCTCGATGACGCCAAGCGCTTCGACGATCTGATAGGCGACGCCACGGGCAATGCCGGTAATATCGTCTGCTGCCGCAAGCGTAAACAGCGGCGCCAGCAATCGCTCGACATGCGTGCGCAGCCACAAGTCGAGCCGCGTCTGCACGGCTTCCAGCGAAGCGCCGGACAGGTGTTCGTCGGCGAGGACGCGCGCGCGCGGACGCAGCACGTTGTCGGCGCCGGCGAGCTTGGCGACCGGCTCGCCAAGCCATCGTAAGGTCGCGTCGGAGGCGAGGACGAATTGACTGTCGGGCGCCTGCGACAGGCGCGTCGCCCGGCCGTCGATTTCGCCCGCGAGCACTTTCTGGGCGGCCGCCGAGAGCGCCTTTGCCTCGGTTCCGGCGCTCGCCGACGAATCAGCGACAAAACGAAAACCGTCGAGGCGACCGATCAGGTGCCCCTCGACCTTGACGTCGCCGGTCTTGCTGATTTCGGTTTCCAGCATCGTGTTCTCACGCAGTCGTTTCATCAGCACGCTGGTGCGGCGATCGACGAAGCGTTCGGTAAGCCGCTCGTGCAGCGCATCCGACAGACGGTCTTCGACCGCGCGCGTGACGCCCTGCCAATGCTCGGGATCCTTGAGCCACTGCGGACGGTTCGCGACAAAGGTCCACGTCCTGATATGGGCGATGCGCGTCGACAGCGTGTCGATATCGCCGTCGCAATGATCCGCCAGCGCGATTTGGCGGACGAACCAATCGTCGGGAATGTTACCCTCGCCAGCAAGAAAACCAAAGAGGGTGATGGCAAGCTCGGCATGGGTGGCCGGTGAAATGCGCCGATAATCGGGCACCTGGCAAACATCCCACAATTTCGCGACCGCCTCCCGCGTCGTTGCCGCGCCGCGCACATCGTCATCGTGCATGGCGCGGTCAAGCACCAGGATATCCTCCGCGATCGGCGCGCGCGTGAGCCCCTCTTCGCGTGGCGTCACGGCGAGCGACGTCCACAACGCGCCAAGCGACGCGAAATCCAGGTCCGTGTTGCGCCATTGCAGCACGCGCAGCGGCTCGAAGGCATGGCTTTCGAGCGCCTGCGCGAGGTCGGTTGCGAACGGCGCGCAGCGCCCGGTCGTGCCGAACGTGCCGTCCCGGTTGGCGCGACCGGCGCGGCCGGCAATCTGGGCAAGCTCCGCCGGATTGAGCCTGCGGAACTGGTAGCCGTCGAACTTGCGGTCTGCCGCGAAGGCGACGTGGTCAACGTCGAGATTAAGGCCCATGCCGATCGCGTCTGTGGCGACGAGATAGTCGACTTCGCCGGACTGATAAAGCTCCACCTGGGCGTTGCGCGTGCGCGGCGACAGGGCGCCGAGAACGACTGCGGCGCCGCCGCGCTGGCGGCGGACGAGTTCGGCGATGGCGTAGACTTCCTCGGCCGAGAAGGCGACGATCGCGCTGCGCGCCGGCAGCCGCGTGAGTTTCTTTTCCCCCGCGAAAGTCAATTGCGACAGCCGCGGTCGCGTCAGAACATGCGCGCCGGGCAGGAGCCGCTCGACCAGTGGCTTGACGGTCGCCGCGCCGAGCACCAGTGTCTCCTCGCGCCCGCGCCGGTTGAGCAGCCGGTCGGTGAATACGTGGCCGCGATCGATGTCGGCCCCGAGTTGCACTTCGTCGATGGCGAGGAAGGCGACATCAATGTCACGCGGCATCGCCTCAACCGTCGACACCCAGTAACGTGGCGAGGACGGCTTGATCTTCTCCTCGCCGGTCACCAGCGCGACGGCGTCGGCGCCAACCCGCGCCACGACTTTGTTATAGACTTCGCGCGCCAATAGGCGCAGCGGCAGCCCGATCATTCCCGACGAATGGCCGAGCATCCGCTCGATTGCCAGATGCGTCTTACCGGTATTAGTCGGGCCAAGCACGGCGGTCACGCCGGCGCCGCGCGCGCGCGCGTCGCGGGTCGCGGACGGTGAAAACGAAATGGGCATCAATTCTTCCGCATGGCATTCAGGAATAATTGCCGACCTCGTTCGCGTCGGTCAATGCGACGGGCGCCCCGACGGTGAATCGGCTGGATTCTATATCCTCCGGGGGCGCGCGCGATCGGCAGGAGCGATTGTCGGTACTGCATCGGATCGCGCGCAAGCGCGTCGATCCCATGCCGGCTCCGGCTGACGAACCGAATACCACTCGGCCGCAAACTGCTCAAATGGCGACGCCCGCGCCGCCACGCGATCGGTGGGTTCAATTCGACTTTCAAGGATGGTCATGAGCCTGTATTGATCCGCTGCCTGCCGGCACGTCTGTATCACAATGCGACGGCGATGGCCTTTTTTTTGCCGCGGCATCAACGCCTGCGAACGAGTCCTGAACGAAAGGCGCCCGAATCGCCGACTCCATGCGAGTCGGAATTCGTTCTCAACGAAATATTGTGATCGGTCGCCCTCTTCGCCACAACATCGTGTTTGCGGCTGCTGTCGTCGGGACAGAATTTTGGCGGAATTCGTAAATGCCTGCCGTTTGGTCACCGCCCGCGGCTTACCGCGTGGGCACGCTCGTCGGCACCAGTTTAGCGGTCTGCGGGATGGAGACAAACTGGGTCGCCTGCAGAACGCCGTCACCAAGGGGCGTCGGCACGTAGACGCGGAACGGTACGACGACGCGCGTGCCCAACACGGGGGCAAACCACACTTCCATGTCCTGGCGTGCCATTAAGTACTTCACCGTCGGGCGGTGCGGGACATGGCCGGCGATCGGGCGGAAATACGCTGCGCATACGACGGCCGGCCCCTGATAGCCCTTTTCTGCCTTGACCTGTTCCACGCGCTTATAGCCCAGCACCAGGTCGTAGCGCATGCGCCCGTCGAAAATGGAAAGCTTGTGCGCGCACACGTCCGGCGAAAGAAGCTGCTCGTTGCCCGGCACCGACACCAACACCGCACTCATCGGATCGACCGCGCCCCGGCGGTGCGCCTCGGTCAGCGGCACGCGGTCCGGGTGCGGCGGCGTTTGCGGCTCGACCGCGAAGTCCTTGACGCGGCCGGCGTCCATGTTCATGCGGATTTCCTCGCGCCAGCGTGGCGTCTGCACGTTGGACGCATAGCTTTGCGGTACGAGGTTGCCGCGCCGCACAAGGCCGCGTGAGGCGCTCGAGCCCTGTCCGCTGGTAATGATCTTGATCAACCCGCTGGTTGCGCCGCTCGCTGCGGCGGTGAATTGATCGCTGGCGATGTCCACGATCCAGGCACCCTTGCCGAGCGGAATCCCCGCCAACGTTACGACATAGCGGGCTTCAAGCTTGCCCTGCGCCACGGCTAGGTCGCCGGTACTGGACACAGCCAGCGCCAAACCGGCGAGCATGACACTCGCCGGCGCCTCCGCCAGTCGCGATACTCGCCTGCCCAATGCTCGCATAAGGCGTGCTCCCGGTCGGCACTGCGCATTGTCCCGATCGATACCTGATATTTTTGTCTCGACGGCGAATACGTCGAATGTGTGATGGCGCCAACCGGCGACGAGGCTCGCTTTTTCCACACCTGGCGCCGCTTGACGCTTCACAACGCGGTGACTATAGGTCCGCCCTACATGCGCGGTTTGTGCGCTGGAGCGCGAGCCGGCCAAGATCGCGAAGAAGTTCAGGCATTTCGGTAACGATCGCGTTATGGGTAATGGTCCCGGACAAAATCAAATGATTGCGTCACTTGAGTTCTTGGGTTAACCGACCCGATGTGTTTGGTGACGACGCCAGCCCACGCAAGATCAATATTCTCCAAGGGATAGGCCCATGTCTCGGCGCTGTGAACTCACCGGAAAGTCCGCGCAGACCGGCCACAAGGTCAGCCATTCCAACCACAAGACCAAGCGGCGCTTCCTGCCCAATCTGATCAATGTGACGATGATGTCCGACAGCCTTGGGCGCTCGGTGCGGTTGCGCATATGCGCCAACGCGCTCAAGAGCGTCGACCACCGCGGCGGCCTCGACGCGTTTCTGCTCAAGGCCAAAGACGTCGAACTCTCCGCGCGGGCGCTCGAACTCAAGCGATCGATCGCCAAGAAACAAGCGAGCGCCGCTGCCTGATTCCATCACGCCATCGCCATTCTGACGCAGCCCCGCGTTCGCGCTCCGCCGCGCATGCTGCGTTTTCGCGCCGCTGGCGCGGCTGGAAACGCCAGCTTACGGGCTTTGGGGTTCGACAAGCGCGAATTGCAGCAGCAGCGTGCGTTGCAGGATCGAA